>RFFQ01000001.1 GCA_003697105.1 Gemmatimonadota bacterium | reverse complement strand
GGATGAAGACCTGTTTTTATTTCATCAGTTATTTTTATTTTTAGGGTTACCGACCTCCACCTTACCGGTAACTCTTAAGATTGCTTACGAAAACAGTTTATTCTCGGGTCAAACATCATCGAAACATATTCGATCCGGAAAAACGAATCAGTGGAAGACATACTTTCAGCACGTCCATAAACAACGGTTTTTAGCTTTATTCGACGATGTCCTCATTCAACTGGGTTATGAAACAAATCATGACTGGTTGGCGGTATAACATAATAGGTTTATTGTGAATATTTTACAAATTACAGCTTGGCTACCCTACCCACCTGAAGGCGGTGGAAAATTAGAGGTTTTCAACTCCATTAAGTTCTTATCATCGCGTCATTCGATTACATTGGTTTCGTTTATTCGTGAGGGAGAAGAGCAATATCTCCGGACGTTAGAATCCTATTGTGAATCTGTACATGTGATTCCACATTCGTTTAATTATGACATTTTTAAAATGTTCGTGAACTTATTTTCTAATACCCCGTATACCATAGAACGGTATAATGTTCCTGAAATGGCGGAATTAATCAAAACATTAGTTCGGGATCATGCGTATGACCTCGTCCGGATCGATCACCTTCATATGGCTCAATATAGACCTTTTTGTGGGGAATTACCGGTCGTATTGCGATGTCATAATATTGAAAACCACATTATGAAACGATTTTATCAACATACAACCAATCCGTTTGTGAAGTTTTACGCCTATTTACAATGGAAGAAACTCCATCAATATGAGATTGACAGCTGTTCCCTATTTAATCGGTGTTTAATGATTTCTCCGGTCGATGAACAATTTCTTCATGCGGTGATAGAAGATGTAGAGACTGCCCTTGTAACCGCGGGTGTTGATGATGGGTATTTTCACCCGAATGGAAACGTACCGGTAAACCCTCGTCAATTGGTCTTTACGGGTGATATGATTTGGCGTCCCAATGACGATGGCGTTTTGTGGTTTATCGACCACATATTACCGCTGATTCAGGCGCACATTCCAGATGTGACGTTCTATGTGGTGGGACGAAATCCATCGGATCGCCTATTAACCCGTCAAGATGAACATATTATTATTACAGGGCGCGTTGAAGATGTCCGCCCGTATGTACACCAATCCTCTATTTTTGTGGTCCCATTGCGGATTGGTGGCGGAATGCGCTTAAAAATTTTGGAAGCAATGGCAATGAAAAAAGCCGTTGTTTCTACATCGATTGGTGCGGAAGGTATCCATGTTAAATCTGGCGAAAATATTTTGTTAGCGGATACGCCAGACGCCTTTGCGGAAGCAATTATCACTCTGTTGGAGGAACCAGAATTACGCTGTAACATCGCTCAGAATGGGTATAAGCTCATCCAAGAACAATATACTTGGGAAAGAATTGCAGAAAGGTTGGAGCAGGTGTATATCGACGTGCTCAATGAAATGAAATGATATACCTAATTTTACTATGTTTGTTGCTTATTAGTTATACGTATTTCATCTATCCCCTTCTTATCTGGGGATTGAATCTGCGTTTTCCGAAATCCCAATCTCTGCCAAAACACCCGGATTTTGCTCCTTCAGTAACGTTACTAATTGCCGCCCATAATGAAGAAGCTGTTATGGCGGAGAAACTCAAGAATTCGTTGGAACTCAACTATCCGAAAGATAAACTGCAAATTTTAGTGGCGGTGGATGCGTGTTCGGATAGAACCGTAGAGATAGTTCAATCTTTTGTTGCGGAACATCCCCATATCACCTTATATGAGGTTATTGATCATCGCGGCAAAGTGAACGCCTTAAATGAGGCGGTTCCCCATGCTACCGGTGATTTCATTGTTTTTTCCGATGCCAACTCCATGTATCACCCCGATGCGGTACTTAAATTATTACCCCATTTTACCGATCCAACCATTGGGGTGGTTTGTGGAAATTTATCATTAACGAATCCCCAACAAAAAACAATGGGTGACGGTGAAGGGCTTTATTGGCGCTATGAAAAATGGCTAAAGGGGCAAGAGAGCCGGTTCAATTCGTTAATTGGTGCCAATGGCTCAATTTATGCCATCCGTAAGGAGTTGTACCCGTCACTGGACGTGGATGTGTGCGATGATTTTACCATCCCGATATTGATCCATAAAAACGGCTACCGCGTCATCTACGAACCGGATGCCATCGCTTATGAATCCACTGACGAAACGACCTCACAAGCATACCATCGCAAAATTCGGATTATTTTACAAGAATTGATTACCCTCAAGCGGTATTATCATCAAATCAAACCTTTTTCCGGTATTTTCGGTTTTCAACTCGTCTCTCACAAGATCATGCGCTGGTTGGTTCCCTTTTGGATGATCGGGATTCTAGTTGCTAATCTGTTTATATTAGATATGTGGATTGGACGAATTTTACTGGGTTTACAAGTGATATTTTACGGCGCGGCATTTACCGGATTTATGCTGGATCGCTTGCAAAAACCCGTTGGAAAATTCAAAATTCCATTTTATTTTTGCCTGATGAATTTGGCGGCATTCATTGCTATTTTACGGTTTTTACGAGGTGATACGCAGTCCAAATGGAAAGTTGCCCGTTCTAACTAATTGATTAGAAAGATGTTACATTCAGGTAATGACTATCAATTATCATCCAGTGATCGGTGGAACTTCATTGAACCTATCGCCTACAAACAAACCTACAAAGACGGATACCAGTATCACGTATTATGAAAAATGACACCCGCCACTTTTCAGGACTCGTTACCCGCGCCTTAGGGCAGACCATTTACGTCCGTCCGGACGGTACGGCAGATGAGATCATCTGTTATCTCCGTAAAACCCTCAAGCAAGACCCGACCGTTCTCAGCCCGATTGCCGTTGGTGACTGGGTGCAGTGTGAACAAGCCCCAAATGATGAACGGGGCGTCATCACCGAGATTTTGCCCCGTAAAAATAAGCTCTCCCGCCAATCCTCGCCGATTGTGGGTAGTAAAGAGGATATTCTTGCGGCGAATCTCGACCAGATCATTATTGTGGTTGCCGCGGCACAACCCGATCCGACCGTTCCCAAAATCGACCGCTTTCTAGTTATTGCCGAAGCGTGCGAGATTCCAGCGGTGCTGGTGTTTAACAAAATGGATATTGCCCCCCCGGAACTGGATTCGCTAATCCAAATATACGCTTCAATTGGCTATCCTTGCCTAAAAATTTCCGCGAAAACCGGGGAGAATATCGACCAGCTAAAGACGATCTTACAGGATAAACTTTCGGTGCTGATTGGTTTTTCAGGGGTTGGGAAATCAACTACGCTGAATGCGATTGAGCCGGATTTGTCACTGCGGGTGGGTAAGATTAGCCAAAAAACCGGCAAAGGACGGCATACTACAACTGCCGCCCAGATGTTCGACCTCTCCTTGGGAGGGGCAATTGTGGATACCCCCGGACTTAAAGAACTCAGCATTTGGGGGATAGATAAAGTTGGGTTGAGCCTCTGTTACCCGGAGATGGTGCCGCTGTTGGATAATTGTTATTTTGATGATTGCATCCATGTGACCGAACCCAACTGCGCCGTAAAAGCGGCGCTCGATGCCGGTCAGATTCACCCGATGCGGTACGAAAGTTACTGCCGGATTTTGCAGAATCTCGCCTAATCTCCCCAAATTGAATTCACCACTAAAAATCCCCACCGGATGGCTCTCCAGTGGGGATTTTTCAGATCGTTGGTTTCCAACCGCTCGCGTCTATTTCACCAGTAACATCTGGCGGGTTTGGGAAAATGGTCCCGCATCAAATTGATAGATGTACATTCCGCTGGAAACGGCTTGACCGGCATCATCGGTGCCGTCCCATTCTAGCACATAGTAACCGGCTTCGTGGATTTCGTTTTCCACCAGTGCCCGCACGAGCCGTCCGCTGACATCGTAAATCCGCAAGTTGACCGCTTGGGTTTGGGGCAATTGGTAGCGGATTGCCGTCACCGGATTGAACGGGTTCGGGTGGTTTTGTGCCAGATGGTAGGTCGTGGGGATGTTCGGTCTTGTGGGATGTTTTGCTGTGCCGTTTAGACCTTGAAGGGCGATGCCTTCTATCCGCTGCAATTGGGAATCAAGAGCCACGATTTCGACCGCTTCCATTGCCCAATCCCCGGCATTTTTTACGGTAAAGGTGATTTCTGCCAGCACGCCACTGCCGCTCACCCCTTCGGTTTGTCCCAGGGATGTCATATCAAGGGTTAAGATACCATTGGTGGCGTCATTTTGTGGCTGAAAGACGGTTTC
>RFFQ01000190.1 GCA_003697105.1 Gemmatimonadota bacterium | reverse complement strand
GAGTATAGGGGTGGTTTTGAGCACTATATTTTATAGTTCTTACTATTTTTATTTGAACCCATCATTCAAAAAATCATTGACATCTATTCAATTTTGCATTAAAATGCAGACGTTGGTTTTAATTCATTTTTGTTTCTTTTTTTTTAATTAACCGAGGGGAAGTATCATGAACCACGATGACGCAACATTCTTGACACGTGAAGAACTTGGCGCTTTAATCCGAAAGGTGCGAGGTAAAGCCACGCGTGAAGAATTTGTTAAGCATTTTAATGGTGAATATTCACCATCGAATTTGGAATCGTACGAAAATGGACGTGCGTTTCCACCCATCCGTTTTTTGATGTTAATGTGTAACACGTTTGGTATTTCACTGGATTATCTGCTGTTTCGCAAGCAGATTCATCCGCCGCCATTTGATCAAGCACTTTCCGAGCCTGAACTGTATGTGCTGGAAGTAGCCCGTAAATTCCCGGAATTGGTTGGTGTTTTGAGTAAATATGAAGAGATTCAATCCACTCGTAGTTTGCGCGAGCTTACTCGTCGTCTGTTTGGGGAATTGAATGAGAGTAAAATTTTCAAATTGGCGTTATTAGTGGGCGGCGACCAACGTCCCATGAATGAAGCGTAAACAGATGGGTTATTCCGGTCATCAAGAAAAGGCGATGTTGAACACAACATCGCCTTTTTTAGTGGATATTACCGGAAATTAGGGATAGTGAGGTGTCCGCGTGACGACCTAACGTCCCGGCGGTGACCAATTCCCGCTGACTTCACCATAGAGGATTCCAACAAAATTCTGCTGGGTTTGATCGCTGTCCAATGGTATGTAGGAATACCGTTCGGGTAGAAATTGCCACTGCCCTGCCCGGGTATTCGGTGGATTCAGTTCGGCGGCATATTGTGCTACCCGTGCCGCATCAAACATTGAGACATTTCCATCACCGGTGACATCCGCAGCCATTTGCTGGTATTCATTAAAATCCAGATTTCCGGTGACAAAACGGGCAATTTGAGCGGCGTCAAAGGTGCTAATGCCGGTGTTATCTTCTGAGTTTTCGCACCATAACGCATAGTTACCGGGTGGGATTTGTTCAAACGAAAAGTCACCGGAAGTTGAGCTTCTTTGCTGGTAGTTATCCCCTAAATACAGGGTAGCATTGGGAATACCCCGTTGGCTGCCCAAGCTGTATGTTACCTGTCCGGTGATGGTGTAAGTGGGTCCCGATTCTTGAACTGTTAGAAAAACCGGTATGGTGAATGGAGATTCATCCGGGTCATTGGATGTAATGCTGATTTCCCCGGTATGTTCACCTGCCGGTACATTTTCGCCTCCAATGGTGACGGCAATTTCGGCTTGGTGCCGCGGGGCGAGTTCACCGGTGGAGGGGTCGGTTTCAATCCACTCTTGGTCATCTGTGATGGAAAAGGATAATGTTTCACTCCCATAATTGAAGATCGTCATGGTGGTGAGCTGTGCCGGGTCGCCTTCATCTTGGGTCACGTGAAATTCAGAGACTGAAACCTCAATATCCGGGTCTCCCACACCTTGCACCGCCTGAAAGGCATTGATTCGCCCCGCTCCCAGTAAACCGGCATAATCAGGGTTTACGTCATCGATATTGTCTGCGGTGTCTTGAATTCGATTATAAATCTCCTCCCATTGCCAGTCCGGCGCGACCGATTTGATTAACCCTGCCAGACCGACAACGTGTGGGCTTGCCATCGATGTTCCATCCAAATCCGCGTAGGTGTCATCAAACATCGTATTGTGGATATTCACGCCCGGGGCAGAAATATCCACCCAGGTGCCATAACTGGAAAAGCTGGCTTTAATGTCATTTTGATCTGTAGCGGCAACGGACATGACGTCATCCCGGCTTGCCAGATAAGATGCTTCCTGATTATTGGCGTTTCCAGCCGCCGTGACGATCAATACCCCGTTTTCAATGGCGTAATCTGTTGCTGCGGCTAGCCCGCCTCCATTACTTGAACCCCAACTACAATTGATCGCTGTCACACCCATGTTGGTGCCATAGTAGAACGCATTTGCGGAAGCACTCATATCTACCAAACCCAACCCAATGATGTTTTGATACCCATTGCGTAAGCACATAATTTTGCAGTTGTAGCCGGTTCCGGCGACACCTTCCTCATTATCGGTTGTGGCACTAATGATTCCGGCGACGTGCGTACCGTGCCCATTGAAGTCCATCGGATCATTATCCGGGGTGTCGCCATCCTCCCCCGGTGCCGGAAAGGTGGAAGATACCAGAAAATCCCACCCGATGAAATCATCAACAAAGCCATTTCCATCATCATCCACCCCATTTTCATCATCGGGGTCATAGACCCACGTTGAACCCGTCCATTCTAGTACCGTTCCGTCGCCATCGGCATCTTCACCTAAATTTTGCCAGATATTCTCTGCCAAATCGGGGTGATTCCAATCCACGCCGGTATCGCAGGATGCCAAGGAAACCGCCTCACTACCATGCGTCAAATCCCATGCTAGTGGCGCTTGGATGCGCGGCATTGCCCACTGTTGCCCAAAGTGCGGGTCGTTGGGTTCTTCATACACCGGGCACGCCAGATCAAACTCCACATGTTCCACCAACGGGTGTGCCGCATACAGCGTTTTTGCCCGATCCAAATCGACGGTTTCGGGAAATTGGATGATATAGTAGGTGCGTAAGGCGGCTTTACCCCGGGTACGAATTGCCGGGGCTTCTGGAAAGAGCCGGTAACCCGCATAAACCTGCAACTCTCGATGAATCGCATCTAAGGAGGGTAAGCCGGTGGTCAATATACCCTGTTCCACCCGGATATTCGTAGGGTCGATCTCGGAAAAAATTGCCGGTTGAAAATTGACAATCAACCGTCCGGGGATGAGTTGGCAACCGTCCGGTGCGGCTGCCAGGGTCTCTTCCGCGGGTTGTGCCGCCAACCGGGTATTTATACTGACGGTGAAGATAAGTATCCATAATACGAGGGACTTAACAGACATTTTGGACTCCTTTTGTTGAAGTGACAAATGAGCGAATGCCTAAATATAATTTTTCTTGCAAAGATAAACAAGCCTCGTAATGCGGTTAGCAAGACTTGAGTTGGCGAACCCGGTAACAAAATAGTGAACCCTGTGTAATTTGAATGGTAATTTCCGTATGGAGGGCTTCATTACTTAAGCCATCGCGTACCGCCCACGTTAGCGATTCACCTTTCAAGGGATATTTTAAGCCGGTGGTGTGAATCCCTGCGGTTTTTCGGAATGCAAACAGTGAAATTTGTTGCCCCGGAAAGGTTTCAAACCGGAATGAACGGGGTTCAGGGGCAATCAAAAACGAACCGACACCGAAATCATCATGGAGTTCGAGTTCAAGGTGGGTCGCAAATTTTTCCATCATGTGTAAATTACAAATTTGATGGTCTAATCGGAAACCCGTCATACCGACCAACAGGGCTTTTTGAATATGCTGTTCCACGGCATACTGTAGGGTTTTTTCTAAGTCCGTAGCGTATTGGGAGGGGCGGTAGAGGTAGGTGGTGGTACACAATTGAGCGCGGGTTTCGGGTGTGATGGAATCCAGATCGCCCACGATAACATCCGGGATGATTCCGGCAGCGCACGCCCGGTTTGCCCCGCCATCCGCACAAATGATCTGATCCACTTGTCGCAGACAATCGGTTAAAATCGGGGGTTGGGGGAGCAACCCATTCACAATGATCAAAGCGGTTGGCATGGTACATATCCTCAATAAAAATGCCATCTGCCGGGACAGATGGCGCGGTCAATAGATGGATAACGGTAGTTTATCCGGTTAGAATTTGAACATGGCGTTAATCCCCACTTCAATCACCCGGTGATCGCGGGTATCATCTAACGGGTACACATCCTCTTGCCATTTCATCCGCATTCCTCCGGTAATACTTCGGGAAAAATTATAGTTCATGGAGGGTGAGATAGACCAGCGGGTGGTGGTGCTGGTCGGGTTCGGGGTTTCAGTGCCATCTTTGGTGCGAGTGCTGGCTTCCGTTTTTGTATATTGAAAGGGGATGGCCAGGTCCAGATCGCTGTCAAACTTGATCAATTTTCGAGAAAGGATCGGCAACGGGATACGAAAGCCTTGTGGCGAACGAAACCGTGAACTCAAGGTGAAATTATGAGCCTGTGTACGGTTAATTGTGGTGCTGTTGACCTGCCCATCAATGCCAAAATTGTTGGATTCGGCATTGGTGCGATCATGGTTATAATTTAAATTGATTTTTTTGAATAGGGTTGAACGTAAACTAACCACTTTCCACGTTGTTCGTGCCGTTTCGCTCGTTCGTTCGCCGTTGGTTTCCGACCATTCGGAATCTTGTGAATATTCTGAACTCAGGCTAGCGGTAGTTAGCACGGCTCGCACAAAGGGGAATTTCTCAATCTGATTAAATTGCACCCGAACTTTGGGCCAACTTTCGCGCTGGTTTTTGGTTGAGGATGTGGTAGAGACATTTTCACTCACTTGCAAGGTATAATCCGTATTTACATTCAGATTGGTGAGCAATTGTACGCCTGTACCGGCAGTATAATTATCGGAGCGTGTCTCCGCTTGCAACCGGCCTTCCACATCTAAGCTGTCCAACAAGCCCCATTGAAAGCGATACCCCGGTTTGCGATGGTCCACTTGATCATACCGCTGCCCCTCATTATGGTCATACCGTACCGTAATCGGGGAAATCCGCCCGAAAATACCGGTAATACCGCCCAAACAACTGTTGATACCGCGACTGATGATACTGGGACCGTCGTCTGGTACGGTCGTTTTTGCTTCATCTGACGTGAGGGTATCGTTTACCGCCGCCGGTTTGGGAATCTTCGCCTGCGGTGAGGGGACTCTGGCACCCGTTTTGGTCAGGTTGAGTCCCAAGGTGCGCAAAATGTCGTTAAATGCTAATGATCCGGACGCTCCGTAGCGCCGTCCAACCGAGACATTGCGCGTATATTCCCGGCTTCCATCTGGATTTGTTGCCCCCGAAATAAAACGATTATCTTCATCATAGGTGGTCTCAAAGCTGAATTGAGGGCGGATGGAGGCAAAAATCCACGGTAGATTGGGTCGGAAGTTGTTCGTCCATTTTTGCGAGTGGCGGGTTTCTTTACCTAAATTGAAGGTTAGGAATCGTTCCCCCACATCTTCGGAGAGATCGCGGTTCGTGGTGACATTCAAACTTGACGTCAACCCGGTAAAGATTTGAAATCCGAGTGCCATACTCCCCCCCAGTGTTTTGACTGGTTGGGTTTTGTTTTCATACCGGCTGTTGGTTGTGCGATTGATCGTATATTGTTTGGATTCGCGCCGTTGGAGTGTACCTTGTAGGGATAAATCTGTGGGTAAGGGATTAAATTTGGTGATTTTCAGATTCAGCCCAAAATTGCTTGGTAAGCGCCAACTATAGCTTCCGGTAGCGGTCACTTGGGTTGTGGTATCTTCGCGGGTGGGGGTTAACCGGACATCGCGGGAGACCGAGCCGTTCAGGGTAAGTCGGTCAATGGTTAGACTGGTCAACCAATTGCCCTTTTTGGTGGTGCGGCTAAATTGTGCTCGGAGTTCCTGCCGTCGCGAGGTACTTTTTTCTGCATCTGCCACGTCCCGGGTTAATAGAATGTCTGAACTGGGCAGATATTTCGGTGTCGATGCGGATTCCGTCCAACTGCCGGTCACCGGCAATTTCAAGCCCCAACTTTGGGGAAACAACCGGTGCAGGTTTAAGGTCACCCCACTTAATCCCCACGCAAACGTGGTTTGCCGCCCGCCGCTAGATTCCCGAAAGGTATAAAATTCGGCATCTCGCCAGGAGACATTGGCAGAGAGGCTGAGCACGTCCGCAAATTGGGTGGAAACACTCATCCGTGCCGCATATCCGGGCTCGCGGTTGACATCCACGACTCGCATATCATCAATCCAGACCTCACCGTTGGTATTATTTTGAATCGCCACGACACCATAGGTGATCCGCCGGACGTTAATCAGCGACGGTTCGCCTTTCACCGCGTAAATCCCTTCCTCCAGATTACCCGTCCAATAGTATTGATCCGTTTCCGGACGTTCCAACTTCAACTGGGTAAAATCGGCAAAATTGATTTTGATTTCTTCCCAATTGATGCCCTGTGAAATGTCGATCTTGCGGCGGTATTCGTAGTAATGGGTTGTATCGGGATTATCGGCGCCCATTCGTATAAAAAAGATGACTTCCGTGCCGGGCAGGGTACGCGCCGTGGGGTATCCGGTCAGATAAAACGCCACCGCACCGTAATTTAGATAATCTTGCCCTTCGGGATAGCCCAAATAAACGGAGCCATAGTGCCCAGCTTGTACATCCTGTATGACCAAGCTGATGGATTGTTCCCGGTAGGGGTTGCCTTCTTCATCCTTGCCGACGTACACCCCCCGTGGGTGTTCATAATATTCGTGGTCTTGGGTGTTACGGACGGTGATTTCTACTTTTTCAGTGGGGGCTTTTTCGGCATCGGTAATATCCCGATCCGTTCCGAACTGGCGGAGGTTATTTTCCTGCCATTTATTACCCGTGACTTGAAGATCGTAGATGGGAATAATGGTGTACTTTGTCGTATCGCGGACACCATCAAACCAGATGCGCATATATTTTAATCCATCCAAAAAGGAACGAATGGCGTCCGGGTCTTGCAAATCAACGGTGGTATTGGTTTCAATGACATCGGGGTCATGCAGGGGAATTTGGAAGAGTCGCCAGGAGGGGTCGCGATTACCACGCGCCACCACAAACCGGCTGTCTTCGCTCAAGCTATCCAGATCGACAGAGTAGCGGAAAAAGCGCTCAGTGGTATTTAGCCGATTATTTTCATCCAAATCCTCGGTATCGAGGTAGCCATTTTTTTCGGTCCCATTCACGTATTTATATTTAACGGGATTGTTATAATCAAAGCTGGCATCGTAATTAAATCGGTCTGCGTCATCATCCGTCGTATCCACGAGTGAGTCACACCGGGTGCTATTGCGCGGGATTCCATCCAACCCGATATCCTCATCGTTCAGTTGGGGTTGCCCATCGCGTTTCCCCAAATAAATATCTTCGGAATTCAGGTTGCCTTTATTGGGGGCACAACTGGGGTTTTGCGCATTGCCAGCTTGGGCGTAAACGTAGCCATATCCGGTGTTGTAGGAGTCTTCGCTGACATCTCCCATATCAATGTGGATGTGCCCTTCGGTGCTTTTCACCCAAAATTGAATATACTTGGAGTTGGCATAACTGATTCCGCTTTTCGAGAGCAAACTTTGGACGGATGCCCACGAGGAATCCGGTACATCCGGCTTGATGGCAAAATAGAGAATATCATCAATGTAGTCATCTGCTTCTTGGCGACCCAAATTAGAATAAATATCTTCTCGTTGCACCACTCGATCCCGTGACACCAGATTGTACCAAAACATTTCGGCTTTATTTTCTGGGGTGGGGGTGTAATTTTCGGAAATCGCGGGCGGGGTACTCCCCAACTTCCACGCGCGGTCTGTCATGCCGAGGGTTTGGGCTTGTTCGGAGCCTTCAAAATCATCGATATAGGCATCGCCTTTTGTATTGGGGTTGGGTAGGGACATCGCCACCTCCCCGCCGAGACGGAACTGGCTTTTTGCCTCCGTCTCCATAAACGGGATGGTATTGACCAACTGGGTGAAAATCGGCATATCAAAATCCGAGGTGACATCCATATCCAACAGCATGTGGCGGCTCGGTTCGTTGCCGATGCGGGGGCGATCTTCACGGGTACTTTCGCTTTTGTACATCCACGTCAGACCGATTTTAGAACGGTCACTTATTTCGTATTCACCACGGATACCGAGCAATGTTTTTTGGGATTGCGCCAGAAAGGGACTGTATTCGTAATCAACGGCAATATCATCGGTGGGTAATGGTGCTTCCAACAAGGTCACCAAGCCAATTTCCGGTACAACGCGGTAATCCTTGTTTAGTTCTAGCAATTGGCCATTTTTATACACCCGGATACTGCTTTCCAGTACGTTTAAGCGCCCCAGACGGAGTTCTTTCTGGGTGCGGGCGTAGCGTGCGACAAAGAAAAACTTGTTGTATTTTCCGGTATCGCGGTTGATTTCTGAGTCTGAGGTATTGTAAATATCAGGGTTGCGTTCTTCTTCGGTCAGTTCAGAGGGTCCGAAGAAGGCGACATCCGGTGTAGCGGGGGGTACGGGGTCTTCTCCCCCCGCAAACGGATAGATACCGGGCACTTGCAGAATTCCGGTCTCCCAAAAACTGGGGTTGGGTGGAATAAACCAGCCGGTATCTGGGTCTCGCAGGTTCATAATCTCCATATAACTCCGGTTTGAGCCTTCTTGAAACTCCACCGGATCACCGGTCTGGGCGACCCTATAAATCACCAGTTCAAAATTGTTGTCTTCAATGGCGGTATTACTGATGCGATACCGGTTACGGACTTCGTACTTCCACGTGGGGTCATCCGGGAGATGTGAGGTGATGGATTTGATCAATTTTAGGTGCAGGGTGTCCGCCTCGCTGGCGGGGAGTCGTCCATAGGTGGTACCATCCCGAGCTTCGTAGTAAATCCCTAACATGGCTTGCGTGGAAATGGCTTGCCGAAAATAGAGCGTGTATCCGATAACTTCTGAGGTACTGGCATCCTCAATGTACTCAATTTGATAATCTTCCGGGCTGTACAACCGGTGAAAGTTCCCTTCCGTTTGATCAATAATCTGGTACGGGCTAGTGGCATTTTCTCGCCCATAAATATCGGCTTTGGCATAGATAGCCCCGTCTTCCAGATTATTCTCAATTTCCCCATCATCTAACCAGACTTGAATTTCGGTGACATCGCGGGGGAGTACAGAACTGGTACTCCATTGCCCGCTGGCATAATCTCGAACCAGCTGTTCCGGTTCGTTGATGTAGAAAAACTGGCGGCGGATATAGCGGTAATCTTCCAAGATGGTACTGTCACTTTGGGCGGTACCTTCAAACCGGGAGCTTTCGGTGTTACTTTCTTCTTTACTGGTGATGGTCGTGATGGTCAAATTTCCAAATTTAAGGCGTGATTTGATGCCAAACAGCCCTTCATGTGCCACACTGCTTTGGATAAACGTGGGACCGCTTCCTAAGGAGAGGGTGGTGTTACCGGCTTCTAGTTCTTGAATGATTTCATCATCATCACCATCATACCGCAAGCGAATGGTGTTTTTATGCTGGCTGTCGCGGCGGCTGTCGTGGTCCACCAGTACACTGATTTTATCCCCGATTTTCCCTTCCAGATTGACTTTGAGTTCCTGTTCCATATCCAATTTGGGGAATTTAGACTGCTTTACGGAGGTATTATCGTTTCGATTGGGGTAGTAATCCGTCCGCCCCGAGAACGAAATCCGCTGATGCCCGCTGACGGTTAACGATGCCAGATTGCCTTCCCCTTCTTCCGAGATTAACCAGCCGGAAAAAAAACTATCTTCCGGAATTTGGATTGGCAAGGTTAGGGTGGGCACCAACCCGCCGCCACTATCCACAAAGCGGTCGGGGCGCGCCAGCTCGGTCATGCTTTGGTTCAGTAAATTTTGAAAACTTTGGTTACGGTTGGCTAGGCGGAAATATTCATCCAACGAGAGGATAAGCGGTTGCCCTAGAATGTGTCCGTAAATTTCATCGTAGATTACCACGATGCCTCGTTGGTAATCTATTTCAAACCGGCGTTGGGGGGTCGTATTCCGGTTGGTGGATTTCAGTAAGGGTTGTCCATAAAGAAAATTCAGCCCGGGGGTTTGTTCCGTCAGTTGCGGTGTGGCATCACGATAGCGGAAAAACGCACGTTCCCGCAACCAATCATAGGCTTCCGGTGGCGTTTCTGCCCCACTGGAAGAGGGGGTAAAGAGGATCAAACTGAACATCAAAAGGCACAACGGGGAAAATCGGAATGAGACCATCGAAGCATTACGTTTCAAATCAAAAGACACTGTGGAGATTCCAAACTGATTGGGATAAATAGATAGATTTCAAGCCATTATGTTGGGTAACATCATGGGGTTACGGCTTCCCAAGCAGAGTCTATGCCATGGAATCCCCGAACCCTCATAATAACCCTATACCTTAATACCTTGATGATAAAGAAGTTACTTTGTTTCCCATATCCGGCTGGGGTTGAGGACTGATTTTGTGAGGCTACGTTGTGGCAAAATCAGCACAAAAAGGACTTGAGACTTGGTTTGCCGGTCTGTATATTGGTTTTCAGAACCGGTAGAATAACACGTCACCTTCAAAAAAGAAAGAGAAAATCATGCGCGTACTAGATGTGATTCAAAAAAAACGAGATGGTCAGGAATTGAGTACTGGTGAAATCCATGCTGTAATCGAGCGTTACACCCGCGGCGAGATCCCCGATTATCAAATGAGTGCCCTCTTGATGGCAATCTATTTTCAGGGAATGAGTCCCGCTGAGACCCGTGCACTGATCCAAGCCATGATGCACTCCGGGCAAGTGGTGGACTTGTCCTCGATCCCCGGAACGAAAGTTGATAAACACAGTACCGGTGGGGTGGGAGATAAAGTATCCTTAGTTTTAGCGCCACTGGTGGCTTCGGTAGGCGTGCCCGTCCCGATGATCTCCGGACGCGGCTTGGGGCACACGGGAGGTACGCTGGATAAACTGGAGTCGATCCCCGGGTTTCGGACGCAATTGAGCCTCAGCGAATACCGGGATATTACCGCAAAAATCGGGGTGGCGATGATTGGGCAAACCCCTGAACTGACCCCCGCAGACCGGAAACTTTACGCCCTACGGGACGTGACGGGCACGGTCGAAAGTATTCCACTGATTACGGCAAGTATTCTGAGCAAAAAATTGGCGGCGGGACCCGATGCAATTGTGTTTGATGTCAAAGTTGGAAAAGCCGCTTTTATGAAGACTATGGACGATGCCCAAACACTTGCCCAAAATTTGGTCAATATCAGTGCTGAAATGGGACGGGGGGCGGTGGCACTTCTTACCAACATGAATCAGCCATTAGGATACGCGATTGGCAATGCGCTGGAGGTCGAAGAAAGTATTGATGCCCTTGCCGGCAAGGGTCCCGCAGACCTGATGGAGATTGTATATGCGCTCAGTGCGGAAATGCTGTGGCTGGCAAAGCGCGTTGAAACCTTAGAAGAGGGTATCACGGTGCTACAGCAACACATTGCGGATGGAAAGGCTTTAGCGAAATTTGAAGAATTGATCCAGATTCAAGGAGGTGACCCCGGTGTGATTACAGATCGCTCCCGCCTGCCACAGGCAACACATCTGTACGAAATCAAAAGTCCTCAAACGGGCTGGATTGCGTCGATGGACCCACTTCTCATGGGGCAAGTTGCTTGCGAATTGGGTGCAGGTCGTGCCACAATCGAGGATGTGATTGACCCGGCAGTGGGTTTGTCTGTTCCGGTTAAGGTGGGAGATGCTGTTGATACGGGGCAACTTTTAATCCGTGTCTATGCCACAGACCCCCAGAAAGGGGAGCGAGCCATCCACCGGTTACAAACTGCTATTGAGATTTCCGATACGCCGACAACGCCCCTTTCGGGGATATATGACCGCCTATTACCCGGCATCAAATAATATCAAATTTTTTACCGACTGTTTTGAAAATTTCCAAAACACGGTCTAGTTGATCGGTGGTGTGAGTTGCCATGTAGCTAGTCCGCAACAACGAACGGCGGGGCGGCACCGCAGGCGGAATAACGGGATTGACGAAAACGCCGGCATCAAATAATGCCCGCCAAATCGTAAATACGCGCTCCCGGCTACCACCGATGATGATTGGAATCACGGGGGTGACGCTATGCCCGGTATCGAACCCTAAATCTTGAAAGCCCCGCCGCATATATTCCGTATTTTTCCAAAGACGGGCGAGATGTTCCGGTTCCTGTTCCATGATGTCTAGGGCGGCAAGTGCAGCGGCAATATTGGAGGGCGGCATACTGGCACTAAAAATAAAGGGACGCGCAAAGTGCTTAATGTAATCAATTATGTCTTTATTACCGGCAACAACACCCCCTAACGATGCAAAAGCCTTGCTGAACGTGCCGGTAACCAAGTCAATCTGATCTTGCAAGCCAAAATGGACTCCGGTTCCTTCGCCACGCGGTCCCATCACACCGATTGAATGCGCATCATCCACCAGCAGACGGGCGTTGTATTTTTGGCAGAGCGGGACGATTTCTGGTAGATTTGCTAAATCTCCTTCCATACTGAACACCCCATCTACGGCGACCAATTTTCCCTCGTCCTGTGGCAAGGAACGGAGGGTTTTTTCCAGGTCATCCATCTGATTATGCCGGTAACGCTTTAAGTTACCGTTGGCCAATGCCCAGCCATCGATGATGCAAGCGTGAACGTCCCGGTCCACAATCATGTGCTCATTTTTGCCAAGAATCGTAGAGATGGTCCCTAAATTGGTCTGGTAGCCCGTGCTAAACACCAAAGCGGCTTCCTTTTGGAGGAATTTTGCTAACCGGTGTTCCAATTCCTCATGGAGTTCCAATGTTCCATTCAAGAATCGGGAGCCGGTACAACTTGTGCCATATTTTTGTACCGCGTGGAGGGCGGCTTCTCGCACTTTGGGGTGCGTGGTTAAGCCCAAATAATTGTTTGAGCCAATCATAATCAAGCGATGACCCTTGACGGCGACTTCAGTTCCTTCGGTTTCACTTAGTGGCATAAAGAACGGATAAATTCCGGCATGCACCACGTCTTTTTTTTCAGCGGCGAATTTTCGCGCTTGGATAAATGCGTCCATCTTATATCTCCCTCAACAATGGTCTATCGCTCAGTTTGTAGTGGTAGGCTGAAATAAAAGGTACTTCCTTTCCCCAAAGCACTTTCCACCCAGATTTTTCCCTGATGGGCTTCGAGCACCAGTTTACAAAAGGTTAATCCCAATCCGGTGGATAGGTTACGTCCGGCTTTGCGGCTTTCCACCTGAATGAACTTATCAAAAATTCGATCCAGATAATTTTCTGGAATACCTTCTCCGGTGTCACTCACACTGACTTGAATGGTAGTCGTATCGACCACGTTAGCCCGAATCTCAATGTGTCCGGCTGGGGGGGTGAATTTGATGGCATTGCTCAATAGGTTAACCATCACCCGCAGCAGTTTATCGTAATCGGCAATGATCACGGGGAGTGTTTCATTGATAGCGATTTGGAGGTTGATCCCTTTTTCTTCCACGAGCACTTGAACCTGACGAAGTGCCACCTGGACCACATCTTCAAAAATGATTGGGCTGGTCTTGAGCATTAATTTGCCTTCTTCCATTTTGCTGATGTCCAGCAGGTCGGTGATCATCCCCAGCAGTTGCTCCGCGTTTTGTAAGGCATTATCCAGCGTGTTGGACTGTTCTGCAGAGAGTTCTGTCATTTTTAAGAGTTGCAGGTGTCCCAGAATACCGGTCAACGGGTTTCGCAGATCGTGTACAATCATGTGAGTCAGATCATTTTTAAGCTGGTCGAGTTCGCGCAAACGGGTATTGGCATCATTCAGTTGATCATATAATTCTTTAATGCGTAGCAGCGCACGCAGTTTTGCCGTGAGTTCTTTCTCATCAATGGGCTTGGTGGCGTACTCATCGGCGCCGCTATCCAAACCCGTGACCATGTCCGTGAGGTTACGACGTTGGGCGGTAAGTAAAATCACCGGAATGTGTTTACTTTTTTCATTGGCTTTGATGTGGCGAGTCGCTTCAAAGCCATCCATTTCGGGCATCATGACATCCATGACCACCACGTCAATATCGTTTTGTTCGATTTTCTCCAGCGCTTCTGCACCGCTATACGCTGAAATGGGGATATATCCATGCTTTTTTAGTAACATTTCCATAAGCAATACATTATTTTTGACATCATCGACAATCAAAATACGGGGTGGATCGGTGCTATTTGGCATGATGGTCTCCCTTAATCTTTCGGATTTTCGCATTGACGTTCTTTTTAATTTCCAGATGTTTGAGTTGGGGGTCTGTCTCAAATCCAACCCCAGTTAAAACATCGTTGCCTTGGGTAACTGTCACGAAGGCATCGGAGTAGATTTTTTGCCGGGTATTATCCCAAAACAGGCGGTCTGTTTCAAGCCGTTGGTCGTCTTCCGTGACGATCACCACGTTACCGTAGGCTTCCATGTTGTTGGTATTTTGGTAGATTAAGCCACTATCTGCCGTTAGGGTGGAATACAAAGCCCCTTCTTGATAAAAATCGATCTGGATGGTATCGACAATCACTTTTTTATCCGTCTCAAAAATAGTGGCTTTTTGAGCCAGCGCTTCCCATTTGATGTCGCCTAACACGGTTTCTTTTAACCGGAATCCGAACAATATTTGATCTGGGGTACGGGTGGTATCCGTGACCTGCGGGGCTTTTACCGGCGGCTCGATCTCCTCCGGTTCACAGCTATTGAAGGTTATCCCTAATACGAGCAGAAATAAGAAGGGTCGGAAAGATTTCATCTTAGTTTGTGATTTCTTTTGGTGGTTGTTTTTTCCAGCGCCGGTGCATCCAGACCCACTGGGTTGGGTGTTCCTGAATAAACATTTCCAATTGTTGGTTATATTGGGTTGTCAGTTCCCGGATAGCATCTTCTTTACTGGTAGATTCGGGTGGAATCAATGGCGGTGTGACCTGAATATGGTGTCGTTGAGTTCGTGAATCGCGATGGATTACCACAATAACAATCGGTGCTTTCATGGTGAGTGCCATTGCGGCGGGTCCGGAGGGTGTATGTGCCAATTTTCCAAAAAAGGGGACGAAAATACCTTCGACTTTGGTATCCTGATCTCCTAAAATACCGAGACAGTGCCCGTTGCGGAGGGCACGCAACAACCCTCGGATACCGTGCCGGCGATGAATATCATGGACCCCATGTTTCTGGCGATTTCGAACCAACAAGTGATCCAAGCGGCGATCATATAACACCCGGGAAAAGACACTCACCTGGAATCCCCGGTAGGCAAAGAACACCGGAATGAGTTCAAAACAGCCCAGATGCGCACTGAGGGCAATAACACCCCGACCTTGGTGGTAGGCATTTGCCAGATGTTCCTCGCCGGAAACGGTGATATATGCCCGGATATTATCGGCATTCATATACCGGAGGCGGATGGCGTCAATTGCATTTTGGGCTAAATCCACAAAGGTTTGTCGAGCCCACAGCTCAATTTCAGGAGCGCTTTTTTCCTTACCGAATGCTATTGTCAAGTGATGTTGCATTCGGTGCCGTTCCGTACGAAGTAGCAAAAAGGCTAAATTCCCCAAGAATTTAGCCATCATAAATGCGACCGGTCGTGAAACCAATTGAACGACAAGAATTAATACCCGAATAAGGACATATAATAGGTTGTTCTTAATCGTTTGAGATATAGATTTTGCCATTTAGGTATTTATAATGGGTTCAATTAGTTCTAATTCCATCAGCCGCAGGACACTCTTAAAGACTTGCTCCCCAGTGAGTTGGCTTAATGTTAAAATGGTATATAAGTCACGTTTACCGTCAATCATTTCAAAGACGATTCGTTCATTTTCTGAGAGGTGATCCCGGTTCACACTTCGTCCGGAAGGCATCAGCATGGTACTTAACGAGGGGGCGGTTTCTTTGGCTTGTTTCCACTGTTCTAGCCGGCGTAATCCTTCCATTAGCAACGCCGAAGTGGACTTAAAAATGGTACGTTGTACTAGAGGCTCCCTCGGATCAAATTGAAAATTGCCTTCTCGCCATGTCAGGAGGCGGTAGAATGCGTTTTCGCCCTTTTGAGTAAACAAACTGGCGTCAATAATTTCTCCTTCTAGGAAAAACAGATAGCCTTCCATATTTTCGCGTATTAATTTTAACATTCCGGTTTTCTGCCCCAGTTGGCAGATTTGGATCACATCCACGATCTCCATCTGGGATAATTTGCCGGAGATGGCGGTATCACTGCTGGTAGCATGGCTTTGAACTTCATCGACCCGCGTCATGATCGCGTCAATACGGGCGAGGAGTTCTTGGACATCAAACGGTTTGGTCATGTATTCATCTGCCCCTAGATTGATCCCTTTAATTTTATCGGGTACTTGTCCTTTTGCACTCAAAAAGATAAATGGGATCAGGTAGGTTTCAGGGTTTTCTCGCAGGATTTTGCAGAGTTCGTACCCATCTAAGCCCGGCATCATGATGTCAGAGACAATAATATCCGGTTTGGTCTGCTGGATTTTTTCCAGAGCTTCCCCCCCATCCCGAGCGGAGATGACTTCGTAACCTGACATCTCCAATCCGAAGCGGAGCAACTCCAAAACTCGGTCTTCATCATCTACAATAAAAATCCGGCGTTTTCCCATAGAAATTTGATTCCTCCCGGCAGATAAAAAACCATTTTAACGTCTGGTGGAATATAACGTTCAAACCTCGTTTAAGCAAGCGTTTCATACAAAAAACCCCTGCCGGATTTCCAACAGGGGTTTCATCCTAAAATCAAACTATGATAAATGGCTTATTTTGACTGCCAATAACTGCGCAGGTCGTCTTTGGATTTCGCTTTCATGGCGTTGCGGGCATCTTCACCGCGGGGAATCACCAATTCTTCATCGGGATAGATTAAGTCAGGATTATTTTTAGCCCGGAGGGTATCTTTATTTTTGGCGTAAAGCATCACCCAATCTGTGGGTTGGTCAAAAACCCACCAATATCCGGCAATTTTCCACAGGGAATCCCCTCGACGAACGGTAATTTTATCGGGCCAATCTCGTGGAATCTTCAAAACCCAGTTCGGATAAATCAGATTCGGGCTGCGGATTTTATCCCGATTTTCGTGATAGATGCGTTTCCATTTGGTCTTATCTGCGTAAATGTCATCCCGGGCAGAAATATCGGCGAGTGCGTCACCGTCTTGAACGGTGTATTCTGTTGGTAATGCTTTGTATTCATTGATGAGGTCTTCTAACCCTTTGTTCAAGTTCCGATTTCGTTCTTCCACCAGAACATTGTTTTCGGCAAAGGCTTCTTTTTCACCCCGAATACCTTGCAACCGTTTTTCCAAATCACGTTTTTGCTTTTCTAAATCTGCTTTTTGCTGATTTAACTGATCCAGTTCACCTTGTAAGGATGCTAAATCTTCATCCACACAACCGGCATAGGCTTGCCATTCTGCCGCTTTTAATTGGCCTTCTTGCGAATCCATCAGGGTTTCCAATTCGTCACAGGTCTTATTCACTTGACTGGACGCACACGATGAAAGCGCAACAGCGATAATCGCTAATAACGAAAATTTAATGAGAGTTTTCACAAGTCGCCTCCTATACGTTTATCGAGTTCGATCCAGTAAATCTTGAATTTCCTGAGCATTAAAACCGAGCGTAGTTAGCATCTCGCGGATTTGGCTTTCACTCCGCCCACTACCTCGCATTCGCTTGACGGCTTCTTCTTTTTTCGCCGTAAAGTCTTGTTCCGTGAGTTTGCCTTGGGCTTTTAATTTATCCAATTCTTGCTGTTCACGGTCAACCTCACTTTGGAGTGACGTTATATCCCCTTGCATTTTTTCCACATCACCTTTGACTGTTGCCATCTCTTTCTGAGTGGATTCTATGTCAGCCATTTTTTGGCTCACATCGGCTGGGGGGGGCACTAGCGATGCACAGCCACTACCAAACACCAGAACCGCCCCTAAAACGATCACTGTGGCGTATTTTGAGTAGTTCTGCATAAAACCTCCTTACGTCCCATGATATAAATAAAAATGGTTGAATTAATTCAGTGGCATTCTAGCACAAACCCATGATGTTGTCAAGCTTTTATTTGGTTTGGAACGCGGCTCAGAATCAAATAACCGTCTCTCCAGAATAGGGATTTTATGTTCGCCTCATTTCAAGGTGATGTTGGGGATACCCGCTTAGAGAAATGCGTTTAACCCCTCTCGAACGAGGTCTTCGACGGTAAACTCATCCGGCAATGCCGCTCGGGCTTTAACAATGGCACTGCGAGATTGCATCTCTTTATAGCCGAGGGAGATCAGTGCCAGCACCGCTTCTTCGATCTTGGTTTTGTCATCATTTGTGGTGGGTATTGCCAGATCATCCATATCAAGGTTTTTGAACGAATCTTTTAACTCCAGAATTAAGCGTTCCGCCAGTTTCTTACCAACGCGCGGAATCTTCGTCAATGCCTTTACATCCTGCTGAAAAATGGCTTGTTTGAAGGTATTGGCCGGCATCGCCGAGAGAATCCCTAAAGCCAATTGCGGTCCAACGCCACTCACGTTAATCACCTTTTCAAACAGGCGTTTTTCATTACTGCTCATAAAACCGAAAAGTTGAATGTCATTATCACGCAGGTGCAAATGAGTCAGCAATTGAACGGGTTTGTCTGTGGCGGGTAGTGCCTCGTAGCTGGAAAGCGGGATTGCAATCGTGTAGCCGACCCCATTGACATCAAGGACGACCTGTGTGGGTGCTTTTTTGACGAGTATTCCCCGTAAAAAGGTGATCATGGTTGATCTTTACTCCCAGCGGTTCCGGAACCTTACGCCAAATACTTGAGATGCGCCCGGTTGATATGGCAAATTGCCGCCGCGAGGGCATCCGCCGCATCCACGGGAGAGGGTTCTTTATCTAACTTCAATAGGACTTTGACCATATACTGCACCTGCCCTTTAACGGCGGCACCCAATCCCACCGAGGATTGCTTGATTTCACGCGGGCTATACTCAGCGACTTCCAACGCGGCATTTGTGCCAGCGAGGATTGCCGCCGCCCGCGCCTGCCCAATGGTTAAGGCGACTTTTACATTTTTGGAATAGAATGCCTCTTCAATCGATAATACTTCCGGCTTATATTGGGCAATCATCCCCGAAACCCCATCATAGACATGCTTTAACCGGATGGGAAGGGGTTGGGTTCGTTTGGTCTTGATCACTCCATAATCAACCAACTGAACCTCCCGATCTTCCGCATCGACAATACCCCAACCGGTGATGTGAATCCCCGGGTCTATGCCAATTACACGCAACATTAACCTTCTTCCGCTAATAATGCTTCGGGAAAATCGGCATTATGATAGACGTTTTGGACATCATCATGATCTTCCAGCACATCCAATAGCTTCATCACTTTTTGACCGGTTTCCGCATCCAATTCGATTTCATTTTTCGGTAAATATGTGATTTCCGCCGAAAGATAGGCAACGTTATGCTCCTCCAAGGCGGCTTGCACCGGGTGCAGATCGGCCGGTGCCGTTTTGACGATATGGACATTTTCGTCGCTTTCCAGATCGTCCGCACCCGCCTCAAGGGCAATCTCCATCAATTGGTCTTCATCAACTGTGGAGGCGTCGATGGTAATCACCCCTTTTTGCTCAAACATCCACGCTACCGCGCCAGCTTCTGCCATGCTCGCGTTGTTTCGGGTTAGCAAATGCCGGATTTCAGCCACTGTTCGGTTTTTGTTATCCGTCAACACCTGAATATATAACCCGACGCCGCCCGGGGCATACGCTTCGTACCAGCTTTCTTCATAATTCACACCTTCCAGTTCGCCGGTGCCCCGCTTAATCGCCCGTTCGATGTTGTCCATGGGCATATTTTCGGATTTTGCGTTATTGATTGCCGTACGCAGGCGGGAATTCGCTTCGGGATCGCCTCCGCCCTCACGCGCCGCAATCATAATTTCCCGAATTAATCGGGTAAAAATTTTGCCCCGTTTGGCATCTACCGCCGCTTTTTTGCGTTTAATTGTCGCCCATTTCGAGTGACCTGACATGGTTCTGCTCCTTTATTTAAGTCGATTAAAGTCAAGCTAAACAGGATCGGTACACGTTACAATTATGCCGGCGGTCTGCTGTAAAATTCCAGCAGACCGCAAAAGTTCTGTCAACTTATGGAAAATCAAAAAAAGTGTCAAGTAGAAAATCCAGCGGCAAAAACCGGTTTATTCTGAATATGTTACCGCATTCTGGATGCCTTGCCATGCCGCCTCATACAGGGTATCGAACGCCATGGTGTACGTGCGTTCCGAAAGAAGGTGTAGCAATTGAGCTTGTGCCTCCCGGAGAATGGCTTTTCGGGTGATCAGGCCTTCCCAACCGGTGTCCTCCCAGACCGGATAAAGCCGGTCAATTACCGAATTGCCAAAATCCGCCCAGCGGATTAGACGTTTTGCCCAACCGCGCAACTCCTGGCGGAGTTTAGGGTGTGGGAGGTTCAAAATGGTATCACCGGTTGAACGCAACTCAGCGCAAACCTCTGCTATTCGATCCAGTTGGCTGGTTGATGAGGGGGTTTTCAGCATCTTTGTAATTTCAACAAGGAGGTTCTCTGCCGGGCGGGGTGTAAGGCAACTCCAACTGCTGCAAGCGATAAATTTTTGCATGGATGCCTTCCAAGCGGGGGGGACTAACGCGTCTAATGCGTGATCGAGTGCCTTGCCGGCGTCGTACTGCTGTGGATCGCGACAGTAGGCGGCGATGGTCATCAGCGGGATTTTAGACGCTTCGTATTGGGTCATCGGGTTGGCAAAAAATCCTCCGGCGGCGGCGGGTAAGTCCCGGCTGCGCTGGCTTAAAGGGCGGAGATGAATCCGGCTGGTCATACTGGCATCATTGACCGGATAATTATCCCAAATGAGCGGCGGGCGATGTAGAATACGGGCAATTGAGTGCCAGTAATCCGTAGTAATCCAGGGGGAACAGATTTCGGGTCCCGTCCAGAAGATGGAGACTTCCGGCGACAACCCCTCACCCAGTGCCCGCAAGTAGTCTGAATTTCCGTCACCATGATACTCTGTCGGGCAAATCGTCCATGACACCGCCTCAAAACGGTCTATCAGATATTGCACCAACTCGATTTGCCGGTGTGCCAAATCCACGGTTGCCGGATCCGGCGAAATGTCATCCAGTAAAAGCGCCAGACTCCGGCAACCCAAATCAACCAGTACTCGAAATTTTGCGACGACGTGTGCCCGATCGGTGGTTGAGGCATAATTGATGGAGAGACCGGGACTCAGCGCGTAAGTAAACGTTAGACCCCGATGCTCTGCCTGCTGAATTAATTGCCGAAATTGGCGTATTTTCACCGGTGGATAGGGGTCACGCCATTGATCGCGGTGATACGGATCGTTTTTAGGGGCGTAAATATACTCACTCATCCCCTGCTGGGCAAGAAATTGCAGGAGATCGAGCCGTTGCGGGTGAGAGTAGGGTTTGCCGTAAAATCCTTCGATGATACCAGTACGGGAAAATGAACGGGTTGAAATCAATCTACCTCCTCCTTGTTATTTCGGATGGTGCGCGGGTGGTATAGAACGGCGGGAATTTAGGGTGTATTCTGATGCCAGAACAACCCCATTTCCTGCACATCTTTAAGGTCAATAACCTGATCATCATTAATATCATACTGTGGCTCATATTCATCACGGTTGATGTGGATTAGTACGTCCTGCAAGTCGATCACATCCACCGTACCGTCCCCGTTGACATCATAGGGGAAGTTCGGGCGGGCGACCAAGATAGAGGCTTCGGGTAATGATTTCGGTGGCTCAATGTTGCCGGCATAATCATCTGCCCGGCTGTAAAATCGGTAGAAACTGCCGTTGGTGCCCGAAAAGACCGCTGAAGTCTGGGTAACCCCACTCAACCACGGTCTGTAGGGACCCCCATTTTCCGACACAAAGATGGAATATTCCCGGATACCGGCGCCGGTGTCCTCACCGGACCAATCCACCAGAAAATGTCTCGAAATACTTGCCGGTGGTAGCGGATTCACCCGGCTAACGGGCGGGTCTATGTCCACGGTATTGAAAATGTCTGGGGTGTTAATCGGATCGTTTACATCAAAAATGATTTCGGCATTGGCGTGAATCACATCCCCCGTTTGAACATCCGGTTTGGGCTGGATGGTGTAGAACACAAACCCTTCTCCACGATGTGCCGCATCATTGACCGGTAAAAAGCCCGCGTAGGGGTCGGTGGGGAGTTCGCCCGTAGCGGTATCCACGGCGGTAAATGTCCAATAGGCTTCGCGGGTCTGGAGGTCAATGCCGGCTTGGACATCGACATAAACCCCTAGCGAATCGCTAACGTCCAATCGAGTTGCATAGAAGGCGCAATCCTCGGGTACTTCAAAATTGAAGTTGCTAAACCCGAAATTGCCGAGCCGGAAGGTGGTCACATCTACGGTGGTATCCAATGGGTGGCGGATGCGAACCTCCTGGGCGGGGGCATTCGCAAGGTTTGGATCATTTTCAAACCGAATTTGGTACGTGAGCGGTTGTGGTACGTTGATCCATCGTTCGTCCCCAAATCCGGCGGGTCCGATAATATCGTTCGGGTCCCACGAACCGGTTGCGACATAGCGCCGGTAGCGGTCGTGAAATTCGGTGATCTCCCCGGCCAATCGGGACGCGCGGTAGGTAAACTCCATCATATCTTTGGCGGCAGTCACGGCACCGAGAGTACTCGCCGGTTTATCCAAGGAATAGCCTGACATCCCGATACCCGTTTCCACCAATTTGACGAC
This sequence comes from Gemmatimonadota bacterium, assembly GCA_003697105.1. GTDB lineage: Bacteria > 4572-55 > 4572-55 > J002 > J002 > J002. The sequence continues at coordinate 310 of RFFQ01000190.1, read as the reverse complement.
TTGGGGTAGCTTCTTACGGATAAATCGTCGCCGGTAATATAATCCTTTTGCCATTCGTTCTAGGCGGGAGATGCGGTCGTATTCGGTGCGGAGAATACCTCGCTCATCAAATCGAGTCAAGAGGGAATCCGGCACCATCTCCAACCATTCTTGCTGGACACCTTCCACAACACAACGGACAAGCGTACTATCAAAATTATCATCGGTGAGGGCAACGATGCCGGTTGAAAAATCGTATTCACCCGGACGACCGGGCATCACGAAGATATTCATGGTTTTGGTATCACCGGGGGGGATATTATAAAAGAAG
>RFFQ01000004.1 GCA_003697105.1 Gemmatimonadota bacterium | reverse complement strand
GACAATATGGGCGCCAAAATTGTTCTCCGAATATTAACAGCTCTCTTCCCATCGTCAATTCTCGGACGAACTCGTTCACCGTAAGATCAAAACGGATCCGTGATGAGAGTCCATAAGCGGTTGAAAATCGTAACGATGTCGGGATAAAATCAGGTCTTGTTTGGCTTTTAAGAATGTATTTTTCAAATTTGACTTTCAACTCAGCGTAGAGTGATACTGGGCATAAGGGGGATTCTTCTGTTACGTAACCGTCACTTTCCATTTTCCCATAATTGCTGCATGTCGAGGCAAAAATAAATCGCTGAATATGGTTTGACGTTTCACACAAGTCAAACAGTAATTTTGAAGCAACCCAGTTTGTTTCTCGTGCTAAATCAGGCTCTTTTGCACAAGCTGGGTCACCCACAATAGCTGCCAGATGAACCACAGCGTCCATATCAGAGATAGCTTGTCGACAATCATTTTCATTCCGAATATCGCCTTTCATAAATTCAAATTGAGGGTGATTATAGATGCTTACCAATGATTCACCGCCAAACATCAGTCGATCAAGTCCACGGACATAATAACCTTTGCCCAATAGCTGTCGAGCCAAAATAGAACCAATATACCCTGCCGTACCAGTAACCAATATATTTTTCATTGCTCAAAGTCCTTCCTCAAACGTAATCTTTTGCCACTTGACCACATCTACGTTAGATTTATCTTTCAGCCCATTCTGTCCGATCACGATGATCGTATCTCCGACAGCCAGACCCTCCAAAACTTCAAATTTTTCGGCATCTTCTAATCCCAGTTTCAATGGGGTCTTAAGTGCCAACGTATCTTGCACAATTTTGAAAACAAATTGTTGATCACTTTCGTAAATCACCGCATCTTTAGGAATCAACGTTGCGGCATCATGTCGGGCAGTGATGATATGTACATTGACAAACGATCCTGGCTTAAGCCGCTGTTGCGGGTCGGAAATCCCCACGGTGACACTAAATGTGCCACTGGCGGCATCGATCACCGGGCTAATCCGCTTGATAGTTCCCGAAATTCGTTCCCCCGGTAAAAAATCGCTGGTGATCAACACCTCTTGTCCCACATAACATTTGGCTAAATCGGTTTCCGGCACGTTGACCCGAACAATCATTTCATCCAAATTAACGATGGAAAAGAGCGGCTCCGCCGTGGTGACCCGTTGACCCGTGGTGACCCATCGTTTGGAGATGACCCCGGCAATCGGCGCGGTGATTTCGGTACGATCAAGGTTGAGCTTCGCTTCTTGCCAGTTCAATTGTGCCTGTTTATACTGGTACTCAGCCGTATTAAAATCTTCATTACTAATCAACTGTCGTTCATACAGACCTTTCAGCCGGTTATATTCCTTTTCCTGATTTTCCAATGCCAACAATTGCTTGGCTTCTTGCAAGGCATACTCTTTTTGATCCAGCGTAACCAGCACTTGCCCTTTTTGAACGTGATCCCCCTCTTCTACATGGACGGTGGTCACAAAACCTGCCAATTCAGAGTAAACGTCAACGGCGAGCTCCGTTTCAATGGTGGAACTAAGCAATAAATAGGCAGAAATACTGCCTTCCTGAACCCGCGTTGCTTCAACCGGAATGGCACGATTGGCTTCCTCGTCTTCGGAGTTCCAATTCCCCTTTTTTCCCGGGGCATTTTGTTTCGTTTTGTCCTGTTTTTCCGTTTTTGCGTCGGAATTTTTCGGGGTTTCTTCGGACTTACTACATGCCGCCACTCCCAAAAAAATCAGTAACAGCCCGATACACCACAAACGACCACGGCTTGTGGATGGTGTGGTAAAAATTGCCGGAACACCCATCTTCACCTCGATTAAATATAGCCAATGGAAAGCAAATACCGCAAGTCTAGTAAAACTTTCGGATGCTTCAATAGTGCGGTCTTAAAGACTTCAAACAAGGTCAATTTTTCCGGATCGGCATCCTGCAACAAGTGGGCAATCCGGTTCAACTGGTCATCATCAAACTGATCTACTACCTCGCGGATGCGATAGTATCGTTTATGGACTTTTCCGATCAGATTTTCCCAGCGTTTGTCATATCGTTTCAGGATTTTTGCCGAAAAATCACCGCGTTGGTGCGCTTCAACAGCGACCTGACCAGCTTCACGCCCGCTTTTCATCGCATTGACAATCCCGGCACCCGTCATCGGGTTGACCGTGCGAGCCGCATCCCCCACCAGCATCACATGATCGGTCGAAATGGCTTTAAGTGTCGTCGAAACCGGTACACCGCCAATGGTGAATCCCAGGGGTTGGGCGTTGGGACAGCGCCGCCGGATAAACGCATTTAAGTACTCAATTGCCGGACGTTTGCGGGCATAATCACCGGAAATCCCCAGACCAACATTTGCCGTGCCATCCATTTTGGGGAAGACCCAAGCATAACCCCCCGGTGCCACCTCCTCGCCAAAATGAAACTCACAGTAATTGTTTTCGGTGGTAACATTTGCCATGTGATACTGGCAGTTACTTTCCATATTGTGCATACTGGAGACCGTCTTCAAGCCCGCCCAGCGCCCCACACGAGATTCCACCCCATCTGCCGCAATGACGATGTTGGCGTGAATATCTTCTTGATGGTTCATGAAGTACGTTTTAACCCCGCAGACTCGTCCGGCGGCATCAAACACCAAGCCGGTTACTTCGGTACGTACCCGGATTTCGGCCCCGGCTTTAGCGGCACGGTTGGCAAGCTCACGATCAAAAATACGACGTTCCAGAATATAGCCCCCGCCCATCGTGGTGACATCCACGGTGGTCCCATCCGGGGCAAAAAAACGTGCCCCATCAACCACGGCGGCGATCCATTTGGGGTTTGGTTCTAAAAATTCGGCGATACCCGCATGACCGGTACCCTCCGTACACCGTACCGGAATGCCAATCTCCCGATCTTTTTCGATCAACAGGGTTTTCAAGCCCTCTTTTGCCGCTTCATAGGCCGCAATGCTACCGCCGGGACCGGCACCCACCACAATCACATCATATTTTTTCGTCATAGCGCAATGCTCTCACCGGACAAATATCAATACATTTATTACATTGGATGCAGGTGTCATTATGGACGATCAACGCCCGCTCCGGCATATCAATACAATCCACCGGACAAACACTGACACACACCCCGCAAATATCGCATAGATTTTCATCGACCTTAATAATTTTATTCTCGTAACGCAACCGAACGTTTCCTCCATACAAGCGACCAACTAACAAATTGTAAGCCACAACCATAGGCAAAAGCCTACTAAATGTCAAGGAAATTGTAGCACTTGTGAATTGCCTAAATTCTGATTATATTAGCTTTATGGAAACAATTCAAGCGATGATTAACCAGCTCCGGACAGATATTATCACCACTTACGGCTACACGATTTTCGAGGTGACTCCCTTTCTGCACCCGGATCGACTTCAATTGAGGGGGACGGTTTTACTGGAAAGCCAAAAAAGGCAGTTATTTCAGGCACTTGAATCCAAAATCACATTACCGGTTGAGGACCAACTGCGGGTGGCGGCGAACCCGGCAGACCGGACGGAAATCGGTTGGGGATTCTCCACAGTACCGGCGCTACCGGTGTTTCGCTATTTCCCACCAAGCCGCTCCAAACGGGATTTGAACACCCAAATTGTCTATCCCACAGACCCGATCCGTATTTTAGCGGAAGCGGAAGGTTGGTTGCTGGTGCAACTTCTGGATCGAACATTGGGTTGGATCAAATCAACACCGGTCAACCGTGTGTTGGGTGATGATTTCCATCCGGTGTGGGAGGCAGTGATTCGAGCAAAACCGGATCGACTCGTTCCGGTCAAGAGGGACCAAATCTGTAAGTTGAAACAAGCCGCATCTCAATTTTTAGGCGTAAAATACCTGTGGGGCGGTGCCTCTTTTGCTGGAATCGATTGTTCGGGATTTGTACAACGTGCCTTTCGGGAAGCGTGGGAGATTATCTTGCCTAAAAATTCATGGGATCAGCGGCGCTGTGGGGTGTCCGTTCCATTGGAACATGCCCAAGCGGGCGACCTCCTCTTTTTAATGGGGGAATACCATCACGTCGCACTTTTTTTCAGTGAAGATGAGGTGATGCACGCCTCTCTCAACCGCAAAAACGTCGTAACCGAACCGCTGGAAACCGTGCTCAAATCATACCAATTTGAAGCTTTACGCCGGATTATCAAGGTGACTCCATGAATCTGTACTTAGATTACGCCCTCAAACACCCGGTTCGGAATCTCTTTATCTTCCTGACAGTGGTGTTTTTTATTTGGATGGTGGTTGAAGCCGCGATACCTGCCTCAACGTACTACGACCAAGCACTCCAGAAGATTGAAAATAAAGGGCTTTGGCAAAAAGCACAGGATTTTCTCTTCGGCTCAACCTCACCGGATCAACTGGCACACGCCATTAAACAGCAACACGTTGCCCGATTTTTTTGGCTCACGTTAGGATGTGGCACTTTAGCGATAGTGACTCATTTCTTCTCGTACTTTTGGTTCCGGGTGCTGTTTATCTATGCGCTGATTACCGGTGTTTCCGCCATTTATGATGCCCTACCCATTGATTTTCTGCCCAATTTTATCCCGCTGTTGGGGGGTGTCGATAATGCGCTGGTGGATATTGGGGGTGACGCCACCGGACTCGCCTTTGTACTGTGGCAGGTGCGCCGCCGCGTGAAACAGAAAGAGCAGGAGCGGTTGCTCCAGTTGAACCAAATTATCGAAGATTACGAGCAGGATCAAAACCCCAGCCGGTTATCCCGCCGGTTGATGCTCGTCATGGGTGAACGCTCTCTGGAAGATGATTTAGCGAGTTAACAGCAGACCCTTCCCATCTAAAAAAGACCTCCCCACCGGCTACCTTGTAAAATGAAGTTCGGTGGGGAGGTCTTTTCGATGTTAGGCGTCGTCATCTGCTTTATCGCGATATTCATCGCGGTAGCGTTCCTCAAACTCGCGCATTTTCTCCTTAAACTGTTTTTCCGCCCGGGAGACTTCTTTCTCGATTTTCTTGCCGATTTTTTCCCAGAAACCGGTATCAAACGGAAAATCAAAATCGAAGGCGACCTCTCGTCGCTGTTTGCCACCGCCTCTGCCGGAACTTTCCGGAGGTTTCAGAGCCTCCAACAATTTTACACCCTCTTCAGCACTGATTTTTCCATCTTCGATCATCTGCAAAATTTTCAGATGCGCTTCGGAATAGGATTCTGCCATGAGTCGATCTCCTCTGGTTAACATGAAAAAAACAAGTTACAATTGCAAACAACGTGATTTGAATCGATTTGTCAAGTCCGAAAACGAGTGTGAACAAAATGGTTGACATCATTCGTTCGCTGGTGTAGACTTCGTACGTTTTCGGATGCCGGTTTTCACACCCCTGAAAGAGAATTGTCATTATGCGCGGAACGGCTTCGGTTGGCACCGCTTGATAGAGCCGGCGTTAGGTGGCAAACGGCTAAGAAACGAGTTTCAATCGACCCGCAACAGCTTTGGCAGACATTTGGAATCCGTTAGGATGTTATTACGCTTAACACAGGGAGTAGCCAGATGAATAAATGTATCGGTATCTTGACCTCCGGTGGGGACTGTCCCGGGCTTAATGCCGCGATTCGAGCGGTTGGTAAATCATCCATCAAAACGTATAATCGGGAAGTTATCGGTTTTAAAGATGGCTTTCGGGGTTTGGTAGAAAACCGGTTTATCCGTCTGGAACGGGGTACACTCTCTGGAATTTTGACCCTCGGAGGGACATTATTAGGCACCAGCCGGGACAAACCCCACAAAATGCCGGTCGGCAGAAAATTAATGGATATGACCGACGTGGCGGTCGAAAACTATCACAAACAGCATCTGGATGTACTGGTCTGTTTGGGGGGTGGCGGAACCCAGAAAAATGCGTTTCGCCTCCACAAAAAAGGATTGAATATCATCACCCTCCCCAAAACGATTGATAACGATGTGTGGAATACAGATATTACGTTCGGGTTTGATACCGCGATGTCTATCGCTACTGAAGCCATTGACCGGCTCCATAGCACCGCCGAAAGTCATCACCGGATTATTATTGTCGAAATAATGGGGCATAATGCGGGATGGCTCACGCTGGGTGCCGGGATGGCTGGCGGGGCAGATGTCATTTTAATTCCAGAGATTCCCTATGATATTGATGTCGTAACCGAAGCACTGCTGGAACGAAGCCGGCGCGGAAAACGATTTAGCATTATTGCCGTTGCCGAAGGGGCACTGACCAAAGAAGAAGCCGCCCAGTTGGCTCTCGAAAAAGAACGCAAACGCAAACGCAAATTGGAAGCGGCGGAAAACCCGCCAACGGAAACTCCAACCCCCCCAGAGGAGAAATCCCCGCCACCAAAAGTCTATTTACCGGAAGTAAAAGAAGAAGTGTGTGTGCGTCTGGCACGCCAACTTCAGGAGATCACACGATTGGAAGCCCGGGTGACTTCCTTGGGGCATTTACAACGGGGAGGGACCCCCTCCGCCGCCGACCGGTTGCTTGCCACCCGGTTGGGCACCGTCTGTTCCGAACTGATTTCCCGGGAACAGTATGGGGTGATGGTTGCGATCAAAAACAATGAATGCGTTCCCGTCCCATTGGAAGAGGTCGCCGGACGCAAAAAACTGGTACCTTTGGATCATTCATGGGTAAAAACTGCCCAACGACTCGGAATTTGTTTAGGCGATGAACTGTAAATCAACGTTATCATGGCTGTGGGTCATCGGATGGATTGGATTCCTGACGGTATCCCCTGTGAGCGGACAAGAAACCGGTTTTAGTGCCGGCTTTATGCTGGGAGAACCAACCGGCATGAGTTTTCATACCTGGGCAAGTGCCCAAACCGCACTCGATGCCGGGGCGGCGTGGTCATTCAGTGGAAAATCCGCCTTACACCTTCATGTGGATTACCTCTATTATGATCCCGGCTTGTTGCAAGTCAAAAATGAACCGCTCTATGCCTACTATGGCGCCGGTTTGCGTCTTAAAACAGAAGGCGATGGGCAGTTGGGGATCCGCTTCCCGGTGGGTATTCAATACCTGTTTGACCACCCGAAAATTGACCTTTTTGCGGAATTTGCCCCGATCTTCGACCTCGCGCCGCGCACCACATTGCAACTGAATGCCGGCATAGGTATCCGCTATTTTATTCCCGTCCGAATGGTACGGCCGCAATGACGTTAGAATT
>RFFQ01000189.1 GCA_003697105.1 Gemmatimonadota bacterium | reverse complement strand
GGATAAATTCACCGGGAGTTGCCACCCCTTCAATTTCCACATTCCCATCAATTTCATAGGCATCCCGGTACGAACGCCCTAACGTTCCAAACTGATCACATGAATCGACGAGTATATCCAGTTCCGTCCCAATGAGCGCTTCATTGTGTTCCATGGAAATCGCTTGTTGAATTTCCATCAATGTATTCCGCCGCTGGATAGCGATCTCATGCGGAATTTGATCGCGATACGTTGCCGCTGGCGTCCCTTCTTCCTCCGAAAAAGTAAACACACCCACCCGATCAAATTTGATCTCTTCCAAAAAATCACAAAGTGATTCAAAATGGTCATCCGTTTCGCCGGGGAAACCGGTGATAAAGGTTGTGCGCAGTGCCATATGGGGGGCTTTTTCTCGCAAGCGGTACAGAATTTTTCGGGCAGTGCGGGAGTTTACCGGGCGTTGCATCGCCCGTAGCATATCGTCATGGATATGCTGCAACGGCATATCAAAATAATTGAATTTTTCGCTGTGATCGGTGATGAAATGAAGCAGATCATCGGTGATATGCATTGGATAATTATACATTAAGCGAATCCAACGGATACCGTCAATACCCGCCAAATTCTGAAGCAAGTTCAACAACTCGTAGGAGCCGTAAATATCTTTGCCGTACATCGTTAAATCCTGTGCAATCAGGTAGATTTCTTTAACGCCGCACTCTGCCAGTTGGCTCACTTCTGCGGTGATTTGGGGGATAGTAAACGAGCGGTATCTGCCTCTTATCGCCGGAATAATGCAGTACGTACATTTATGATTACACCCTTCCGATACCTTGATATACGCAGCATGAGGGGCTTCGGCAATCCGGTGGGAAATCCCCATAGTGACGGATTCCGTCATGGCATACGTCCGGTCGATCCCCAGTAATTTATCGGCGATTTTGGGTACGGCGGTCAAGTCGCGATTTCCGATCACCACATCGACTTCCGGCATCAATTGGGGGAGATCGGACTCATATCGCTGTGCCAGACAACCGGTCATGATGATGGCTTTGCAGTTGCCGTCTTTTTTGAGTTGTGCCAATTCCAATGTGGTTTCAATCGATTCTTCTTTTGCCGCCTCAATAAATCCACAGGTGTTGACCACGATGATGTCGGCATGTTCTACATTCTGAATCAGCTCGTAATTCAAGGATTTAAATTGGGAGCGTAAAACTTCGCTATCCACATCATTTTTGGGACAACCCAACGTGACAATGGATAATTTTGGTGATTTCATGTGCATCAACCTGTTCTGTTAGGGGGGATCGCCCACATTGAGCAAATATGTTCTGGATTAACTCGCAAAAAGGTTTCACATCCTTATTTTCAAGTAACTAACGCGAGGACTTCAAGAGTTCAAACCGGTTTCCACCCAGCAAGGCAAATTACTCCAAATATCCAAGTTGCCGCAACGAATCCTCCAGCATTTTTTGTTGTTCCGGGGTGTACGGGTATTCTGAATCCTGATGCGTTTGTTTATGCCCAGTAACGGTATCGATTTGGTGTTCAATCTGGTAGCCCTCTTCTATTCCGGCGGTCATTACGGTACCATCCATATCCTCCAATATGGGATACCCTGCCAGATACAGCATCGTCGGGGCAACATCGGCAATATGCAACCCCTTTAATTTGACAGACTTACGAACATTTTTACCCTGCATGATGAATATCCCGTTAAAATCGTGCGTGCCGGACATACCGGCGTTCATCCCCGGGGTAAAAAGTTCCTCGGCGCCCAGCCGTTCGCAGGGGAGATAAAACCCTGCCGGACTGCGCAACACACAAAACAGGTCACTGAATTCATGGCAGTGATCGCCGTGGCAGTGTTCTTCGCGCCGAAGGATATGGTTTTCCAGCGGATATGGATTAGTGGGGTCTGTAATTTGGCGTAATTTAGCGGCGATTTCTGTCATTAATTGGTCGTATTCTGCGCCGGGTTCTATAATACCCAACGGCTCGCGACCTTTGAGATTGGCGCTGATACCCAATAATGTGGCATAGGCTTTGGTGTGTTGCCAGTCAATTTCCGGGATATAGCGGGTGTGCTCCTGTTCCCGGTACATTACGGGATTTTCCCAAAACCACTGCGGAAGAAACCGATTGATTTTACCGATGCCCCATTCTGCCAACAAACTCGGTAGGATGGTCGGCGCATTCACCCGCTCGGTTTTGGGGGTACGTTTCACTGTCAGATAACCTTCTTGCTCCAACCAGTACATCAAATTGAGATCGGCATAATAGCCCGTCGCACCATGATCGGACATCACGTAAATGGTTGTATTTTCGTCCGTATATGTCAGTAGTTCACCGATATACGCATCCATTTTTTGATAGGCTTCGGCGATAACATTGCCAAAACGTTTTGCGCCTTCGGGGCTGTAACCGGGGTGCTGTTTATCTTGAAACTTCCAAAAAAAGTGCTGGACGCGATCCGGCAGGTAATACACGGCAAAAAAAAGGTCGGTGGGGCGTGTTTCCAGCAGATGTAAAAAAGTACGGTGTTGAAGTTCCGCCATCTGAAAAAGCATCTGCTTGATTTTACTATATTTACGCCATGTCTCTTTGATGCCCCGACTAAAATCAAACTGGCTGAAGTCCATTTCTACATGATATGAACCACCAGCCAGTTGATCCAATTCAGTTTTCAGGTCAGCCGGATAGGTAATATCCGGTGCGCCGGGAGGTACCGGCACCCCCGCAACGATATACCCGTTGGTTTCCCGTGGGGGGTACGTCATGGGCATATTGACCGACCCCACCGACCAGCCGTGACTAGCAAACAGGTCGATCAGGGTTGGTTCGTGAATGTCACGGGCGGTACAAAAGCGCAAGTCATATGAATTTGGCTTGCGCATCACAAAATGGAAGATGCCATGTTTGCCCGGGGATTTACCGGTCATAAACGTGGTCCATGCCGCTGGGGTAATGGGGGGATAGGTTGATTGCAATTCGCCCGATACGCCATTCTCGATCAGATTTTGCAAATTTGGAAGTTTGCCCGCATCCAATAGCGGTTGCATCACATCAAAAGTGCCGGCATCCAGCCCGATCACAAGGATTTTCATTATGTTACGTCCAACGTTCAAAATGAAGTAGCCAGGGGTCAAGACCTTTGCGGGGTGCGGTGGTTTGCCCACCGGTCTCAATTTCGCGTTCACTATTCATCATTGACCCCTCCTCCGGTTAATTTCCCAAGAAATTTCAACGAATTATTGAATCACGCCGTGCTTTTTCCCAATTTTAGCAAATGCCGCAATTGCTTTATCCAGATGGTGTTGGGTATGGGCTGCAGAAATCTGGACCCGGATGCGGGCTTCCCCTTTGGGCACTACCGGAAAGCTGAATCCGATCACATAAATACCTTCGTTCAGCAGATCATCTGCCATCTCATGGGCAAGACGCGCATCACCGAGCATAATGGGAACAATGGGATGTACGCCGGGTTTGATGTCAAATCCGTTTTCGGTCATTTTTTGCCGGAAGTAGCGGGTGTTGTGTTCTAGGGTATCGCGCAGTTCCGTAGTTTGGGAAATCATTTCCAACACTTTTAAGCTGGTGTACGCAATCATCGGCACCAAACTATTTGAAAACAAATAGGGTCGAGATCGTTGCCGTAGTAATTCGATAATTTCCTTCCGTCCAGTGGTGAATCCGCCGGAGGCACCCCCCAGTGCTTTACCCAGCGTACCGGTGATGATGTCAACCCGTCCCATCACGTCACAATACTCAACCGAACCCCGTCCGGTCGGTCCAAAAAAGCCGGTCGCGTGACAATCATCCACCATCACCAACGCATCGTATTTATCAGCTAAATCACAGATATGATCCAGTTTGGCAATGGTGCCATCCATGCTGAACACCCCATCGGTGGCAATCAACCGGATGTTGGCATCTTGGGTCTCTTTTAGCCGTTCTTCTAACGCGTTCATATCATTATTGGCATAGATGTAACGCCGCGCCCGGCACAAGCGCACGCCATCAATGATACTGGCATGATTGAGCTGGTCACTGATAATCGCACTCTCGGCATCTAAAAGAATCTCAAACAGGCCCCCATTGGCATCAAAACAGGAACTATATAGAATGGTATCTTCCGTACCCAAAAATTCAGCGATTTTGGCTTCTAATTGTTTGTGGATATCTTGCGTACCACAAATAAAGCGCACTGAGGCTAACCCGTAACCATATTTGGCGATCCCTTCCTGCGCCGTTTCGATCATTTTAGGATGGCTTGCTAGCCCTAAGTAGTTGTTGGCACAGAAGTTAATCACGGCATCATCGGGTTTGACTGTAATGTCAGCCCCTTGTTTGGAGAGAATCACCCGTTCCGCCTTATACAAACCAGCGGCTTTAATATCATCTAAGGTGGCTTGAAAACGGGCTTTGAGTTGATCCGAATACATGGTTTAAACCTCCTAAAAACGGATAATTAGTAAATGTTTGATAACTATTGAATCGAAGAGATGTATAACGCGGCAAATCTATTGTGGGAGTATCCATTGCCTTTAAACGGCTGAAGGGAACAACCCCTGCGGATTGTTCCCTTGCAGAATACAACTAAAATCTCTAAAATTCAATGGTTAATTTTGCTCTAAACAGCATTACATCCCGCATATTTCAAGGATTTCTTCTTGGACTTCCCTAAATATTGTATTTTTTATCCACCTTAATAAACGCCTCTAAGGCTTTAAGTCCACCCGCCAGCATCTCGGGAAACCGCAATTTTCGCCCTTATTTGGGCGACACTTGTTTCCAAATTAGGCTAATTTTTCCAGCATATCGGCGGTCATGGCGGCGAGATCGTACTCGTGCGACCATCCCCAATCTTCCCGTGCCCGGGAATCGTCAATACTTTTGGGCCAGGAATCGGCGATGGCTTGATGAAAATCCGGTTCATAAGTGCATTCAAATTCTGGGATATGCTTTTTGATTTCGTTAGCCAGTTCTTCAGCAGAAAAGCTGATCGCCGCCAGATTATAGCTTGTACGAATTTTAATCTGTTCCGCAGGGGCATGCATGATGTCCAGAGTCGCTTTGATGGCGTCTGGCATATACATCATCGGCAAGCGCGTTTCCGCGGACACAAAACAGTTATATTTTTTATGCTTAATGGCTTCGTAAAAAATCTCGACCGCATAATCTGTGGTACCGCCACCGGGGGGTGTTTTGTAGCTGATCAGTCCCGGATAGCGCAAGCTACGCACATCCACGTTATATTTCTCAAAATAATAATTACAGAGTAACTCACCCGCGACTTTGGTTACACCGTACATGGTATTGGGGTCGAGGACAGTAAATTGAGGGGTGTTGATTTGGGGGGAATGAGGTCCAAAAGCGGCAATCGAACTGGGCCAAAAGACCTGCAATTGATAGTCTCGGGCTAAATCCAACACATTTTTAAGCCCATTCATGTTGACATTCCAAGCAAGGTCGGGTTTGAGTTCCCCTGTTGCAGATAACAAACTCGCCAGATGGAAAACGGTATCAATTTGGTATTTTTTAATAGTATTCCTTAAAGCTTTATAGTCCGTAACATCCACAATTTCGTAATGCTCGACTTCCCGTCGGGAACCGAACATCCGCGGAGGTTGAATATCCAATGAGACGATATTGCCAATCCCATAACGCTCCGACAACACGGTATATAATTCACTGCCAATTTGACCGTTACCACCGGTGATTAAAATGTTGTTCATAATAACCTCATATAAAAAAGTCCTGTAACTTATTGATTTCACAAGGCTTATAATTAACTATTTTATTGATAATGTCAAGAGGTTTTCAGGGTCGATGGAATCCAGCCCGGAAGCGGATTTATCCAAGGGAAAAGCGACACTATGAGGATTTGGGGCTGATTGACGGACAAAACTATTTCCGAATTTATTTGACAGTTAGGTGAAAAACGTAAGTGCGATGGTGATTTGTTTTCTTTTTCTACGTTTGACTTGCTTCTTTGAAGC
>RFFQ01000021.1 GCA_003697105.1 Gemmatimonadota bacterium | reverse complement strand
GGGCTAGAAGGAAAAAGCAAAGAACCACCACCAATTGTCGATCAAGACTTTAGAAAAAGGCATCTGGCACTTGTGACGGTCTAAAATTCTCACAGGTCAAGTGATAGAACAGGGAGTACCTTTATCGTCGAGTTTAAGGCAATCCCCACAGGAACCGATAATGACAGAATCCATTAAATTATTGTTAGATGCCCTGAAAACCGCATCCCAAACAGACCGCGTTGATATTCTCAATGAGTTGGCGTTTGCCTATGCGAATGTCGATTTAGCCCAAATGAAGTCTTATTGCCTGGAAGCCCAAACCCTAGCCCGCCAACTGAACTATCAGAAAGGGTTAGGACGAAGTTACAATAATTTAGCCATCTACAGTGGTATTCAGGGGCAATATTCCGCCGCTAAAGAATATGCCTTTCAGGCGCTGCACATCTACCAAGCCATTGAGGATCAAATGGGGATGGCAAAATCTTACAATAATCTGGGACTGATCTTTAAAAAACAGTTGTATTGGGGTCGTGCACTAGATTATCTTCATAAAGCCCTCCGCATTTATGAAACCCTTCAAGACCAGAAATGCATCGCTGATGTAGCTCTCAATATCGGGACGTTGTATTTAATACAACACGATCCGCAACAGGCAATCGATCATTTCCATCAGGCGCTTGAAAAATATAATATTTTGGATAACCCACACCAGATTGCCATGGCATTAAGTAACATCGGGAAAGCCCATATCACTTTGGAGAATTGGGATGCGGCGTTAGAGTATCACCAGCAGGCGTTCCGGTACCAACAAGAGGTGCAAAATCCACGCGGAATAGCAGACACCCAAGCGGCATTTGGCTTCATCTTGATGAAAAAAAGAGACTTTGACACGGCATTAACCTATGCGCACCAAGCCGCCAGTTTTTATGAAGAAGCAGGCTTGCAAAATGCTCTGACCCTAGCCAATACGCTTTTGGCGACAATCTACCTTGAAAAGGGAGATATCGAAACGGCGGAAAATTGGGGACAACGCGCTCTTGAAAATACACAAACCATTGAGAGTATCGAACCCCTTGCCAAAGTGTATTACACATTACAAGCTATCTATCACGCTAAGGGGGACTATAAACAGGCATACCATTTCCTGAACCAACTTCGGATGCAGGAACGTGAAATCTCGACCCAAGAACGTACCCAGCAGATCGCGGAAATCCGGGTAAAATACGAAACCGAATTGAAAGAGCATGAGCTTGAAATTTACAAATTAAAAAATGTCAAATTAGCTGAAACCATCAATCAAATTAACACGCTGAACCGGCTACTGGTCAAAAAAGATTCTGAAAAAACAGAAGTTTTAAATATTGTTGCCCACGACTTACGAAACCCATTGACTACAATCCTTTTGGATGCAGACCTGATCCACCACCTGGTGCAAGAGGAGCCACCGAATCGGAAACATATTCAGCAAAAAACCCAAACCATTATTGAAGCCGCCCAGCAAATGATCACGATTATTGATAACTTGCTCAACACCGACGCCATTGAAATGGGGACCATTACGATTTCGCCATCCAAGATCAATTTGGATTCATTCCTGAAAAAGAAAATCGCCCAATATCACAGCATTGCGATCAATAAAGGAATTGAACTCAAATATACCCCGACGGTTGCCCCAATATACCTTCAAGCAGATTCCAATCTCCTCAGTGAGGTGATCGATAATCTGGTATCCAATGCCCTGAAGTATTCGTATCCCGGTACGACCGTGACAATTCAGACAGTCGGAGAAGAAGCACACTGTCGAATCCAAATTCAAGACCAAGGGCAAGGGTTAACGAAAGACGACCTCAGCAAACTGTTCCGGAAATTCCAAAAACTGAGTGCCAAACCCACTGCTGGGGAGCACTCCACCGGCTTGGGCTTATCCATTGTAAAAAAACTCGTTGAAGCCATGAACGGCAAAGTTTGGGCAGAAAGCGAAGGCAAAAATAAAGGCAGTACGTTTATCGTGGAATTACCCCTTGCCACATAAAAAAGACACTTCCTTCACTCAAAATTTCCTCGGAGGCATCTAACACCATGCCACAAACCGTCCAAGAACTTCATGCCTTGCTTGTTCAAGCCAAACCTGCCGAAAAAGTCCATCTGTATAATGAATTAAGCATCGCCGTTTACCACAAAAATATGTCTGAAATGAAACGCTATGTTGAGGAAGCAATCCGATGGGCAACCACCCTGAATGACCAACGCGGCTTGGCTCGAAGTTATCTAATAAAAGGGGTCTATTATGAAGGTATGGGAAAGTATGACAATGCACTGCACTATCATTACCGGTCCTTGGAACAATACCAAAAGTTAGGGGATAAACAGTACATCGCCCGGTGCTATAATAATATTGGATTGGTGTACGCGAGCATTCAGGATTACAAGACGTCGCTACATTATCACCAACAGGCGCTAGAACTTAATGAAGAATTAGAAGCTCACCCGGATATCGTGACCTCCTATGTCAACTTAGGCAGAACCTATTTTTATTTGAACAACACCGAGATGGCGATTCAATCCTACCATGCCGCATTGGCACATTACCAACCCACCGAAAATCCGTACACAACCGCCGTAATCTCCATGAATTTAGCAGAAATATATACCCATAAAAATGAATTTAAATCTGCCTTAACGTACCAACACCACGCGGAAACCTTGTTCAAAAATGGAAATTACCTGAAAGAATATGCGGCGATTTGTGGCAATATTGGTACGTCTTACTCGGAACTAAATCAGAACAAAAAGGCGATTTACTATTTTAACAAAAGTATATCTATCAGCCGCCAAAATGGCTATAAAGACAATCTGCTTGTGGTATTACGGCAATTATCTGAACATTATGAGAAAAATGGTGACTTCAAAGCGGCATTAGCAACATACAAAGAGTACCACGACCTGCATACCACCCTTTTTACAGAAGAAAAAATGCACTATATTGCTCAAACGCAACTACAATTCGAGATAGCACAGACCCAAAAAGAAGCCGAGTTGGAGCACCAGCATAATATAAAACTGCAAAACGAAATCAATGAACGGAAGAAAATTGAAGCGGAACTGCGGAAATTACACCGCGCGGTGGAACAAAGCCCCTACGCCATCACCATTACGGACTTGGAAGGCAATATCGAGTTTATCAATCCCGCATTTACACGCATTACGGGATATTCGCAATCCGAGGTATTGGGAAAAAACCCGCGAATCCTCAAATCGGGGAAAACGGAACCCGCTGTTTATCAAGAAATGTGGTCAACCATTTGTAGCGGAAATATTTGGGAAGGGGAAATCCTCAACAAGCGCAAAGATAACACGTTGTACTGGGAAAGGCTAAAGATTAACCCGGTAATCGATCCCCATACCAACCACATCACCCGTTTTTTAGCCATTCAAGAGGACATCACTGCCCGTAAAGAAGTGGAAGAAACCCTCTACCGGTTAAATCAGGAATTAGAAGAACGCATTAAAGAAAAAACAGAACTAATGAGTATTGTCTCGCACGATCTAAAAAATCCCCTAACCGGCATTATTGGTTATGCCGACCTGCTATTAGGAACAAACGTAACACCTGAGGAAGCAAAAAAAACAATCCACATCATCCATGATAGTAGCCTGCGTATTATGGAAATGATTGTGCAACTCCTCGATATAACCCGTATTGAAGAAGGTCATCTGGATTTATTATCAAAAGAAATCGATATTTTATACCCGCTATTCCAAGTGGTGGAAAATTATCGCCAACGTGCCTCACATTTAATTTTGATTTCCCTCAACAGGCGTTTCCAGTTTATGCTGATGAAAATGCGCTGGAACGTATTCTGGATAATATTATCTCTAACGCGATTAAATATTCATCGAATGATACCGCCATCACCCTACGGCTTTCCCAAACAGAAAAGAGAGTCATCGTAAGCATTTCCGACCAAGGTTTAGGCTTAACGGAAACCGATAAAGCGAATCTGTTCCAAAAATTCACACGATTGAGTGCCAAACCCACCGGCGGGGAACATTCCACCGGCTTGGGCTTATCCATTGTAAAAAAACTGGTTGAAGCCATGAACGGCAAGGTTTGGGCAGAAAGTGAAGGCAAAAATAAAGGCAGTACATTTTTTGTCGAACTACCGCTAGCGAAAATGTCAAATGGAATCTAACATTCATTCCCTAAAAGCCCAATTAGCAACCGCAACCGGTTCAGAACGAATCTCTTGCTTGTTGGAACTCGCCAAAGCCACTACAGGCATCGACACTCCTCGTGCCCAACAATATGTAACAGAAGCCTTAACTCTAGCACAGAAACAGGGTACTCATGTAGGAAAATGTTACTTGTATTTCGGAATAATCCACATGAAATTGGGTGAATACGCTCAGTCCTTAAACGCGCTGATCCAAGCGTTGGAACATTTTGACGCAGAACAGGATACTACCAACGCCGCTAGAACCCGTATGAATATCGGCTTGATGTTTTTGGAACGCAATGAGTTGCAAAATGCAGAACCGTATTTCTTGCAAAGTTTAGAAGATGCCCGTACCATTAATGATGAAAACTTAGCCAGTTATGTGTATCTAAATTTAGGCGTTCTTGCGGATAAAAAAGGAGACCCAGAACACGCATTAACATACTACCAACAAGCGTTAGCCCTGAAAAAAAAGTTTAGCGATTGGTCTGCCGTTGCCGGCATCCATTTGAACATCGGCATCATCCAGCTCGCCCGAAACCAGTTGGAAGAAGCCTGTCTTACAACCCAGCAAGCCGCCGCCCAATTTCAGCAACTCGGTGACCTCCACTCCCTCGGGCTGGCATGGAATACCCTCGGCGAAATCCGGATACGTCAAGGAAAATTTAAGGAAGCAGAAACATACATCCGTAAAGCCCTTGAGATCAGCCAAACCACCGGTGTAAAATCCCTCGAAATAGATGCCTATAAACACTTGGTCCAACTTTACCAGCGGCAACAGGATTATCAAAATGCTTTTGAATGTTTGGAACATCTTCAACAGCTAAATACGAAACAATTCAATCTGGAAATGAACCAGCAAATCGCGGAGCTAAAAACCAAATACGAGAGCGAGCAAAAGGCACGGGAAGCCGAAATCTACCGGCAAAAAAATATCGAATTAGCCCGGTTGGTGCAACAACTCCAAGAACTCAACCGCGAAAAAACCGAACTCATGGGCATTGTCTCCCATGATCTAAAAAACCCATTAACCGGTATTATTAGCGCAATCAAGCTCTTGCTACAAGAAGAAGATAAATTAACACCGGATACCCGGTTGCGGTTTATGGAGGGGATTCAGAACAACAGTGAATGGATGCTCAAGATGATCACAAAGTTACTCGATGCCAACCAGATTGATACCGGATATTTAAAGGTCACTCCGATTTATTTTGATCCAGACCCCCTTTTACAGGACATCCTCTGCAATCACCAACAACGAGCCAAAGCAAAAGCCATTACCCTTCAATACAACCCCCCTCCAACCCCGCTGGCAGTATATGCTGACCTAGAAGCGTTCCGCCATATTGCGGACAACCTGATCTCAAATGCCATTAAGTATTCTCACCCCGAGCGGCGGGTGTATGTGCGATTGCTGGAAAGGGGTCACCGGATCCGCTTGGAAGTTCAGGATCAGGGGCAAGGTTTAACAAAAGACGACCGAAGCAAGCTGTTCCGGAAATTCCAAAAACTGAGTGCCAAACCCACCGGCGGGGAATATTCCACCGGATTGGGTTTATCCATTGTGAAAAAGCTGGTCGAGATAATGAATGGTCAGGTCTGGGCAGAAAGCGAAGGTAAAAATAAAGGCAGTACGTTTATCGTGGAATTACCGCGCTCAGGAGATGGTCATGCGGAATAGAAGGCTCCAGCATATCCTTTTATGGGGATGGGTGATCATCGGGATGTCTATCATGTGCGGCAGTGCCGTAGCAGAAGAGACCGCTCAACTCCACCTGACGCCGTCGGAAAAAGCTTTTCTGAAAACCCAACCCCTCATTCGGGTGCCGTTGATCGACCACCAACCCCCGCTGACCTTTGTCAAAGATGACGTACCGATGGGCTATTTAAATGACCTGTGGGAACGGGTTGCCACCATGCTGGAGATTAACGTCAAACGCATACATGGCTTAACGTACGAAACATCGTTACAAGCTCTGGAACGGCACGAAGTCGATTTGCTCAACAATTATTCCCATGTGGCGG
Source organism: Gemmatimonadota bacterium (assembly GCA_003697105.1). Lineage (GTDB taxonomy): Bacteria > 4572-55 > 4572-55 > J002 > J002 > J002. Next base: position 8,223 of record RFFQ01000021.1, on the reverse strand, counting down.
GTCGAGATTTTGTCTTGCCCACTAAACCGGTTTTAACCGTTCCGTTTGTAGCGGTGGGGGGGGTAGATCAACCGGCCATTCGGACAATTCAGGATTTACAAGATAAACGACTGGTACTCGTCTCCGGTTTTTTACAAACCCGCACCATTCAACAGCGCTATCCCAACTTGAACATCCGGTTGGTTAATGGCATTGATGAGGCATACCGGGCATTACGAGCCGACGACGCCGATTATTACATCGATAATGTCGTCCATGCGGGTTACTATCTGCGCCAAAAGATGGTCAGTGACCTCGAAATTCGGGGTGAGCTGCCTCCCGAAGAGATGGGTGAACTCGAGTTTCGTTTTGGGATACGGGCCGATCTACCCTTGTTGCATTCCGCCGTCGAAAAAGCCCTCGCCGCCATTCCCGAAACAGAATGGGAAAAATTGCGCACGGCGTTCCGCAGCCATTTAGACCATCCGGAAAGCCGGCCGGTACTCACCGACACCGAGCAAGCTTGGTTAGCCAGCCATCCTCAAATTGTGTTCGGTTGTGACAAAGGCTGGGCACCTTACGTGATCCCGCAAGATAGTGGCACCGTTGTGGGTGTGGAAGCCGACCTGATTGCCAAAATCAACCAATTGACCGGAGCAAACATCACGATACAACTGGGAAATTGGGCAGACATCGTCGAAAAAGCAAAACGCCGGCAAATCGATGGCTTGGCACTCTCCACCTACCACAAAGAACATGAAGCCTACTTCCGGTTTACCAATAGCCTCTACAGCGTTTATAAATATATTTATTGCCGCGAAGGGAATCGAGCCCTGTTCAATACGATGGACGACCTCACCGGCAAAAGAGTGGCCGTCCTGAAGGGAAATCGAGCCGAAGAGAAACTGCTAGAATCGATCCCCGGGGTCATCCCGGTGCCGGTTGAGCAAACTGAACACATCCTACCCCTGCTCCTCAATGGAGGGGTCGATGCGGCGATTGGCGGTCTCAATCTCTACATGTCGGCGTTAGAACAGATGGTCAGCACCATTGATATCGCGTTTGTGATCCCCGAGAGAGAGGTAAAAATCCTCTATTCCATTCGTAAGGATTGGCCAGAACTTCAATCTATCATCAATAAAGCCTTAAATGAAATCTCATTACAGGAGCGGAACGCTATTTTAGAAAAATGGGGGGCACACTTTCCCGATATTCTCCACCTGAAAGAGATGGAGTTATCCCCCCAAGAAAAAGATTGGCGATTAGCCCATCCGGTGGTCCGCGTCGGCGTACCCTCCAATATGCCGCCAATGGCGTATATCGATAGCAACGGGCAACCGGTTGGATTGTTTTTTGATTATCTCCAATTATTCACAGAGCGGCTGGGAATCCACTTTGAACCGGTGCAACTTGCCTGGCCCGACATCCTCACTGCTATCCAAAACGGGGAGATTGACCTCTTTTTTGGCTTTGAATCTCCGGATCGAAACAAATACTGTCACTTTACCGAAGGCTTATTCCGCCTCCAATACGTCATTATTATGCCGCAACATACCCCCTTTATTCAGGGGATAAAATCGTTGCACGGCAAACGCGTTTCTGTGGTTCAAGATGTCAAGATTCATCACTATTTGGAACACAATCACCCTGAAATCGAACTCGTACCGGCAAAGAGTGTGTCTCAGGCGTTGCAAACTGTTGCCCTGGGTCGGGCAGACGCTTATGTCGGTGAAACACTCACCGCCGCATATGCCATTAATCGAGAACGAATTATCAATCTGAAAATAGCGGCACCCGCCAACCATACCGACGAATGGATGCGGCTGGGGATTCGTCCGGATTGGCAACCTTTAATTACACTATTGAATAAAACCATTCGCTCGATTTCACCGGAAGAACGAGACGAATTACTCAACAAGTGGATGACCATCCGGTATGAACAAACCGTAAACTGGCGTATCGTCTGGACGTGGCTCTCGATTACCGCGGGAGTCATGGGTATGATCATCCTGATTACTCTTTTTTGGAACCGCCGATTGGCAAGGGAAATTCGGGTACGGCGGCAGATCGAAGAAAAATTGGAACTGGCAAAAGAAGCCGCGGAAACCGCTAATAAAACTAAAAGTGAATTTTTAACCCATATGAGCCACGAACTACGTACACCGCTCAATGCCATTTTGGGCTTTTCTCAAATCCTCAAAATCCAGCCGAACCTCTCTGCCGAGCAACAACGATACCTCGAAATTATCTTCAATAGCGGTAAACACTTGCTCTCGCTAATTGAAGATATTTTGGATATGAGCAAGATCGAAGCGCAAAAATTAAAACTTCATCCCATCACATTTGATCTGCGCCAAACGGTCTATTTTGTTTACAATATCAATAAAATCAGTGCTGAAAAAAAAGACGTGATCATGGTTTTAGAAAGCCACACGCCCCTACCGGAAGCGGTTTATGGAGATGAACAAAAAGTAAAACAGGTGCTGATCAATCTAACCAATAACGCCGTAAAATATACAACTCAGGGACAGATCATTTTGCGCACAGATTATGATCCCGAAACGGAACGCTTCCGATTCGAGGTGAACGATACCGGCGCCGGTATCCCAGAACACCGCTTAAATGACATATTTAAGCCGTTCACCCAATTACATCAGGGGGGGAGGTACCAGACCGGTACCGGCTTGGGTTTAGCCATTACTCAAAAACTCATCGAACTGATGAACGGCACAATTACGGTTGAAAGCACCGCGGGGAAAGGAAGTTGTTTTCGGATTACCTTGCCCTTACCACTCTCAACAGAGAAGACAGTGCTTCGCCAATTTGGTGACTACCCCCTAATTACCGGATATGAGGGTGAAAAACGGCACGTGCTGGTTATCGACGATAACCCGACCAACGGTGCTCTTTTACAAACATTGCTCACCCCATTGGGGTTCAGCGTGGAACTCGCGGAAAATGGCAAGGTCGGTCTGGAATGTGTCCGCCACAAACTGCCTGACATAATCTTGTTAGACCGCGTGATGGCTGTGATGGATGGCGTTACGTTTATTAAACATCTACGAAAAGAAGACGCTTACCAGCATATCCCCATTGTGGGCATCTCAGCATCGACCACGAGTCAGGAAGACCAGCCAGATTTTATCCACATGTGCGATGAATTCTTGCCGAAACCGATCGAACATGAGAAACTCCTCAAGGTCATCGGCACGCGCCTTCACCTAAAATGGAAATTGAAAGAGCAACCGCCGGAGAGTACCCGCAACGCTTCGCCGATGACATTTAGTATCCCACCCTCACCCATTCTGAATGCCATCGAGGATGCCACCACCCTTGGAGACTACGACCAAATCGAAATGATCATTGAAAAACAATTGACATCTAACCCCCAATACGATAAAGTCTTCAAACGTCTGAAAAAGTTGATCAGGCGATATGATTCTCGTGGTATCCTAGAGTATCTAGCGGAACTGAAAGCAAAGGAACCTCCCGATGGATAAAACAACCCCCGCAAAAATATTGCTAATTGAAGATACCCAAACTATCATCGAGATGGTGCGAACCCTCCTCAGTGATGCCGGCTATAAAGTATTTATAGCCACCCACGGCGAAATGGGGATTGAGATCGCCACCCGCGTTTTACCGGATTTAATTCTGCTGGACATCTTAATGCCCGGAATCGACGGGTATGAAACCTGCCGCCGTCTGAAAGCCCATGACCACCTAAAAGAGATTCCAGTCTGTTTTATGTCCGCCGTTGTCGAGCCGTTTGATAAGGTCAAGGCGTTTGAACTCGGCGCGGTGGATTACATCACCAAACCCATTGAAACTGCGGAGTTACTGGCACGAATCAAAACCCACATCGCGATCCACCGCTTACAACAGGAACTGCAACACCTGAATCAAACGTTGGAAGCCCAAATCAACCAGCGTACCGCAGAACTCCAACGCGAAATTGCTGAAAAACACAAAACGGAACAGATTTTAAGAGAATCGGAAAATAATCTGTTAGCTATTTATGAAAATACCTCTGACTTGATTCTCTCCATCGATCCCACGTACCGGGTGATCACCATCAATTCCGCCGGAAAAACACTCTTTAAACGCCTGATGAACATCACGGTTGAACCCGGCACACCGCTTCCGGAAATCTTGCCGGCACCCTTCGCCTCGGATTGGGAACGGAATATTCACCGGGCACTTGCCGGAGAACATTTTACCACAGAATGGCGTGTTACCGACAATCACCAAACCTACTATTTGGAAATTGCCCTAAACCCGATTCGGAACGAAGATACCATCGCCGGCGTCTCGGTATTCGGACGCGATATTACCCAGCAAAAGCGTATCGAACACCAATTAACCCAACAGGAACAAGCCATCCGCCGGATTATTACCGAAACGGCAAATCTAACCGGTGAGAACTACTTCAAAAAAATGACCTGTGTCCTCAACGACCTGATCCAAGCCGATTATACGTTTGTTGGGATAACAACCGGTAAAAACGTTATTGAAACCATCGCCCTTTGCCATCAGGGACAAATACAAGATAATATTCAATACCAACTGGAAGGCACACCGTGCCAAGAAGTCGTCACACAGACCACCTGTGTCTATTCCCATGATGTGACGTGTCTCTTCCCCCAAGATGTGCTACTCCAGCAAAAGGGAATCGAAGCCTACGTCGGTACCCCCGTTTTTAGCAAGAAAAGAGAACCACTGGGTATTTTAGTTGCCTTGTTTACTTCCCCCATTGAAGAAACCGGTTTCATTACCTCCTTATTTGAGCTATTTGCGGCGCATATCGGTAGTGAAATTGAGCGCACCCGGGTGGAACGTGCCCTAAGAGCCAGTGAACTCCGCTATCGCCAGATGTTTGAAACCAATCAAGCGGTAAAATTAATTATTGACCCGGTAGATGGGCGAATTGTGGAAGCCAACCAAGCCGCACAGGAATTTTATGGCTATGATCTGCCCACACTTACCTCCATGACCATTATGGAAATTAACCAGCTACCGGAAGCAGAGGTAAAAGCCGAATTGAAACGCGCCACCACGAAATCACAGTTGAACTTGCACTCTCAACATAAACTGGCTTCTGGGGAAATCCGGGAGGTAGAGGTCTATTCAGGTCCAGTCGAGATCGACGGGCGAACATTGCTGTATTCCATTGTCCACGATATTACCGACCGCAAACAAGCAGAACAGGCATTGCAAGAGTACCAAGAACACCTCGAAGATATGATCATCCAACGCACTGCCGAACTCCAGCAAGCAAATGAAGAAAAAAGTGAATTGATGAGCATCGTCGCGCACGATTTGAAAAATCCATTAACGGCAATCGCCACCAGTGTCGAAGTCATTGCCCTGCTGATCTCCCCGGATGAAAACAGCAAACTGGGCAAACTCTTCCAAACCATTGACCGGATGGTCAAAAGAATGAGCTTGATTATCAATAAGTTGGAAAAAAATCAAATTGAAAGTGCCCGGCTAGTTGCCCAGCAGAAGCCTTTCGTTCTAACCACCATAATAGAGCGGCTGATCTCCAATTATCAACTGACCTGTAATCGCAAGCAAATCCAGATTCATCACATCAATGACACCCCGTGTGAGATTATTGCGGATGAACAAATATGTACCCAAATTTTCGACAACCTGATTTCCAATGCCATTAAATTTTCGCCACCGGGGCGCAACATTACTATTTGGAGTACCGAACTTCCGGATCACATCCGAATCCGCATCAAAGATGAAGGACAAGGACTCACCGAAGCTGATAAAGCCAAATTATTTCAAAAATTCCAAAAATTGAGTGCCAAACCCACCGCTGGAGAACCTTCCACCGGGTTGGGTTTATCAATTGTGAAAAAATTAGTAGAGGAATTGCACGGTAAGGTCTGGGCAGAAAGCGAAGGCAAAGACAAAGGCGCCACCTTTATTGTCGAATTGCCGAAATATCCCATCCACCACAGTACCCGAACTAAAAACACCGATACCCACCCATTACAACCCGCTTAATACGGCGAACCCGTTAGGTATAATGTGTTGTGTCCAAACTTCATTTTTAGACAAAAAAATGCGTAAACATTGAAATAAGGAGGAGAAGTATATGCCTGAAAACAAAACCTTTCCCTTTGGACAGCAGATTGTCTGGCAACCGAATCCCCAGTGGATTGAGGAAAGCAACCTGAGGGCGTTCATGGAACGCCACGACATCTTGAATTACGAAGCCCTGCTTAAAAAATCAACCGAAGACATTGCGTGGTTCTGGGATGCCGTGATGGAAGACCTCGATATTCAGTTTTACGAACCGTACCGCCAAATTGTCGATGTGAGCGACGGAATCCAATTTCCGAAATGGTGTGTGGGCGGCAAAATGAATATTGTCCATAATTGCCTAGATAAGTGGCAAACCAAAGAAACACGCGATAATGTTGCCTTACGGTATGAAAGTGAAGAAGGTCATGTTAAGGTCATGACCTACGGCGATCTACACGAGGAGGTCTGCCGATGTGCCAATGCCTTGCGGCAACTAGGCTTGGGCAAAGGGGACCCGGTCGGGCTATACATGCCGATGATCCCGGAATTAGCCGTAGCATTTTTGGCAATCATCAAAATAGGCGGGGTCATCCTACCGTTGTTTAGCGGTTACGGTGCCGGTGCCGTCGCCACCCGCCTGAAAGATGCCCGTGCCAAAGCCATTTTTACTGTTGATGGGGCATACCGGCGGGGTAAAAAAGTTCCGATGAAAATTGTGGCAGATGAAGCAATACAGGAGTGCCCCACCGTGGAACATCTGATCGTGGTCAACCGGGTGAATTTAGAAGAGGTCCCGTGGACGGCAGGGCGGGATCACTGGTGGCATGAATTGGTTCCGGGGCAATCTCCCATCGCCGAGACCGAAAAAACCCATGCAGAAGATGTGATGATGATCATCTACACCAGCGGGACGACCGGCCGGCCAAAAGGTGCTGTACATACCCACTGCGGCTTCCCCATTAAGGGGGCACAGGATATGTACCACCCGATGGATGTAAAACCGGATGATACCATGTACTGGATGTCCGACATGGGCTGGATGATGGGTCCCTGGGAGGTGTTCGGCACGCTGCTGATTGGAGCAACCATGCTCTTTTTTGATGGCGCTCCCGATTACCCCGATGTAAACCGGCTATGGAAACTGGTTGAGGATCATCGCGTCACCCATTTAGGCATCTCTCCCACCCTAATCCGTGCCTTGAAACCGCATGGACTCGCTCCCATTCAAAAACATGATCTCTCATCGTTGCGAGCAGTAGGGTCAACCGGTAGCCCGTGGGACCCGGAATCGTGGTTATGGGTGTTTGAAAATGTCCTCAACCGTGAAAAACCCATTCTGAACTACTCTGGCGGCACCGAAATCAGTGGTGGGATTTTGTGCGGCAACTTCTTCCAACCCCTTAAACCCTGTGCTTTTTCGGGAGCGGTCGTCGGGATGGCGGCAGATGTGGTTAATGAGGCAGGAGAACCCGTCCGCGGAGAAGTGGGCGAACTTGTCATCCGCCAACCGTGGATCGGCATGACGCGCGGCTTCTGGCAAGATAACCAACGCTATTTGGATACGTACTGGAGCGACTTTGAGAATATCTGGAAACACGGGGATTATGCGGCGATTGACGAGGATGGCTTATGGTACATTTTGGGTCGAAGCGATGACACGATCAAAGTGGCGGGTAAGCGGCTGGGTCCGGCAGAAGTAGAGGCGATCCTCAACGGGCATCCGTCCGTGACGGAATCGGCGGCAATTGCCGTACCCCATCCGATAAAAGATAACGAAGTCGTGGCGTTCTGTGTCCTTAAACCCGGCGTCCCAGTCACGGATGAACTCCGCACGGAATTGATGCAACGAGTGATTGATCAGTTAGGTAAACCGCTCAAACCGAAGGAAATCCGTTTTACCACCGCCCTTCCCAAAACCCGTAACGCTAAAGTCATGCGGCGAGTCATTCGCGCAACCTATCTCGGGGAGAACCCCGGGGATGTCAGTAGTCTGGAAAACCCGGAGACGGTGGACGCTATCAAAGCGAGTATTTAAATATCCTGACGGTTATAGGGCTATATGTGTCTTATCACCTGACCTGTGAGAATTTTCTTTTTAGGTCAGTATTTTTGTGTTAAATAATGGGATAACCCTTTTCATACTAACCAAATTAGCAAGAGGTTATCCTAATGAAATATAAAGCAAAAAGAGTAGGCATCACGCTG
>RFFQ01000188.1 GCA_003697105.1 Gemmatimonadota bacterium | reverse complement strand
TTGGCTCACCCAATTTTAATTCAACAAATCAAAAACCATCTCGCCGGAATTGGCGCTATTCATACAGCCTAAAAGGTCACTTTTGGCGAAGGTATTGATCGTATCTGCGGATTTCATATGAGGTTCTAATGTATTCTCAACCCCTTAAACCCCTCTATTTAGCTCTGATGCACTATCCGGCGGTGAATCGGCATGGGGATATTATAACGGCAACGGTCGAGTATTTTGACTTTTTTGATATGTCTCGGGTATCGCTCACCTACCCGTTACAAGCGTTTTACATTGTCAACCCACTGGCGTCACAGCGTGAGTTTGCGCGCCATTTGCTCCGGCATGGTAGTGCTCGCGAACAGGATGTAAAGCGGAACCGGGTTTTTTCCAAAACGCGCGTTGCCGCCGGTGTGCCCGAAATTATTCATGAAGTAGTGGCGGAACGAGGCAAAACACCGCTGATTATTGCCACCAGTGCCAAACGCTATCCGCAAACCATCACGTTTGCGGAAGTGACTCATCTCCTTGAGAGTCACCAACCGGTTGTCCTCCTGTTTGGTAAAGCGTGGGGGATGCCCCCCGAGTTTGTGCAACAGGCAGATTATGTTTTGGAGCCGGTCGATACCGGTACGGGATATAATCATCTTTCGGTGCGGAGTGCGGTCTCTATTATTGTGGACCGCCTTTTCCGGTAGGCAACACGCTTACTTATGAATACGGAGTCCTACGGGAACGTCTGTTTTCTTAGGACTTTACGTATAGCACCACCGCGGTCAAATCGTCTTCTGGTTCGCGTCCATTGGCAAATTGGTTACAGGCATCAACCAGCCGTTGGGCGACGTTGGCGGCGCTGGTTTCTCCCCGGCAGATGTGGTGCAGTGCTTTTTCAACGGCTTCATGCGTCCAAATATGGCCTTGCAGGTTCAGACGCTCCATGAAGCCATCGGTTAGGAAAATCACAAAATCTCCCGGTTCTAGCAGGATTGTGCGGCTTTGTACCTGAATATTTGTTAACAGCCCGAGCGGTGGTCCTTTAATGGTCAAGGGTAACAAGCGGTCTTCTGCTTTACGGTAGTAGTATGGGTAGGGCATTCCGCTGGAGGCGACCTTCAATCGCCGGTGGCGGGTGTCTATCACGGCTAAAAGGAGGCTCATGCACATGCCGCGTTGTAAATTGGAGGCTTTTAAGGCGGCGTTGAATTGCTCCATAAAGTGTTCTAAGGTGATATGTCTTTTCCGGGTTTTAATTGCTTGAATGACCGAGACTTTGGTCATTCCCACTAACAGTCCTGAGGCGGCGCCGTGTCCGGCGGCATCTCCCAGAGCAAGGCAATATTGGTCATCTTCCAGTTCGATAAAATCGTAGTAATCCCCGCCGACCTCGGTTGCGGTAATCATTTTCCCCACCACTTCAACTGTCTCGTGATATAAATCCGATTTGGGGAGCATGGAAAATTGCACTTGGCGGGCGTAGGAGAGTTCTTGACTCCGCCGGTTATTCTCAAATCGATTTTGGGTATAGCGTGAGACACTCCAAATCACGAGGCTGAGCACCATGATGCCGACGATACCTTCCAAATAATAAAACCACCAAGTCTGCCAAAACGGGGGGTCAATGAGGATGGTCAGAGACGCCCCTTCCGTATTCCATACGCCGTCATTGTTGGCGGCACGCACCCGAAAATGATATGTTCCGGGGGGTACATTGGTATAATTGGCGTAGCGCCGCGTGCCTGCCCGCACCCAATTGACATCAAATCCTTCCAACCGGTACACATACCGGTTTTTTGCGGATTGGATAAAGTTCAATCCGGCAAATTCCAACGAAAAAAAGTTGTGATGAAACGGCAGACGAATTTGGTTTGCCAGCGGCAAGGGCGGTTCTACCGGTAATTCCTGATCGAAGCGTTTGATCGAGGTGATAACGACCGGCGGGATGTATGAATTGTTATGAATGTTTTTGGCATCAAACTCATTTAAGCCGTGAATCCCTCCAAAAAATAACGTCCCCTGCCGGGTTTTGAGACCGGCTCCCGGATTGAACACATTGCTTTGCAGCCCATCGTGAACATCAAAATTGCGGAACGATTCCGCGAGCGGGTCAAATTGGGACAAACCTTGATTGGTACTCAGCCAGAGATTGCCATTTTCATCCGGTAAGATGCTGTTAATCACATTGCTAGGTAAGCCATCATTGGTGGTGTAATATTGTGTCTTTTGGCGGGTACGATCCCACTGATGCAGACCGCCCCCGGAGGTGCCAATCCAGAGGACGCCATCCGGTGCTTCGTACATGGCGCGGATGTTGTCATTGATGAGATACAGCGGGGAGGGTTGCGGGGTTTCCTGCCGTTGGTGGAAAACCTCAAAGGTGCCGGTTTCACGGTCTAACCGGTTGAGACCATCCCCAGTGCCGATCCAGAGATCACCGGACATGGTTTCATAGATTAACCAGACCAGATCATCGCTTAAACTGTGGGGGTTTCGTGGGTCGTGGCGGTAATGAATAAAGGTATTGGTGGCGCGATCCCAGCGATTTAGCCCGCCACCATCCGTACCGATCCACAGCAGACCGAATTGGTCCTCGTAAATGCAGGTGACATCTTTGTTGGAAAGGGACCCGGGTTGGTCTGGATTCGGTTCATAATGGGTAAAGGTGCCACGCTGGCGGTCTAAGCGATTCAAACCGCCATCATCTGTACCGATCCACAAGGCGCCGAAGCGGTCCTCGAAAATGGCGCGTACATCGTTTTGGTTGAGGGTCGTAGGGTCTGCCGGGTCGTGTTGGTAATGGGTAAATTGCTGGTGTTTCCGGTCCCAGCGGTTTAGACCCCCGTCGCCGGTGCCAATCCAGAGGATACCCTCTCGATCTTCATAAATAGACCAGATAATATCGTCGCTCAGGCTATTGGGGTTGAGCGGATCATGTTGCCAGGTTTGAAATCGCTCCGGTACTAAGCGAAAGGTGTTGACACCACCGCGCCGAGTCGCCACCCAGAACATGCCAGCACGGTCTTCGTAAATCGCCCGTACATTGTTATGGCTCAGGCTGTGCGGATCGCGCGGGTCATTTTGATAGCGAGACACCCTGCCGGTTTGGGGGTCTAACCGGTTGAGTCCATTATTGGTGGTACCCACCCACACCGTACCGGAAGCATGGTGGGGGTAGAGCGCCGTAATCACGTCTCCACTGAGGCTATTTGGGTCATCCGGTTGGTGGCGGTAGTGAGTGGCGATGCCACTAAGTGGATTAAAGCGATTCAGCCCGGCTTGGGTCCCCACCCATATTTCGGTTTCGGAAACCACCTTGAGCGTGCGGATACGGCTATGGCTCAAACTTTGGGGCTGCGCGGGGTCATGCTTAAATGTCTGGAAGGTCTCTGTTTGGGGGTCAAAGCGGTTTAAACCATCATCTGTACCAATCCAGAGATTGCCCGCCGGGTCTTCATCGATAGACCAGATGCGGTTATGGCTCAGGCTGAGTGAATCTGCCGGGTCATGTAGATACCGGACGAACGTGCCAGAATCCCGTTGAAAACGATTAAGCCCCCCACCCGCCGTACCGACCCAAATGGTGCCGTTGCGATCCGTAAAAACCACTTGAGCACGGTTATTACTGAGGCTTGCCGGATCGTTCGGGTCGTGCCGGTATGCCCGGGAGACCTCGCGGTAGGGGTCGAATTCAACCAACCCCGCGCCCCAAGACCCGATCCAGATCATACCATCAGTCGTTTGGGTCAAGGAACTGATATTACTGCTGGCTAACGAGGTGGAGTCCAACGGGTCGTAGCGATAAATCGTAAAACCATAGCCATCGTATTTGTTCAAACCATCTTGGGTCCCGATCCACATAAACCCTTGTTGGTCTTGCCACATCGAATAGACCGTACTGTGGGATAGCCCGTCACCAACGGAAATCGGATTGAACCGGAGTGATCCGGCAAAAAGCGGCGGGATCATCGTCCAGAAGAGCAAGAACACCAGGATTTGTTTCATAGGTACCTTGAACATAAATTTACGGGATGCCCATCAAAAAATTAGGTGTAACCCGCCTAGACGCTTGCTTCCTGACCACCTATTAGGCTTGAAATAACATCGATCCGCCACCGGAGCCTTTATCTCGCGACCGGCACCCTAATCTTCAATAGAACCGCGAAGAACGGAATGGACTGCGTAGTTATATACCTCTGTGGAATGACATAATTGAATGAGGAATATCATGGTCGGATTATACGTGGAAAGCCGGAAGGGGTCAAGTTCTTATTTTACCGGGAAATCCAGCGGGCTCTGCACCCCTAACCCGCCTTTATTCATCACATGGGTATAGATCATGGTGGTCTTGACATTTTTATGCCCGAGTAATTCCTGCACGGTACTGTCTTATCACCTGACCTGTGAGAATTTTCTTTTTAGGTCGGTATTTTTGTGTTAAATAATGGGATAACCCTTTTCATACTAACCAAATTAGCAAGA
>RFFQ01000187.1 GCA_003697105.1 Gemmatimonadota bacterium | reverse complement strand
TCTTGCTAATTTGGTTAGTATGAAAAGGGTTATCCCATTATTTAACACAAAAATACCGACCTAAAAAGAAAATTCTCACAGGTCAGGTGATAAGACAGTTTAAATGCCAAAAAGATTACAAATTCCCATTATTGACGAAGATGATAGTGTCCTCGTCGTATGTAAACCTGCCGGATTGCGTACCGTCCCAGATCGGTGGGATGCCAATAAACCCAATCTGGATGAGGAATTGAAAAAGATAGTACCCACGGCTTCAGTTGTACACCGGCTAGATGTAGGGACGAGCGGGGTGATGGTGTTTGCGAAAACACCCGAGGCGCACCGATCCCTTTCTTTACAATTTCAACAACGCACCGTCCGCAAAACATATTGGGCACTGGTTCGGGGTATTCCGGTAGAGTCCTCCGGGAATATTGATTTACCGATTGCTGAAGACCCCAAACGACCCGGTAAAATGATAATCCATTCTCGTGGAAAATCATCGCTCAGCTATTACGAAGTTATTGCCCGCACACGCCATTTTGCCGTGGTACAAGTTTACCCCCAAACGGGTAGGCATCATCAGGTACGAGTGCATTTAGCCGCACTAGGGCATCCCATTACCGCCGATGCCCTCTACGGAGGAGGAGATGCCTTTTATCTCTCAGAAATTAAGCCCAATTATCGTGGCAAAGCGGCAGAACGCCCGTTACTGGCGCGAGTGGCGCTTCATGCGTTACGGCTCCAGTTTGTTCACCCGCGCACCGGACAGATGGTTTTATATGAAGCCAATCTGCCGAAAGATTTAACCGTTGCGTGGAAACAGATTCAACGGTGGGATTAGAAATACGAAATATACCAAATTTGTGGTTATAAAATTTACTTTAATTTATTTTTAGTGTTGTTTATCGTTGACAAGCATTCGCGAAACTATTACACTCTTATATGTTCTATGTTTACATCCTTTAGTACCGAAACTGTCTTTGAATAATGATGAATTTATACGCAATAATTCTTGCCGGTGGTAAAGGCACTCGATTTTGGCCCAAAAGTTTACCGGAACGCCCGAAACAACTGCTACCGATCCTTAGTGAGCAGACTATGCTAGAAGAAACCATCTCTCGGGTATCACCGTGTATTCCGCCGGAGCGAGTCATTGTTGTAACCAGTCAAGATTTGGTACCGGAAGTGACCCCGCTAGTAAACCCCCAAACCACCGTCTTAGCAGAACCTTTGGGGCGTAATAGCGCACCGGCAATTGCGTTTGCAACTGCCTATCTACTTGCTGTGAATCCCGACGCCGTGATGGCAGTTCTGCCCGCCGACCATTATATTGCCCAACCAAAACCCTTTTTAAGTGCTTTACAAATCGCTGCGGCGACCGCATCCCGTGATAACATGTTGGTAACGTTTGGCATTCCGCCGACCCGTCCGGAAACCGGGTATGGCTATATCCAAGTTGGTGAGACTATCGATATCCAAAATGGGGTGACTGTGGCAAAAGCCGACCAATTCCATGAAAAACCAGACCTACAAACCGCTCATTCCTTTTTGCGACACGGTAATTTTCGATGGAATAGTGGCATGTTTGTCTGGAGTGTGGCAACGATTGCTCAGGCATTTGAAATCTATCTGCCGGAAATGTATGCCTTAATGCGGGAACTTTCAACAGCAATCCATACAAAGGATGAACCCGCGGCAATACTTCACTTTTTTCAAGCGGTCGAGTCGATTTCCATTGATTATGGTATCATGGAAAAAGCGCAAAATGTGGCGGTTGTGTCCGGTGATTTTCATTGGGATGATGTGGGATCGTGGGCATCATTAGAGCGTGTGTACGAAAAGGATGCGCACGGAAATGTTCGTCACGGAGATTGTCATACGCTAGATGTGAAACGCTCGGTACTCTATGCGGATCAAGGGCAAATTGCCGCCATTGGTATTTCGGACTTAATCGTTGTCCGCACAGATGATATTACCTTAGTTTGTCCGAAAGATCGGGCACAAGATGTGAAACGATTGTTGGAAAATATCGAAAAAGAGTCAGAAAATGAAAACTAAACGAGCGGAACATACCAAATCGCATCCGTCCAAACCCAAAGGCGGGCGATTCCAAAAGCGACATCTGGCACGTCGTTGTACCCTGCAAATGCTGTATTCATATAGTGTTACGGGTGGTTCGCCGGAGGCAATTAGTTCCTGGTTTTGGCAAATGAAAGAGTATGAAGATGATCCTGAATTCAAGGAAGATGCCGTGTTTGACCTGCCCACCAAAGCATTTGCTACCCAATTGCTCGACATTGCAATTCACCATCAAACTGAAATTGATCAGTGGATCGAACGCTCTGCCGAACATTGGGACCTACCCCGTATTGCCTTGGTTGATAAAGTCATTTTGCGCATGGCCCTCGCCGAAATGATCTATTTGAGAAAGAATATTCCTGTAAAAGTCACTATCAATGAAGCCATCGAATTGGCGAAAGAGTTTAGCACGGAAAATAGCAGCCGGTTTGTCAATGGCATTCTAGATCGAGTGCGACGCGAGCTAAATGCCTGATCTACACGCCGCTTTGAGTTTACTAACCATGACCTTTATAACTATCGAATAAGTTTAGGAGAAATTGATGCGGTACGGAATATATTCGGATATTCATGGGAATCTGGAAGCCCTAACCTCCGTGTTGAAAGCGTATGAAGATGAATCTATTGATGAATATATCTGTTTAGGCGATGTAGTCGGTTATGGTGCAAATCCCAATGAGTGTGTCGAGTTAGTACGTCAGAATGCCACGGTAGTATTGGCAGGTAATCATGATTATGCCGCCCTAGAATTGACGGATATTCGCCACTTTAATCCCTATGCCAAACATGCCGTTCTTTGGACACGGGATGTGCTGAGTAAAAAAAATATGAACTACTTACGTAAACGAGAACTCTCTCATCATTTTGAGAATGATAATTTTATGGTCGTGCATGCGACACCCTCGCAACCCGAGGCGTGGAACTACATCTTCTCCCGCTATGAAGCCAAATATGAATTTCGTAATTTCACTGAACAGATTTGTTTCATTGGTCATTCTCATACCCCGATGGTCATTCGATTTTGTGACGGTGAGATCGATGTCATCCCCGCCCAAAATGGTACCGACGTGATTGAATTAATGCCCGATAGCCGGTATATCATCAATGTTGGGAGCGTAGGGCAACCTCGGGATCGGAATCCGCTTTCCGCATATTGTGTTTTTGATGCGACAGCGCACACGGTTCAGATCAAACGCATTGAATATGACATCAAGACCGCCCAACAAAAAATTCTGGCGGCAAATTTGCCCTATCTTCTGGCAGAACGCCTGGCCACAGGAGATTAAATCTACATGCGTTTTGCTGAACTCGTTATCGGTGCTTCGTGGAAAATTGGACGTCCGATGGGCATCGATCTGGAACTTCATGTCTCCTGGTTTGTGGTGATGGTTCTGATCACCGTAAGTCTGGCCACTTCATTTTATACCCCGTTTGATATTCCTATCGCTTTCTTCTTGGGTGCTGTTTCTGCCGCCCTGCTTTTTATCTCAATTACGCTACATGAATTGGCGCACAGCTATTTTGCCATCAAGTATGGGATTGGGGTACACCGTATTGTTCTATTTATGTTTGGCGGTGTTGCCCAAATTAAACAAGAGCCGCCTACGCCCGGCGCAGAATTTGTTATTGCGATCGCCGGTCCCCTTTGTAGCTTTGGGATCGGGATGCTACTCCTGCTAATCGGTTGGTTGCTTCTGCCTTTGTGGGTGCCTGCCTTTCATTTTTGGGTGGCTTTTGATCAGATCATTAGCGGTTCGATTACCGGTGGAAATTCGTATCTCGCTGGATGTGTGGCGTTGCTGGGGTATGTGATGCTCCTGAATTTTGTTTTGGCAACCATCAATTTAGTACCGGCATTTCCTTTGGATGGTGGACGTTTACTCCGGGCAATGCTCTGGCGGTTGCTCCATAATTTTGAAAAGGCAACTGTAATCGCATCGGCTGCCGGGCAATTGGTGGGAGGCTTCTTGATGGGTGGAGGATTTTTTTTCCTGTTTGAACCAGATGTTTTGAACGGTGTTTGGCTGATTTTACTGGGTTTCTTTCTATTTCGGGCGGCGCGGGTAGCGTACAATCGAGCGCGAATGACCCAGCACCATCTCTTTATCTATCCAGAGGAAAGGAGCTTTTAGCTATGGAGACGTGGATCGCTCGTTTTTTGGATTATTTGAAATACGAACGCAATTGTTCGGAGCACACCATCGTGGCGTACCGGCGAGATTTGGAACAGTTTGAGACCTCGTTACGCCGTATTCTGGGGCTGGATGCGACCCAACCCATCGATTATGCTCAGGTTAGCCGTCAAGATGTGCGCGCATTTATGAGTGACTTATACGAACAGGATTTCACAAAGAAATCGATCGCCCGCAAGCTGTCTACGTTACGGTCGTTTTTTAACTTTTTGTGTGACCGGAAAGTGATTACTATCAATGTGGCAGCACAGATCGCCAGTCCTAAAATCGAAAAGAAACTTCCAGAATTCTTAAATGTGCCGCAAATTTCACGCTTGGTGGAAATGCCAGACTTAGATACCGTTCAGGGTTTGCGGGATCGTGCCATGCTGGAAATGATGTATGGTACTGGAGTACGGGTCAGTGAACTGGTTGGGTTGAATGTAGGTGATGTAGATTTGGATCAAAATCTGGTTCGTATATTGGGTAAACGGCGTAAAGAGCGTATTGTGCCTATGGGAGAGGGGGCTATTGTGGCTACGCGGGCATATTTAGCACGCCGGGAAGAGTACATTGAACGGGCGAAAGGGATGAAACAAAATTGGAAAGATGGACGCCGGATACGAATTGATCATGATGCGCTATTCTTGAGCCGGTATGGCAATCGCTTGACCGTTTCTAGTGTCCAATATATGTTGAATCGTCATATTGAAAAGTTGGCAGAAGTGAGCCATATTAGCCCCCACACCCTACGCCATAGTTTTGCCACACATCTTTTAGATGCGGGAGCCGATTTGCGCTCAATTCAAGAACTGTTGGGTCACGAAAGTTTAGCCAGTACGGAAGTCTATACCCACGTTGCCACGAAACGCTTGCGCGAAATCTATAATATGGCACATCCCCGAGCGTAGTACTATTTACATAATTTTTTATTATACAAATACCGGAACAGTGGATAATCTACGGCTATTCCGGTATTTTCATAAGCACCAATATGGCATAACTGCCGCGGTATCAATGGATTTTTTGCTTGACATCATTTTCTAAATTGTGTAGAATCATTCACAGTTCTAAGGTTTAGCTCGTAGTTGATTCCTCCTTGGGAGAAGGCATTATACATGAAATCCATACTCACATTTTCCCCCTTTGTACGCTACCTCGCTTTTATCTTCATCATCTCATTAACCATGAGTAGCTGTTCGTCCCGGGCAAAATTGGGCGATAAAGTGGTTGATTTTACCCTGACGGATGTCAACGGGGAAAAGGTTAATCTGACGAGTACAATTCAAAATTCTGTCAGTTTGATCTATTTTGGTTCGGATGTGGACCAGAGTGATATCCGGCAAGATTTATCCACGCTCCAAAAATATTATAACGGTAATGAAGCACGACTCAAAGTGCTGGCGATCTTGTTTGATTCTGACCCGCGTGATGCCGCACGATTTTCCCGGATTTACAATATTTCTTATCCCATTCTAATGGGAGAACCAGACCTCTTAACCAAGTATGAAATTCAAAGTTTACCCACAACGTTATTTGTTGATAATAAAGGGTTTATTGCGGTTCAAAATGACGCGGAAGATGGCTCCAGTCTGGCGGACGTGCTTCACACCAATTTGATTGTTGAACCTGTTGATGAAGTGGCACTGGAACTCGCTGAGGTTGATACCTCGAAAATTCGCTTAGAATATTGGCGAATTTGGGAAAAAGAGGAGGTGTTTGCCCCGTTAATTGAAAAATATGAGGCAATGCACCCAAATGTGGATATCGTATATAAGCAAATCAGCAAAAAGAATTTTCAATCAAAGTTATTACCGGCGTTAGAATTGGGTTTGGGTCCGGATATGTTTGAGATTCATGCCTCATGGTTGCCTTACTATATTGACCAACTGGAACCGATTCCCCCGTCTGTGATGACTCCACAAGAATATGCTGAGACGTTCTATGACTTCGTACGTCGCGCCTTTGCCACTGATATGGATACGCCTGATGAAAAGCTTTGGGCAATTGCCTTGGGCGCAAATACGATTGCTTTATATTACAATAAAACGATTTTTCGGCGGGCAGGTCTGGACCCAGAACGTCCCCCTCGCACGTGGGATGACTTCCTGAACTATTGTTTGCAAATAAAGAAAGCTACAAACGGGGAAGTATATGGTGCGGCAATCGGATCGGTCGGTAATGTTTCGCAAGATCATAACTTGCTGGAGATGATTGCCGTACAAATGGGGCAACCACCCGTATCTCCTGATTTGAAGAAATCCCTCGTAGATCAGCCTAAATTTGTAGAAGCTCTTGAATTTTACACCGATTTTGTTAAAAAATATAATATCTGGTCGGCGGATGCCCCACCAGAACGTCAAGCATTCATTGAGGGTAAATGTGCGATGGTGATGTCGGGTGGATGGTATGCCGGGGGATTTATCAATGCCGGTATTGATTTTGGCGTAGCGCCTATTCCACAAATCGACTTAAATAATAAGTATGCCCATGCGACGTTCTGGGGCGAAGTGGTTTCTAAAGATTGCAAACACCCTGAAGTCGCGTGGGATTTTATTAAATTTTGCGCGGAACGCGACAACATGTTACATTATTTTCGCGAGACCAAACGCTCTCCTACCCGCCGGGATGCCGGAGAAATTGCTCGACGAGAGAATCCATTACTCGAACCCTTTGTGGAACAAGCCGAATATGCGGGAATGTGGTTTAAACCGTGGGAAATCGATTGGAAAGAAGTTCAAGTGGCGACCATTAATAAAGTGATTAACGATGTCGAAAGTCCTCAAGAAGCACTCACCACCGCCGCACGCGTCCAAACTCGAATGCTTCAAAACTATAATAAACCGTATAACTTTGCGATCCGGTAAATTTGTTGGTAACTTGGTGCATCTTTTATCAGAAAGGACCGTCTAATGGAGTCAAATCCCTTCTTGCGACTATGGCATAATATCTGGGAACGCAGTTTAACCCCCCGTTTGATCACCATTATTAGCTCTCTGGTTATTGTGAGTGCGGTGATCAATGCCGGCGTGCTGATCTATCTGAAAAATCAAGAGAATAAAGCCCAGTTGGAACAAAAACGCAGCGAGATGAAAACCGACTTGGAAGCCCGTACCCGCTTATTTGCTCGCTTTGCGACTCAAGAAATTATTGACCTTTACGAAAAAAACTATAACTTCCAGCCGCCGTTTTATGATGGGACCCCTGAAGAGGCATATAAAGAATTTTTCGTTGAACCGATGCAACGGCTCTTAGACAATAATGCGGATGTGGATAACGGAGCCGTGATTATATATTCATCCACGGGAAAAATTCTTTTTGATTCTCGGGATGAGTTAAAAGGCCGGGGGATGCGCTATGAAGGATCGCGTGAAATTACCGGTGACCCCGAACTCAAGAAGCGCATTCAGGGAAAAGAACCTGATGTGGACTTGGAAGCGACTATCGATATTAACGGGCGCGAAATTCGGGCGCTGGATTTGGTCTTTCCCGTAATTGAAGCAGAAGGTATTGGTCACTTGTATACCGTGCGGTATTTGGCATCGTATGAAAAACTGGAAGAAGATATTGCCCGTATGGAACAAGAAGCACGGCGCAGCACACTGAAAAGCATCTTGTTTGTGATTGTGGTTACGTTGATCATTATCATCTTATCGTTTGTCATTGCGCGTTGGGTGGGAAGCAAAGTGACCGAACCCATTAAACACCTTGTGGATGAAGCGTTGGTTATCGCCGGAGGTGACCTCGAACATGCCGTAGAAGTTCATACCAAAGATGAAGTCGGTATTTTGGCTGAAAAATTTGATGAAATGCGGGTCTCCTTAAAAACTCGAATTAAAGAAATCGCCCGTAAAGCGTTGGGTCTGGAAGGCACGTTGGAAGTGTTCAGTTTCCCAGATTTGATCAATACGATCTGCTCGTCCCAAATGACCGGCAAACTGACACTGGATTCGCCCAACGGAAAAGGGGAAATTTTCTTTGAAAATGGGGATATTGTTCATGCCCTGCTTGATGACCGGATGTCGGGTGAAGAAGCTGTATATTCGTTCTTTACATGGAGCAAAGGTTCATTTATATTTGAGGCGGGTGTGACACAAGAAGAACGAACTGTGAAAATGCACTGGCAACATTTGCTCATGGAAGGTGCTCGCCAAACGGATGAAATGGATGTTATCAAACAGTTAATTCCAAGTGTGAATGCGGAACTGGTGGTGTTGCCGCAACCCTCTGATGCCCAGCGGGAGATTAAATTAACCTCGGAAGAAATGAACATTATTGCCTTGATCCAGCAAGAACGGGTCGTCAAAAACATCCTAGCGCGAAGTACTCATGCGGAATTTGAAACATACAAAGTCATGTACAGTTTGGTCTCATCCGGCTTGGTTGAAGTGAAATCTGCCTAAAGAGGGTAAAATCAGTGGCAATGAACCCCACAAAACACATCATTGAAGTTGTTCCCGCTCCGACAAACCCAGATATACCCGTGTTGACTTTTGGTGAACGGGTCAATGTGGAAGCGCTTTCAGAATTAAACGCCATTATTGCAGATTTAGTTGCCCAAAAAAAATTTCAGGTCATTGCGGACTTAACCCAGACGAATCACATTGATGGTTCGGTTTTGGGAGTGCTGATGGGTTTCCGGGGGCAAGCCGTGGCGGCGAAAGGAAATTTGATTTTAGCGGGGGTTACACCGGCGGTTGAAAAAGCCCTGCACGTGATGGGTGTGCATAAACTGTTTGATATTTATCCCGCGGTGTATAATGCCGTACAGCAATTTGAAGAAGCCGCCCGGGTAGAAACTATCACCCTTGCCTTTCCCAGCTCGCTCGACTTTGTGCCTTGTGTTCGGGACTTTATTTCCAATATCGCTTCCATGCGTGGCTTTGAAGGAAAAGAAGCCTACCGGATTCAGACGATTGTGGATGAAATTTGCAATAATGCTATCGAACATGGCTCAAAAGAGAGTGACTCGGTGATCAATGTGCGCTGTACTATCGATAATGATAAAATGGATTTGGTTGTTGAAGATAAAGGCGCTTCCAAAGATAGTGCCGAAGGGTTGAGGCGCGCCGTGGCAAAAGTTCAATTTACCGAGCAGGGCAAAGTCAGTGTCGAAAAACGAGGACGTGGATTGCCAATTGTGGCAATGCTCGCCGATATGCTGGAAATAGATACCCGAAGTGGCCCCGGTACCAAAATCCATATTGTGAAATTTAAAAAACAAGAAAATGAATATTTTACACTATAAGTTCATCTCAAGGGAGGTCATTTTATAGATGGCTACAGATATCCAAATTGTTCAGGAAGATGTTGCAGGACGCAGTGATTCTAAAATTATGCATTTCTCAGGTTCGTTGGATGCCACGAATATTCAGGCGGTTTCCGACCAGATTATCTCACTCCTTAATGATTCCGGGGTCGTCAATATTATCGCCGATTTTGAACAGTTGAAGTACCTCAATAGTACGGCGTTAGGAAATATCATTGATTACAACAAACGAGTGGTGCAAAAAGGGGGTAAATTCATCCTTGCCGCGGTGAATGAAAATGTGTTTGAAATTTTTGATATTGTTGGTGCTACTAGTATCTTGAATTTTCAGGATACGATTGACGACGCGATTAATTCTCTATAACGTTTTCTTTGAATTCGTTGATTTAATTTCAAATAGGGTACATCTATAAATGTACCCTATTTTTTCTATTTGCTATGAAAAATACAGCTTTATTTCAAGATAATCCCTCATTTTCGGTTCTCGTTCAAAATTTACTTCAACAAACTCCAGAACAGTGGGTACGGCATGCCAAAGCCTCTTTGCCGGTGGCGCTTGCCAGCTACCTTTTTGTGCATACCGGGCGCCCGTGCTTGTTTATTACCCAAACGCAGGAAGATGCTGAAGATTTTTTTGATGACCTTAGTATTTTTGCCGATCCAGACCGTATTTTGCTCTATCCTGCGTTAGAAGCCCTGCCTTATGACACCCAAAAACCCAATGATGCCTTGATTGCGGCTCGAACAGAAGCGCTAAGCTCGCTAGTTGAGGGCACCCCCCGAATTATAATCACTCCCATTCGGGCAATCCTCCAAAAAGTAGTTGCTCCGGCTACGTTTCGGGCTGCTACTATTCATCTCGCCCGTGATGAGGATATCGATCTGGAATATCTTTTAGAAACGTTGGTGACTTCTGGGTTTGAGCGGGTTCCGATGGTTGAAGGTATCGGTGAGTTTAGCCTCCGCGGGGGGATTCTCGATATTTATTCGTTCGGAAATGAAAATCCGGTACGAATTGAATTGTTTGGAGAAACCATCGATTCGATTCGAGAATTTGATATTGTGACGCAACGGTCCGTCCGTACCTTGAATCAGGTGAAAATCCTACCGCGCCGGGAACTTCAAATGAATATCCCGTCCGACGCCACATTGTTATCATACCTTCCTTCTGAAACGATCCTACTGCTGAATCGCCCCCAAGAACTGAAACGTATCGGCGGCACCATTGCTGATGAAGTCGAATATCTGTATAATGAAGCAGTGCGGAAAGGACGTGATGTACCGTTACCCCATGACATTTACGAACCCTACCACCGGCTAGAAGAGCGATTTCAACAGTATCAGCGGCTCTATCTCAATGCCCCCGGACGCCATAAATCCCAATTGGAAATTGAACTAGATGTTCAAGCGCAAGAACCGCTGAATGGAAATTTGGAGATGTTGCGGGAAAAGCTGACCGAACTGCATCGCTTTGGATACCGGTTGTTTATTTATTGCGATAATAAAGGTCAAGTTGAGCGAATGCAGGAGATTGTAGAAGATTGGGCGGTGGAGGCGACCCTTCGGGTCGGAACACTTCATAAAGGGTTTGTTTTCCCTGAAGTGAAGTTAGCGGTTTTCACAGACCGGGAGATCTTCAATCGTTACCGGCGACGGCGACATTTGCGTAAATTTAAAACCGGTCAAGCGATTTCGGGCTTGAATATGCTTAACGAGGGTGATTTTGTGGTGCATGTCAACTATGGCATTGGCGTTTACTGGGGGATTAAGCGCATCGCCATTGATGATCGCATCACGGATTGTCTTGAAATTGCCTACAAAGATAATGATAAGCTGTTTGTGCCGGTGGACCAAATCAAATATGTCCACAAATATTCCATGGGAGAAGATGGGGTTCTGCCCTCCCTGACCAAACTGGGGGGTACCGCTTGGGAGCGAGTTAAAGCACGTGCCAAAAAAGGCATTATGGATATGGCAGACGAGTTGGTCAAACTCTACGCAGAGCGACAAACCAAGCGGGGACATTCGTACACCGTGGATACCGTTTGGCAACGCGAACTGGAAGCCTCATTTATCTATGAAGAAACGCCGGATCAACTGGAAGCCATCGAGGATGTGAAACATGATATGGAAAAAAGCGCCCCCATGGACCGGCTCATTTGTGGTGATGTGGGCTACGGTAAAACAGAAGTGGCGATTCGAGCGGCATTTAAGGCAGTGTTAGATGGCAAACAAGTGGCGGTTCTTGTCCCGACCACCATCTTAGCCCAACAACACTGGTTGACCTTCAAAGAACGGCTCGCCGATTTTCCGGTCAAAATTGAGATGTTGAGCCGCTTTCGTTATAGCAAAGACATTAAACGTATCATTGCCGAATTGGAAGAAGGGAAAGTGGATATTGTGATCGGTACGCACCGGCTAGTGCAAAAAGATGTGAAATTTAAAGACCTCGGCTTGGTGATTATCGATGAAGAACAACGCTTTGGCGTGACTCACAAAGAACATTTGAAACAACTGCGCAAACAAGTTGACGTCTTGACCATGACAGCTACACCCATCCCCCGAACTCTGCATTTTTCAATGATGGGTGTCCGCGATATGAGCATCATCAATACCGCTCCGCAAGGACGTTTACCGGTTCGCACGGAAGTGGTGCCTTTTTCCGATGAGGTTATTATTGATGCCATCATGCGCGAAGTGGATCGCGGCGGGCAAGTCTATTTCCTGCATAATCGTGTCCAATCCATTCAAGCCATGGCGGGTTATCTCCATAAGCTTTTGCCTCAAGTGCGGTTTGGGATTGCTCACGGACAGATGAGAGGTCATCAGTTGGAAAAACAGATGGTGGATTTTTTGGATCACCGGTTTGATGTGTTGGTTTGTACCACGATCATTGAAAATGGAGTGGATATTCCAAACGTGAACACGATCATCATTAATCGGGCAGACCGGTTTGGCTTGGCGCAGTTGTACCAGTTGCGCGGGCGGGTGGGGCGTTCCACACGGTTGGCGTATGCCTATTTTCTGACACCGGCAGAAGGTGCCTTGACCCCTGCCGCAAAACAACGATTGCAGGCTATTGAGGAATACAGCGAACTGGGAAGCGGGCTGAAAATTGCCCTCCGTGACCTCGAAATTCGGGGTGCGGGAAATTTGCTCGGAGCGGAACAGAGTGGCTATATCGAAGAGGTCGGGTTTGACCTATACTGCGAATTGCTGGAAGATGCTGTCCGCGAATTAAAAGGCGATGATCAAGAGCCGTTCCTAGAACCGGATGTTCGTATTGCCATCGATTCGTATATTCCCGATGAGTATATCGCCGACAACCGGCAGAAAATTATGATCTACAAACGCTTATCCACCGCCCGCCGGTTGGATGAAATCACCGAATTGCGTGCGGAACTGCGAGACCGGTACGGCGCAATTCCCGAACCGGCAGAATTGTTACTTGGCTCTATGGAAATTCGTGTTCTGGCGGCTACGGCGTGGATTCCGGTGGTACGCATCAAAAATGGGGAGATTTACTACGAATTTTTACCGCAAAAATTGCCACCGACCGAAACCTTTGCACGGGTCTCGGCTTTTCTGGATGAAAAAGGTGTCCCCTTCCATTTCCAAGCAGGTGACCCCTTTGCCATTACGATAAACTATGGAACACGTACCGAAATGGAGGTCATCGATATTGCCAAACGTGTCTTGCTAAAATGGCAATCCTGTGAGACCTCTAACGAGTCACAACGTCGCGTGAATTGAAAACAGACGATGGATCCGCAATTTTACGAACAAATCCGGGATATGCTGGCGCGACACCCGCCCCGTACACTGCTGGTTCCCAACGGTTGGAAACGTGCCGCGGTGTTGGTGACATTGATCGACCTGCCGGAACAGTGCCAAGTATTGTTCACCCAACGCACAGAGACCCTGCCAACTCATAAGGGGCAGATTAGTTGTCCCGGCGGGGGCATGGATGAGCACGATGAAAATCTGTTGGAGACCGTACTCCGCGAAACGCAAGAAGAAATTGGTGTTTCGCCCAACCAGATCGACATCCTCGGGCAGTTGGATGATGTCCAATCTCGCGGATCAACGTACATTGTCACACCTTTTGTCGGGGTGATTTCATCTCAAGTGCCGTTGATTCCGAACCCCCGCGAAATTGATCATCTACTTAACATTCCGTTACATGAACTTCGCGACCCGGCGATTCACCATATCCGAAAATGGCGGCACGACGGGGAGGTCTATCTGGTGCATTTTTATGAGTGGCGCCATTACACTGTGTGGGGATTGACCGGCAAAATTATTGCCCATTTTTTGGAACGGCTTCCTGCAATGGATAGGGTATGAAAATTTATCGATTTAAACCCGGTGAGATATTAATCGATGCCGATAATACCTTTTTGAAGTACACCATCTTAGAACAATTGGGTCTTGGAGGCATGGCAGAGATTTACAAAGTTGATTTTGAAGGGCGTACCCATGTTCTCAAGGTGATGTTACCGGCTTCTGACCCCGACCTCAAACACAAATTTGAACGTGAAGCGGAGTTGCTGTGGCGTCTTAACTGCCAGTATGTGGTCAAAACAACCTCATTTTGCCGGTTTTTGGGACACCGGATTGACCGCCAGCACATGGGCAAACCTTTGGCTCGGATTCCGTATTTTCGGATGGCATTCGGCGGAGGAACACTACGTCCCGTAATGAAGGCACTTGCCACCATTACGAATGAAACAGAACGACAAGCACTCGCCGGCTATATTTTGTGCGAGCTGGCACACGCTGTGGCGTATTTTGAACGTGTCGGCTTGGTGCATTGCGACCTTAAACCGGAAAATATCTTGGTTTCGGCGGATGGCGATTTGGTATGTTGTGATTTCAGTTTTGCACATGTGTTCCGTGAGTCGCACCGTTTCCCGGCAACGGATTTTCCCCATGTTCCCCTCGGCGCTGGGACGATGGGGTACAGTGCCCCAGAATGTTTTAGTGGGGCCAAGGTGACCCCCGCCGCCGATATTTATTCCCTTGGCATTATTCTGTTGGAAGTACTGGCGGGTAAGTCTATTTTTCAATTAGATTCGCGCGGGAGACACCTCGATGCCAGTCAGTTCCAGACCTTTATTGAAGATAGCCAACAACAGGAGGCATGGGTGACCGCCATGTTCAATGCCGCCGCGCTTCCAGAAAAAGAAAGGGGCATTGTCCACAGTTGTTTACATTTCCAACCGGGTCAACGCCCTCAATCGGCGATTTTATTTTTGAAGTCTCTCCGGGATATTTTTGCGGATAATATCGCTACGTACGCTTCGTTTTCGGCGTTTATCGCCACGTTACCCGCCTAAAGGCTCCAGCCCTTCCGTTAAATCTTTCCGCTGGACGTGCAAGCCGTGCAGCTCAAATAATCCGCAGTAATCTAAAATCTGATAAACGGTACTCTCAGGGTCAATTACGAGCGTCACCGGAATTTTGCGTTTGTACAAGGCAAGATAAAATTGGGTCAGATGCCCGATGGCAAATGAATTGATGTGATCCAAGTGAAACAGATCAAACACAATTCGTTGCGTATCCGGCTTGTTTTCAAACCATTCTTTGAGGGTAGCGCGGCGTTTCACAAAAACCACCTCGGCACTGAGCATATCCAAAACGCCCGTAAAACTGATGACAATAACGGTTTTATTGGTGTCGTAATAACCGATTTCCGTGGTAAGCCCGTATTCGGTGAATGCCTCGTGAACCTGCATCGTTTTGCCTCACTTTATGGTGATAAAATTCGTTATCCGGCAATGGTTTGGCAAGAGTATCACAAAGTGGATCGCTTGTCAAGCAGAATCGCGAAGCCCTGCAACCGGCTGGAATATGGACGCTTAACTCCCGATTTCCGCTTTAATTTCATTGCGGATCGATTCTGCCAGTTGGCGAATTTCCGTTTCATTTTCCCCTTCAACCATGACGCGGGCTTTGTTTTCGGTGCCGGAATAGCGAACCAGCACGCGCCCCCGTTTTCCTAACTGGTGCTCGGCGGTGTGGATGGCTTGCATCACAGCGGGCATCTTTTCCAACGGGGTTTTCTCTTTCACCTGAGTATTCAATAAAATTTGGGGAAAGCGAGTCATGCACCTGCTGGCGAGGTCTTTTAATGGCATTCCACGATGTTGGACGATCTGAATCACTTGCAATGCCGTGAGAATCCCATCACCTGTGGTATTGTGGTCTAGGAAGATGACATGCCCGGATTGCTCACCTCCCAAGTTATAGCCGTGTTGGCGCATCGTTTCCAGCACATACCGGTCACCGACTTGGGTTTGAACCGTGTGAATACCGGCATCTTCCATTGCCAGACGCAACCCTAAATTGCTCATCACGGTGGTTACTAAGGTGTTTTTTGCTAATTGACCCCGTTCCGCCAGATGTAAGGCACAAATGGCCATAATCTGATCTCCATCAACTTCATTTCCGTCACTGTCAATAAATAGTGTCCGGTCGGCGTCCCCATCATGCGCAATGCCTAAATCACACCCGTGATCTAGTACCACTTGCCGTACCGCCTCCAAATGGGTTGAACCCACCTGGTCGTTGATGTTTAGCCCATTGGGTTTGTTGCCAATAACCACAACTTGGGCATCAAGTTCTTCCAAAACCATGGGTGAGATTTTGTAAGCGGCGCCATTGGCACAATCGACGGCAATTTTCAGCCCCTCAAAGCTGGTGCCGGGGTCTAGGGTGGCTTTTACAAATTCAATGTACCGTCCAACGGCATCCCGGATGCGAAAGGCTTTGCCAACATCCTTACCGGTGGGGCGGATATTATCGATTTCATCCCCAAGCACCAGTTCTTCGATCCGTTTTTCCATCTCATCCGGCAATTTGTAACCTTGACGGGAAAACAGCTTGATCCCGTTATCCGTAAATGGATTGTGCGAGGCGGAGATCATGATCCCCGCATCTGCATTGAAACTCCGCACCAAATGCGCCACTGTGGGTGTCGGCGAGACGGCAACCAAAAATACATCGACGCCCATGGAGCACAAGCCTGCTGTGAGCGCATTTTCCAACACATAACCGGAAATACGAGTGTCTTTACCGATGATGATTTTATGACGGCGTCCTTCTTCCCGGTGAAATAGATACCCCACGGCGCGTCCAACACGCAACGCCAATTCCGGTGTCATGGGATAGGTGTTTGCCACACCTCGAATACCGTCTGTTCCAAATAATGTTCTCATAACTCGTCTTTAAATTTAAGGTTCAAAGGTCAGTGCGTCTTTTGTCTCTCGCTTCTATTCAACGGTAACACTTTTCGCCAAATTCCGCGGTTGATCGACATCACACCCACGTTCTACCGCCGTATAATATGCCAGCAATTGCAGTGGAATTGTGACTAACACGGGCATTAGTAGGGGGTGGGTTCGTGGAATGCGGATAACGTCACTGGCATGTTTCTCAATATCCGTTGCATCTTCGGGTGCAACGGCAATGACGTAGGCTTTGCGGGCGACCACTTCCTGAATATTGCTCACCATTTTATCATACACTTTGTCTTGGCTGGCGAGCGCAATGACCGGCATACCCTCTTCGATCAGGGCGATGGTGCCATGTTTAAGCTCGCCGGCGCCGTATGCCTCGGCGTGGATGTAGGAAATTTCTTTGAGCTTCAATGCCCCTTCCCGCGCAATGGGTTCGTCCAGATTTCGTCCGATGAAAAAACAATTGTCTTTATCTTTTAATTTTTTGGCGATCTGTTTAATCTGGTCATGATTATCCAATATTTGCTGGATTTGTCCGGGCAAATGCCGTAATCCATCAAACAAAGGTTGGTTCAGACGGCGCTCACCCAGATGTTGGAGCATATATAACATGGTCAGATAGATGGCGGTTAATTGCCCTGTGAACGCTTTGGTGGATGCTACGGCGATTTCGGGTCCGGCGCGGGTATAAAGCACGTCATCTGCCATTCGGGAAATCGTACTGCCCACCACATTGGTGATCGCCATCACCCGTGACTTTTTCGCTTTTGCTTCTTTTAAGCTGGCAATGGTATCGGCGGTTTCCCCCGATTGGCTAATGACAATGGTTAGATAATCTTCCCCGACAAGCGGATCACGATAGCGGAATTCCGAGCCAATGTCCACATCAACAGGAATGCGTAAAAAGTCTTCCAAGACGTACTTGCCAACCAAGCAGGCATGATACGCGGTACCGCAAGCGACCATGTTGATCCGGCGAATTTGCTGTAAATGATATTGACGATAATGCACATTATCCAATACCACCGTACCATCATCTAGTAAACGTCCCAAAATCGTATCGGCAACGGTGGTGGGCTGCTCGTAGATTTCTTTGAGCATAAAATGGGGATATCCTTCTTTTTTGGCGATTTCTACAGACCAATCCACATGAAGGGGCGCTCGATCCGTGATTTCGGTACCGTCAAAACGGTATAACCGCACTTGATCGCGAGTCAACACGGCGACCTCCTCATCCTTAACCACGAGTATCTCCCGAGTGTATTTTAACAAAGCATGAATATCCGAAGCAAGGTAATTTCCGTCTTCACCCAAACCGATCACCAGCGGCGGGTTGAAGCGTACGGCAATAACTTTCTCCGGGGTACGCTTATCCAAAATGGCTAAGGCAAATGATCCTTCTAATTTACGAATCGCCTGAAAAACCGCCGTCTCAATGTCACCGTCGTAAAATTCGGAGATCAAATGCCCCACAACTTCGGTATCCGTCTGGCTGACAAACACATGCCCTTTTTCTTGAAGCCACTCTTTCAATTCCAGATAATTTTCGATGATTCCATTTTGCACCACCACGATATTTCCAGACCCGTCGGGGTGGGGGTGGGCGTTGATGTCTGTCGGTTCACCGTGAGTTGCCCATCGAGTATGCCCGATCCCAACGGTACCCGGGGAATCGATGTTGACTTTGGCTTTTAGATTGTCAATTTTACCTGCCATTTTCTCCAAATAAAATTGACCCCCTTCAATAATGGCAATGCCGGAGGAATCATACCCACGATATGCCAAGTTTTCCAGCTTTTCGAGCAAAATGGGTAATGCTGGTTTCGTTCCGATATAGCCTACAATTCCGCACATGGTACCTCCTAAATAAAAAAGGATTTACTTCATACATACGAAGTAAATCCCGGTCAGTAATGGTAGCCGTTTTCGCTCATCTCACATAGTATTACTGAGATATGGCGCGCTCGTAGGGATTCGAACCCCAAACCTTCTGATCCGTAGTCAGATGCTCTATCCAATTGAGCTACGAGCGCACCATTAAAATTTAGGTGGTGGAATATACGTCGGGGGTAGCGGCTTGTCAAGCGGAAAATCGATGATGGAAACGTCACAGAAAGGGATTCCCGCTTTATTTAGCAAGGTTATGCTGCTTCTGGATGGGGCATGCTATAGTCATAGGGCAACCACAGGATAAAGGTTGTTCCGTTACCCGGTTCACTTTCTACCCGAATCGAGCCTTGATATTTTTCGATAATTCGCCGTACCGTAGAAAGCCCGAGCCCCGTGCCTTTTTCCCCTTTGGTACTGTAAAAAGGGTCAAAAATACGAGCTTGTACTTCGGGCGGCATCCCACATCCATTATCGCTAAAACGAATATCAACACTTTTGTCTTCCCGCTGGGTAATCTGAACCGTGATCGTTGGATGTTCAACTTGTTCCAAGGCGTGAGCGGCATTGATCAGAAAATTGGTAAAAATTTGTCCTAATTCGCCACTAGTGGCAACGATGTTGATGCTTTCGGCGCTAAAGTTCTCTTCGATTCGTATATCTTCCAAACGGCGCTGTTGCAAGCGCACGGTTTCCCGAAACACGTGGCAGATATTCGTTGGGCGTAGCACGCGACTTTGCCCACCGATAAGATTACGAACATCCTGCACAATCGTCCGGGTCCGTTTATCTGTCAATTCGATTAAAGTCAACCCTTCTTGGATGGTGTCCCACTGTTGACGCCACTGTTCCAAATAGGCTTTCAACTCTGTTCCTTCCTGATCGGATTCCCAACAGTGCCAGATGGTCTCTTCGTCCAGTGGGGGTATACTTTTAATGAGATGAAGGGGGGCACCTAACCCGCTGATCGCATTGTTAATTTCATGGGTGATCATGCCTGCCATTTCCCCGAGTGTGGCAAGCCTTTCATTTTCAACTAGTTGCGCTTGATGTTCCTTAAGTTCTCGTTGCTGTTGCTGGATCACCTGTAATTTTTCTTGAAGTTCGGCGGTGCGTTCCGCCACCATTTCTGCCAAATGATCCTTCTGCACTTCGAGTTCCGTTGCGTATTCCCGCACAATCCGGTTATGTTCCTGAAGCTCGGCGGTTCGCTTTTGTTTGGAGATATAGAGCAACCGTAATACAATTCCCCCCAAAATTAAGCCCGCCAAAATCACGGACAGGGCATAAACTCCGGTCTGGGCCATTCGCCGGGATGCCGGAGCTAAAGAGGTCGAAACTTCCACCACCCCAATTACTGGATGTGCCGGATCATGGCAGGTTTGGCAGGGCGTTGCGTTGTGTAGTGGCTTTAACTGGGTTAAATAGTTGATGCCGTCAATTTTTTGGATAAACCGGAGCGGCTGACCGGTTTTTAATAAAAGGTTTACACTATCTTGAATCGCAGGAGTGGTGTTCAATGGATGACTCGGGGAGGGTACCACGTCAGAATACACTTCCTGCCCATCCTGATTGTAAATACGGAGCTTTTCAATGGTGGTTACCCGCTCGTGAACACCCTTTACTAAATCCTGCACATGGTCGGCTTGCCCTGAAAGCATTGTCGTGCGGATGCCAACCATCATCGTCTCCGCTAGGGTCTCAGCGCGTTGCTGGTGTTCTTCCAACAACGTGTGGGAAATACTCATCATATCGTAAATCATATAAAACCCTAATCCTAACACCATCAAAAAGAGCAGGATCAGGGCTAATTTTTCTTCTTTGAGGATTACCGGTTCGGTTGATGAGTCGGCAGATGCGGTGGTATTCTGCGGGTTCACAATTTTCTCTCAAAAGGGGTGTATCAGGGTGTACTAAATCTATAAATCGACGGATAATTCCGGCAATATACGTCATTTTGGATGGTTGTCAAATAACTTATATAGATATATAAATCTATTTTTCGGTAACTTGGCGCCGGGAAAGGGTGATCCGCTTTAATGTTTCATCCACCTTCAGGACTTTTACTTTAACCACCTGACCTACACTGACGATCTGGGTCGGGTCTTTTACAAAGCGGTTCGCCAACTGGGAAATGTGAACCAGCCCATCTTGATGAACTCCGATATCGACAAACGCCCCAAAATTAGTCACATTTGTCACCACACCCTCTAAGACCATCCCTTCTTTTAAGTCCTTGATGTCGTTGATATTTTCATTAAACGAGGCGTACCGGAATTCCGCTCGCGGGTCTCGCCCCGGTTTTTGTAATTCCGTGACAATATCCATCAAGGTCAATTTTCCGACCTCTACGGTGCAATAGGTGTTTAAATCAACCGATTTGATGCCGGCGGCGAGGGCTTCCAGATCGGTTAAATCGAGATTCAGGTCTCTAGCGATTTGCTCCACCACGGGGTACCGTTCGGGGTGAACCGCTGTATTATCCAGCGGATTGTCGCCGTTGCGAATCCGCAAAAATCCAGATGCCTGCTCGAACGCTTTTGCGCCGAAGCGGGGTACTTTCCACAGTTCCTGCCGGTTCCGGAATGCTCCCTGTTCATTGCGGTATGCTACAATGTGTTTTGCCAAACCTTTGGTGATCCCAGAAACATAGCTTAGAAGTTCCGTAGAGGCGGTGTTTAAATCCACTCCCACATAATTTACACAGCTTTCTACGGTTTCTGCCAATTTCTTTTTGAGCTGTTTTTGATCGACATCATGCTGGTACTGCCCCACTCCAATCGATTTGGGATCGATTTTGACCAGTTCTGCCAAAGGGTCTTGTAAGCGCCGGGCAATACTGACCGCTCCCCGTACCGTTACATCCTGATCGGGGAATTCCTCAATGGCAACCGGACTGGCAGAATAGACCGACGCTCCCGCTTCATTGACCATCACGCTTACCGGCCGGCGGTCAACTTCTTGCAACACTTCCCGGATAAACCGGTCGGTTTCGCGTCCGGCAGTACCATTGCCAATCGCGATGAGTTCAATGTGATGGCGATCAATCATTTGTTTGATGATTTCTGCCGCTTCTGCCCGTTTATAACCGCCCGTATGGGGGAAAATGGTCTGGTATTCCAACAATTTGCCGGTAGCATCAACGGCGACCACTTTACATCCCGTCCGAAAGCCGGGGTCGATTCCCAACGTGGGTTTCATTCCTGCTGGGCTGGCAAGCAACAATTGGCGCAAGTTTTTCTCAAATGTCTGAATGGATGCCCGGTCGGCTTCTGCTTTTTTCATCTGCCGCACTTCCGTTATTAACGAATTTTTTAAGAGCCGGTCAAAGGCATCTTTAAGCATCGTCTGGTAAAACGCGACAATTTCCGGGTGGGGGGTTGCGATGATTTTACGCTGTAAATAGGCTTGGACGATTGCCGCATCAAATTCCACTTGTAGCGATAAAATTCCCTCTTTCTCGCCGCGAAACATGGCTAAAATATGGTGGGGTTGGGCGTCCTTTATGGGGATTCGGAACTGGCGGTACATCTCATATTTTGTACTTCCTTCGGGATAATCTGGATGGATCGACGTGGCAAGGTCAGCTTTGCGGGATAGGTAATTCCGCAAATAAGCCCGGATATCCGCCTGTTCGCTGATGCGTTCTGCCAGAATATCGGATGCCCCTTGTAATGCCTCTTCTACTGTCAAAACGCCTTTTTCTTCAGAACAATACGGTTGGGCAAGGTCAATTAAAATTGAGGGTTGGTCGCCATGTTTTTGCTCTATATTCAAAGCATGAATGGCATCCGCCAGCGGCTCCAGACCCTTTTCGCGGGCAACCGTGGCGCGGGTGCGCTTTTTCGGTTTGTAAGGCAGATATAAATCTTCCAGCATTGTTTTTTGCTGGCATGTCTCGATCTGTTCCCGCAAGCTATCGGTCAGCAGACCTTGTTCCGAAATGGCGCGTAAGATGGTCTGTTTGCGGTCTTCTAATTCGGTCAAATACTGGTGGCGATCTACGATCTGGCGTAGGATTGTCTCATCCAAATTTCCGGTTTTTTCCTTACGATAACGTGCAATAAAGGGGATAGTCGCCCCGTTTGCTATTAAATCAAGCGTATTTTGAACCGCAACTACGGGTAAATGAAGCTCTTGGGCGAGTTGGTGCGAAATAGTGATCATCACATCGGCTCCTGAAAAGTGAGTGTCCTAAAAAATGAGGCGCTTACTATAGCGGGCAAGTCACCGGGCGTCAATCATTTTTTTATTGAATTTTAGTACCAATATGGTTATTGATTGCTTCCGTAATCGGCGAATTCGTTCCGTTTTGTTTCCCCCATCAAGGAGATACACTACATGCGTTATTGGATTATTATGACGACTCTGTTGATCGGCTTTATTTTATCTGCTGTTCTCTTCGCGGCGGATCAACGCTATACCCCTACCTCTGTTGAAGATTGCATCCAGTTTATCCAGACACATTATCACTATTCGTTTGGAGACCGGCGGGTGTACCGGCAAACCGAAGACCTGCTCGCCCTCCCTCCGGCGTATATCGCCCAATTGCCGTTGGAAAGCCTTATTATTTTGGCGAACATGCCGGAACATCAGGCACAGCTTATTGCTTCACCCAACTGCCCGGAAGATATTCGGACGATGATTGCCCAACACCATTTAACCCCGGATTCCGTGTTAGTGGTACTGGCATCAGACCCCTCTAAAAGAGTCCGCGAATCCTTAGCCCGCAACCGCCTGCTGATGCCCGCGGTACTCGAGGTTCTTGCGAGTGATGATTCACTGGATGTACGGGTAGCGGTCGCAAAACACCTGAATACCCCCCTTTCGGTACTGGCATGGCTTGCGATGGATGAAACCACGATTGTGGACCGGAAAGATTATCGATTTGGACGCTCCTTATTGCACCAACCCGTGAAAGAAGCCGTTGCGGCGAACCCATTCACTCCGGCGACCGTCTTACGGCAATTGTTCAACGATCCCAATCCGGCGGTGCGCGAAATCGCTTTAAACACCTTGCTCGAAAATTATACCCAAACCCTAGTGGATTATCAGCGGATGGTTGCTGAAGAATCCGATACCATCCGAAGTTTGGTGGCGATACATGAGCGTACCCCCCCGGAAATCTTGGAAATATTAGCCCGGGATGAGTCCATTCAGGTACGGCGAAATTTAGCCAAAAATCCCAATTTACCAGCGTCGGTGTTCAATATATTACTTGAGGATGAAGACCCGTTTATTCGAGATTTAGTGACGCATTATCGCTTGGAACGCTCGCTGGTGGATGAACTGGTCGAACAAAGCCTGCCTTTACCCGCCCCGCAATTGGAACGCGCCGCCCGGCACGAAATCAACCGGCGCGATATTTTAAACGATCCCAAATACGATGGGTATTACCGACTCCATTTGGTGGCACTAGAAGATGTCACCGAATTTCAACGGTCTGTGGTGTGGGACTTAAAGACACCCGCCGAGTTGCTCACCTCTTTTGCCACCCACGAAGATTGGCAATTGCGCTATGCGGTGGCAATGCACCCCAATACCCCAGTGGAGGTGGTCAAATCGTTGACTCAGGACACCGACCCGCGTATCCGGCGGGTAGCGCGGATCCATCCCGCCGCCGAAATACCCCTTGAAACACTGGCGACAGATACCGATGTTTTGGTACGGTTAGCGGCGGCTCGGCATCCCGCCATCTCCGCTTTACAACTGAATCGAATGATGCCCGATTCGGCTGACATTGTGCGGATCGCTATCGCCCAACATCCCACAACGGCGACTCGTACTTTGCGCGAACTTGCCACAGATAAACAGATGATGGTACGCATTGCCGTGGCTGAAAATCCCAATACCTTCCCTGTGGTCTTAACTCAATTAAGCAAAGACCCTCGCCTCGAAGTGGGGTTGGCGGTCTGTGTCCACCCCCAAACGCCTCTGGAAACCTTGAAAAAGATGAGTAGCCTCAATACCACATACCAAACCCTGATTGCTAAAACACATACCGAACCGGAACTCATCAATTATTTGCTGAATACGGATTATTTTCGGCTGGTGAAAGGCGCTCTTGCCCAAAACCCTAACTTACCGGAGGAGCTGGCAGTCCTCATGGTTCGTGACCCCGAGACGGCAGTGCGCGAAAAACTTGCCTATTTTACGGATATTCCCTTCGTGCTGGAGCTGTTGGCAGGTGATCCAGCGGTTTCCGTACGGCAGTTTTTAGCCCGCAACCCCCATTTACCCTATAACCAGATGCGGCAACTGGCAGAAGATGAAGACCCGCAAGTACGCAAGGTCCTTGTGGCACATCCCAATATTACCCCGGATATTTTAGCCCAGATGGCATGGGACCCAGCAGAAACCGTCCGGCGAGATGTGGCTCAGCATCCACGGACGCCAATCTCAGCCTTGGAAAAACTGGCAAATGATGAAAATCGGGTGGTCTGGGGCGCTCTACTCTCCAATTCGCTTTTACCGGATGACTTGCGAGAATATATTTTGCAGAAGATGGCACAATGATAGCGGTACGTTCCACCCAAAAATGGTATCAGCACATTACACTCAGTATGGTTTCCCGGAGATGAGATAACCCCCTATGGATGGCTTTCTAAACATCAATAAATCCAAAAGCGTTACATCGCATGATGTCGTCGCCCGGATACGCCAATTGACCGGTATCCGGCGGGTCGGGCATTCCGGGACTTTGGACCCTTTAGCAACCGGAGTGTTACTGGTTGCGGTAGGGCGCTCCACCAAGTTGATCCGCTTTCTACCGACCGATAAAACCTATCGCGCTACGGTGCATCTTGGGGTGGAAACCACCACGTACGATGCAGAAGGAGATATTGTATGCCAAATACCGCTTCCGCCGGATGTGACGCCTGCGCGTATTCGCACCGCATTACACCAATTTATGGGACAGATTGAACAGCAACCGCCGGTCTATTCTGCGATTAAAGTTTCCGGAAAACCACTATATAAATTCGCGCGTCAAGGCCGGTCTGTGGCAGTACCCAAACGGCAAGTAACGATCTATGCGATACGGGATATTCAGGTGGCGTTGCCGCAAGTGACTTTTAGCGTGCATTGCTCTGCCGGAACGTACATCCGCTCTCTCGCTCATGATTTAGGACAACATTTGGGTTGTGGCGGTTATCTTGCCGGGTTAGTCCGCACGCAGATCGGGCATTTTTCGCTAACGGATTCTATCCCTATGGATTCTATTGCTAATGATTCGACGCAATGTCCTCCTCCAGAACTCACCGGTGTTCTGATTCCCCCCGATCAGGCACTGGCGCACCTTCCTCGCGTGATTATTCCCGAGGCAGTGGTTTCGCGTGTGAAAAATGGCGTATCTCCCGCCCTAAACGACCTGCTTTACTTACCGCCGGACATCTCCGCACCGGCGATTGTCCGCCTTGACGCCGAATCCGGCCAGCTAGTGGCGGTGGCAACTTATTGCGAGACCGGCCAACTGACCCTAGAACGCGTTTTATGAGAATTTGATTGACTTTTATGCCTGACCCTGTTACCTTCCCACAACGAGTTTAACCCTTGTCTTTCACGTTTTTCAATGGAGGTTAATATGCCGTTTGGTGGACTTGGAATGGGAGAGATGTTTCTGATTTTTCTGGTCGTTTTACTGGTCTTTGGCGCCAAGCGAATTCCGGAAATTGCCCGCTCCTTTGGGAGAGGTATTTCCGAGTTTAAGCGTGGGGTGAATGAGATCGAACGTGAAATCAATCGACCCGATGAAATCGAATCCAATAATCAGAATAAATCAAATGGAGAAATTAACAATTGATGCGAGCTTACCGGTTAATACTATCCTTGTTGTTGATTTCTAGTGGTGTTATCTCTTGTAGTGAGGATACCGAGAATACGGTCGGTTATGACCTGTCGGAGTTGCAAGAAACCGCACCGCTCGTCGTTGAATTGACCCCGTCTTCCCAAGATACGTATTACCGGGCGGAGTTTTCCGGTGATGTGGGGATTAAATCCTCACTCGCATTCGGGCGTTTCGGCGATACAGAAGCCCGTGCGTTTTTGCGCTTTGATGAACCGCCCGGTGATCTGGGGACCCAAGCAATCGTTCGGGAACGGGTGCAATGGGTGGAAGCGACCCTGACCTTATACGGCTATGCGCAAAGTGACTCCGTGCCGTTTACATTTTCTGTTTATGAAGTCACCCAACCGTTTAATCCTTATGAATTTTCGTGGGAAAATGCCGCACTTGACAGCTTGTGGGATACCCCGGGGGGAACATTTGCGGAAGAACCCATCGTGACTCAAACGGTTACCATCCATCCGGCGGTGGCTGGTGATTCTATCGGGATTGATATTAGTTCTGTTTTGGAGAAATGGTATCCCACGTTTCAAGACACCCTCGACCGGTTTTATGCGTTGGCGATTGTGCCAGACGAAAATATGCAATCCATGGTACATGTATATGCCGGGGATGTGGAACGCGTTGATGCCAATATCCCCTACCAAGCCAGCTATCCTAAAATTTCGATCCGGTATAATTACGTGAAAACGACCGGGGAAGATACCATCGCCGTGGATCAGATGCGGGTTTCGACAACCAATATTGGCAGTTCTGCCACCTCCTATGATGATGGGTATATTGTTAAACCCATTACGCCCACCGGCGTGGGTCAACAACCGTTTCTGGAGTTAAACAGCGGGCAGTACTATCGCGGTTTGATGCGGTTTGACCTCAGGGACATCATCCCCACCGATGCGACCATCAATTATGCTGAGTTGACTCTTTTTGCCGATAGCACCATGTCCGGTATGTATGATAAAACGTATCGTGATGATTCGCTGTTTGTCTCCATTGATTATATGAATGTGCTGTTGTTACCGCTGGAAGAAGCATGGGATGAAGATACCAACACCACTGAGCTTGATTTTGGTATCAGCCAGCAGGTCGCCGGGTTGGATATTGAAATTACCCCCGGTAAAATTGATACCTTGCGGTATCGTATCACCAATTTGGTGCAACTGTGGAGCCTCCAGCCGGAATCCAACTTCGGATTCATGTTGCGTTCCGGGTGGGAAGGCGCCAATTTCAGCGTGGGCCGGATATTTACCCGGGAAGCAGAGCCCACCTTACAACCTCGCTTGAAAATTCATTACACCGTTCCCCCACGTGATCCGTGGGAAAATTAACACCATTTATCTATCCGTCTTCAGAAAAAAAGGTTATGTGAATGTATTCATTTGTACCGCGTTGGGTCTTCATCGTTTTTTTTATCGGGGTGCTGGGGATTCCTTCCTCCGGACGCAGTGAGTCTATTTTTTCCATCAACGGGCTGGGAGAGTCGATTTATGGTGCCACCGCCCGGAGCATGGGTATGGGCACGGTGACATTGGGTGTAGCAGATGATCAAAATTTAAGTGTATTGAACCCGGCACTCTCCTCTTTGCAATCCTTGACGACTGCCTCATTTACCTACCAACCTGAACGTTATGCCGTGCAGGATGCGGTGACAAAAACGCATTTCAATGGCTCGTTGTTTCCCCATTTTAAGTTGAGCATCCCCTTACCGAGCCGCTATTCCATGTCACTGGGGTATGTGCAAGAGACCGATTATGATTATCTGACCTCAAAAACATTTTTGGATGAAGATGAGCCTTACCGCAGTGATATTGAGGGTAGCGGCGGTCTTTATTCGGTGCGCTTGAGCGTTGCCGGTAAATGGCAGCGGTTGGCATTTGGCCTCGGGTTAAAGTATTATTTTGGCACCACCGATCAAACGTGGTACCGCGATTTCGCCAACCCCGATTTTGTCGATTCCGAAGACCACATTCAGGCAAAAATAACCGGTATGGGGATGTACAGTGGCTTTTTATGGCGTCTTCATGATGATCTGGCTCTCGGCGGGATATATGCCCCCAAGGCAACTTTGGATCAGGAGACCGAAATCACGGCGATCTATTCCACCGAGCCGATAACCCAACAACATGAGGCCACCATTCCGTCCCAATATGGGGTGGGAGCGTATTATAAAGCCATGGCGAATCTGAAAGTGGCGGCAGATATGGTTGTCACCAATTGGTCTGAGTTTGAAATTAACGGTAAGCAGAGTCACCAGTTGGAATATATTGACACCGCACGATTTTCAGTCGGGGTGGAGTATCTACCCAGTATTGACCCGCGCCGTAATTATTTCCTGCGGATGCCGCTCCGTGCCGGCTATTACACCCAACCCTATTATTACAAAGATGCGGATGGTGATAAAATCCGCGAGCATTTTTTTTCCATCGGGTGGGGGATGCCGCTCAAAGGGCGGTTTGGAATCGTCGATGTGGCGGTGCAGTGGGGTAAACGGGGAAGTGTTGAACCGAACACGGTCGAAGAAACCATTACCCGCATTGCTATCTCAATTTCGGGTAGCGAAAAATGGGGTAAACGGCGCAAATGGTATTAAATCCCGTTACATCGTAAATTATAAAGTTTAGTTCTGCTGGGATTTTAAGGATTCCGTAAATCCCGT
Source organism: Gemmatimonadota bacterium (assembly GCA_003697105.1). Lineage (GTDB taxonomy): Bacteria > 4572-55 > 4572-55 > J002 > J002 > J002. The sequence goes on along the minus strand of RFFQ01000187.1, from coordinate 6,450 downwards.
AAAAATATCTGAAAAACCAAAGGTCTCAAACTTATACTATTCGTTATCTCTAGGAGTCTTAAGATGCCTTTTCTCTCTATTACTGATTCCGAGCGTCGGGAAATGCTGAACGTTATCGGCGTGGAGTCCTTTCAAGATTTACTGGATAGTGTCCCCGATGAGATTCAGTTAACCTCCGAGCTTAATCTACCGGACGCCCTTTCCGAAATTGAAGTAACAAAATTGATGAAGTATTTGGCGAGTCTCAACGCGGATTCGTCCCAGTTTGTGTCCTTTTTGGGCGGGGGTGCTTATGATCATTACTCTCCGGCAGCCGTAAACCATATGTTATTGCGCTCAGAGTTTTACACGGCGTACACCCCCTACCAACCGGAAGTGGCTCAAGGAACATTGCAAGTCAATTTTGAATATCAAAGTTTGATGTGTGAACTTACCGGCATGGATATTTCCAATGCCTCGCTTTACAATGGTGCTTCTGCCGCCGCCGAAGCCTCCTTAATGGCACAAAATTTACTGCGGAAACGCAATGAAGTTGTCATTCTGCAATCTGTACATCCGAATTACATTGAGGTCGTCAAGACCTACAACACGGCAGTGGATGCCACCGTCATCGAGGTACCATTTACCGACAATGGCAGCGCGGATATTGACACCTTGAAACAGACCCTCAATGAGAAAACTGCCTGCGTGATTGTCCAACACCCGAATTTTTTCGGACATTTGGAAGATATGAAAACATTAGCCCAAGTTACCCATGATGCTGGAGCGTTGTTTATTGCGGTGGTGGACCCCATCTCCTTACCTATCCTCATGCCGCCGGGGGAATACGATGCTGATATTGCCGTTGGCGAAGGCCAAGCGTTGGGCAATCCGGCAAGTTTTGGCGGACCGCATCTGGGATTTTTCACCTGCAAAACCCAATATGTGCGCAAGATGCCCGGCCGGGTCATTGGCGAAACCGTTGACCTAAACGGGAAACGGGCATATACCATGACTTTACGTACCCGCGAACAAGACATCCGGCGGGAAAAAGCAACATCTAATATCTGTACAAATCAAGGGTTGGTCGCTTTAGCTTCAACGGTTTACATGTGTTTGATGGGGAAACAAGGCATGTACGATGTGGCGCACCATTGCCTGCAAAAAAGCCATTATTTAGCCGCCCGCATTGCCGATTTGGCTGCATTCCAATTGCAATTTAAGACACCCTTCTTCAAAGAATTTGTCGTTAAAACACCCGTGCCCGCCTCGCAAATCATCACAGATGCCCTGTCAGAGAAGATTCATGCTGGTATCGCCCTTGACCGGTTTTACGGCGACGAATTTAAGCATTCTATGCTGGTTTGCGTTACCGAAAAACGCTCCAAAGCGGAAATGGATGCATTTATCGAGTTTCTACGGAGATATTAAGGAGTTTGGGAGTTGGGGAGTTTCTTGAGTTGAGGAGTTGCTACCTGTTCACTGACCACGATTCACTGCTCCTGTTTGACCAAATCAACTAACACGTCGTAGTGTGTTTTCAATTCTGGTTCGTGGGGGGCACGTTGGTAGGCTTTTTCCACCCAATAAAGGGCTTGCTCATAATCACCCAGTTTGTAATAACCCCAACCGAGGGTATCCTCGGTGTACGCTTTGTCGGGATCGAGTTCCAGTGACCGTTTGGCGTATTCAATGCCTTTTTCATAGTCGAGATCGTGTTCGATCAGCGTCCAGCCTAGATTATTGAACATGACAGCATCGGTACTGCCCGCCGCTACTGCTTTTTCGTAGGCACGAACCGCTTCCGCCCAACGCTTTTGAAAGTAGAAAATTTCGCCCATTAAGCGGTACGCACGGGTATGCTGAGGGTTCAAAGAGGTACACCGTTGCAACCAGTTGAGCGCCGCCGCTTGATCCCCTTCTTGTAATGCGCGTTGTGCAAAGACAATCGCCATTTGCGAATCGACCCAGCGAATTGTACCCGGCACATATTGCGCACTCCAAACCAGCACACCAACCAACACCAGCAAACGGATTCGTTTTTTGGACATGCCTACGCTCCTTTACTTTTTTTTGAAAAGATATTAAATAATAGGCGTGTTCAACTGGGTTGTCAAGATTGATATTCGGAAGGAAATGGCTCATGTCTCCTCATGCGACCCCGACCCCGCGCTCCTCATCCGAATGGGTACTCAAGTGGGAGCGTCCCCTGCGCCTTCGTCAAGAAGCTCTCCAACTCATCCACGATCTCTCCATTCATACCGAAAATTACGCCATCATCAAAGGGTTAGCGATGGCATTGGAAGATCAGCCGTTAGAAGATGTGCCCATCCTCCTGCATTCGATCTACGAGGAAGCGATCCGGGAAGACCCGGATGCCGAGCGGGTTTTGCTCTGCCTGCTTTGCGAGTACGAAATCAGCCAATTGATCGGGGAACGGCGCTGGCAACAGATGCTGGAAGAAACCCTGCACCAAGGCTATCTCAATGTCTGGCAACTGATGACCGATTTTCCGCGCTTGTTCAATCGATCAGCACGGATGCTGGCAGAATTGATCCCCTGTTTGATGCAAGTCATTCGCGGTTTTGCTACCGAACTCAAGCTGAGTCGATCCCCATTGGGAATGCTCCATCTACTTAAACATCTGTATAACACCTGCCAAGCAGATGGATTTGAGAGCCTGAAACAGATTCGGATCCAACCCTACGCCTTGGCAGAACTCTTTTTACAAGGGGATAATGTGGGCATTATCCGCAAAGTGTACGCCCAACTTGGTAAACGATTGCAAGAACAAGGATTTGATCGATTAGACGATGGTTCGTACCAGTTAGATACCATGAAAACACTCTGGGCACCGGTGCGCATCATCCATGACACAGAGGATTTAGCCCCGCCGGATGAACTCCTCCACGAAATGTTGAGCGATAGTGCCGTAGAGGATGCCCGAGAACAGACCAAGCACTTAATGACCGGCGAACGAATCGCACTGGCAAAAAAAGGCGACCAAAAATGGCTCCAATTCCTGATTTACGACCGCGAGCCTGAAGTCCTCAAGCACGTTTTAGCCAATCCCCGTTTGCGCGATCATCAAATTATTCTGCTCACCAACCGCCGCAGTACCACACCGGAACTCTTGCGCGTTATTGCCGCAAATAAAAAATGGAGTGCCATGTACCCCATTAAATTGGCACTGACCCGTAACCCCAATACCCCGCCGGAGATTTCGATCCCCTTGTTACCCGACCTAACTCAGCAGGATTTGCTAGAAATCACCCGTTTACCGGAACTTAGCCCCGAAATCCGCCGGCGAGCCCGGATTGCCCTCGCAAAAAAAGTGAGAGGGTTGCCATATAGCTCCCGGGTGGCACTCGCGGCGCAGACCAATATCCGTCTGATTTTAGATGTGCTGATCACCGATCCCGATGGGAATGTGGTCAAATCCGCTCTGAACAACCCGTTGATGAAAAAAGAAGATGTCTTGATGCTTGCCGGACGCGAAAAAACACCGGAAATTGTGCTCTGGGCAATCGCCCAGAATGAAAAATGGGTACAAGACCCCTCCGTCTATAGCGCCTTACGGGAAAATCCCACAACACCCCTGATTGTCCATAAGCACCTGCAAGACCAAGCGAAAGTCTTTTATTCATGATCCGCACGATATTAATCTCATTGATATGGGTATCTGTCACTCAACTGGTGATCCCCGTCCCGGGATTTCCGGTTGATGAGCGGTTGGTGGGCTCCAATAATTTAGCCGTAGAAACATCCGATTGGCTAAATGATATGCCCCATCTGGCTATTTCAGCACTGGATGGGTCAATTTGGATAACTTGGCAGCGCAAAGGTGATGCAACAGAATCACTCACATTTACGAAATTCTCAACCGACAATGGTCAAAATTGGGAGTACCCCCCGCCGGTAGAAAGTCATTATAGCCAAGGACAACTCTCCGATTATAGCTCAAACGAACATCCGAAAGTCGCCATCAGTGCCTTGGGGGGGATCATGTTACTCTGGCAAGAGACAAACATCGCCAGCCGCCTATATGACCGGAGTTTTTATCCCCAGACCGGAGCTTGGCGCGGTCCCCATAGTTTTTCATCCTCTGGTGAGGATTGGGATATGCAAACAAACATCGCTGCCAGCCGCACCAGACCCGATATTTGGGCAGTTTGGTATCGCCGGTTAAATGCGGAGATAGATTCCCATCCCGATACCGTTTCGGTGATGGCACAACAGTATGTGGATGGTTTCCCCGGGCGGTGGCAAGGTAACCCGGTGGTTGTTGCGGAACACCAGATTTCGAGCGGCTCCTTTCCGGCAATTGCGGTGCATCCCCAAACGTACCAACCCTGGGTCGTCGCGTCATTTGAGAGGCCCCGCGGGAGTGCCCTGTTTGCTTACCGGCATACACCGGAAGGTTGGCAACCGCTCTCCGGTCCCGATCCATCTTTGCCAGAAGGGCAACTGACCCCGGATGGGAGCCACGATACAGACCCAGCGATTTTTATCACGGAACACGGTCAAGTGTGGCTGGCGTGGGCTCGCGGGGAATCCGGTGCGCGGGACATCTGGCTACAATCCCTACAAGCAGACGTCTGGGATGAACCCATCTCCGTAGAATTACCCGGTCGAGATGACACGTTACCGGGAATTGTGGTCGATCCGGCACTAAACATGTGGGTAACTTGGCAAAGTAATACCGCGGATTCCAGTGATATTTATTACCGCTATCGTCCCTACGGTACGGAAGTCTGGTCATCGGTGATGCAGGTGAATGAACCCATTGGGTTTCATCGCTCACCGCAACTCGCTGTGGACGTGGTTAATAATCGGGTGTGGGTTGTTTGGGAGCATTCCCGAGATATTTTTGCCCGCTGGCTTAAGCTCCGTCCGGTAGTTGTCCAAGGTGGCTTTTCACCCGCAAATGATGAGATTATCCGAACACCGCGTCCACGGATCCAATGGAATCCGGTCAATACGCCTCTGGAGATACAATATCACTTGCAACTTTCGGTGGAACCAACGTTTAACCCGGTTGCAATCGATGTGCTCACTCCCCCCGGTGAAGCGATGTGGCAACCGGATAATCCTTTGCAGGATAACCAACGCTGGTATTATCGCGTGCGTACTGTAGATGCTCAAGGGGATTCTTCCGCGCGATGGTCATCAACGCAGTCGTTTGTGGTGGATGTTCAGCCGGAGGCACCCGCTACTCCGCTAGATGTCATCCCAGAACCCGATGCGAACCAACCGGTGGTCACCGTGCGCTGGCAATTCAACAACGATCCAGACCCGCTGGATACCCCCGAAACCATGCGCTACCAAATTCAAATTTTTAAATTTCAAAAGATCGAAACCGAAGTGGATCAGATGGTTAGCGGAGTGACCCGCTGGACAAGTGAACCCTTACTAGAAGACCAATTGTATGAAGTTTGGGTCCGGGCAGTGGATGCCTCCGGTTTGAGTTCGGGATGGACTGGCAAAAAACAGTTCTCCATCAACACCATCAATAACGCCCCGCAAGCGACATTGCGCCGCCCCATGACACCTAATACGGTCTGGACTGGGTTACAAGAGATTTTGTGGGAAGCGACTGATAGCGATCATTTACCGGAGGATTTAACCATTCAGATCGATTATAGCAACGATGGAGGCGTTTCGTGGCGGTCATTGAACCCATTTGATGCCGAAGCCCAACCGATGGCGGTCAATGATGGACGCTACGTGTGGGATACCTCCGGTTATGGTTCGGAGCGGCAGGGGCAATTACGTTTGACCGTAAGCGACCCCTTGAATAGCTCCGATACCGTCTTTTCAGAGATATTTTCGATCACCACAGCACAGGTAGATGTGCTACCGCGAGTATTTGCCCCATCTACCGGAGAAGTGGCTCAAATCTGGTTCTCATTAGATCAACCACGTCCGGTAACCATCCAAATTTACAATATCGCCGGTCGATTGCAGCGAACACTGGTGGATAATCGCGTATTTACACCTGAAGACGCCGCGATTGGGGTGTTGTGGGACGGTCGCGACCGTAACGGGAAGGTCGTACCGGATCATCTCTATATTTGCGCGATAACTCTTGGCACCACGGTGAAAACCCAGACGGTAGTGGTGGCACATCCCTAATGATACCGGATCGCATATAGCAACTCCTACAGCGCCCTTGCCAACAATCCCGATGCACAAGCCGCCAATTATTATGCTCTTGGTGATTTTGCTCGGAGTTTGCAAGCGGTGCAGATTATCGTGACCTCTTTTGTTGTGGATGTCGATACCGTCGAAGGGCGTATGGCACTGCCCATAGTACACGACAAAACTTGAAAAAAAGTCCACTTTCTTCTACTTTCTAGAACAATCCGCTCCTTTTCTCGTTCTAAATTTGGAAGAAAGCAGACATGACACATTTGGTACCACTTTATCGTTTTTTGGGCAGCCATTTGCCATGGTCATTGCCTCGTTTGA
>RFFQ01000186.1 GCA_003697105.1 Gemmatimonadota bacterium | reverse complement strand
GGTCTCCACCATTTTTTGATGGGGTCTTGCCACAGGCAAAATCACATAGTACAGAAATCCTTTGGTCGCATGAGCGGTAGTCGTACCTCATACGAAAACCGTCCTTTAGCGGGCAATTACGGTCTGTGTTCGGATACGTTACGCGCAACGACCCCGATATACATGGCTTTGTCAGTCCAGCGATTTGCCAGACCATCGATTCCGCGCCACAATGGAAACGGCAACCAGCCCCACAGCGAATTCAGACGCAAAAGCGAAATCCCTTTATTTAAGAACAACCGGTGATGGTGATAGGTAAATCCGCTTTCTTGCAATAAATCTATTAGTTTTGCCAGATCAAAACTGTGTAAATGGGCATTTTTAGGCGTTAATTGATTGCAATGGATGCACAAATTGTACACCAAGCGCTCCCGGTAAGGCACACAAATGAGGAGATACCCGCCGGGTTTGAGCACCCGCCGGAATTCATTCAGTGCCGCCAGCGGGTGCACCAGATGTTCGATCACCTCAATGGCGGCGACCCAGTCCAGCGATTCATTTTTCAAGGGCAAGCGGTTACTATCGGCGAACAAGGGGAACACTGCCGGTGTCTCGTTCTGCAACCGCTTCAAATTCCGGCGGGAGAGGTCTAGTGCAATCACCTGGACACCCCGCCGGACCATCGCTTGCGAAAACCAGCCGCTACCGCTACCCACATCCAGCAACCATTGACCCCTTTTTGCTCCACAAAGTGAAAGCACCGACTGCTTTCGTCGCTCATCATCGGGACGATAGGCAACATCTTCTACATAATCAAATACTTCGCCATCTTGGTGGTAATGCGTGATGTAATCAAAAGCATTCCCCTGAGCCACCATATTTTGAGCTTTCTATTCTAAAAAAAGGATTGAACCGCATCACTTATGCCGCCAATATCCGGGAATGGGTACGGCGGATTGCGGTAAAAAAGCGTTCCACTTTTGACGGGTCCAGTTTACCCGCGGTGCGAAGACCACTGCAGACATCGACCCCAAACGCTCCCACTTGCCGGATAGCGTCTGGCACATTTTCGGGTTTCAATCCGCCGGCAAGAAAGACGGGCACATTTACCCGCTCCCGAATTCGGTGACTCAAGTCCCAATTATGGGTTTTGCCGGTACCGCCGAGCACTTTGACCGGTAAATTGGGATTACCGGAATCCAGCAATAAGGCATCTACTTGCGGTGCAATTTCTACCGCCTCCGATACGGAGGTCTCATCCACCACATGAATCACCTGCACAATATGAATCCCCGGTAACGATTTGCGTAACTGTGGGTAAGTACCCTCTTGTACCCGATCCACCAATTGCACCGTATTTACCCGGCAGCGGCGCTGTTGGGCGATAATCTCTGCGGCCGACGTTTTGCAGGTCAGTAAAAACGTGGCGATCGGGGGCGGTACGGTGGCGGCAATTTCCGCAATAAGGTCTTCGGAAATCACGCCGGGACCACTGGGCATCTCCGAGACGAGACCTAACGCGGCGGCACCCGCCTCAATGGCAAGTTGAGCTTCTTCTATCGAGGTGATGCAACAGATTTTCACCCGCGGGCAGATAACGGGTTTCATAACAAAACATACCTCCTTCCCGAGAAGCGATACCGGTCATGAACACGCGCCAACATACATCATCGGGGCAAATCACGCAAGGATTCTCATTTTACCCGGAAGGTCATTGTGGTGCGCCGGCTCTCATCATCCATACAAACCAACGTATGAATGCCCTTTTCAGGAGTGATAAATACCGGTTCGGTGGGTAAGCCGCTAAAAATCAATTCTTGGTCTAAAAACCAATAAATTTTTCGGGTTCGATTGGAAACACTGGCTTCTAGCAAAATTTGCTGGTATTTCCGATCCACCCCCTGCCGGATAATATAGTCCACATCTGCCGAAGGAGAACGGATAATCGGTGCCTGTCCCGCCGGAATCGCAGTACAGATGGGGAGGTGTTCCGGGAGCGGTTCAAGAGGATATCCTCGGCGTTCCAGCCACGTGGCAACCTCCGGTGGCAATTCAATACGGGTTTCGCGGTGATAGGCTCGATTCACCCGGCAGACGGAGCAAAGCCGGTATCCGGTCTGATCATCCACCGAAATGCCCAGATGAACGGTACACGGTTTACGGGGCGAGACCGCGGGTAAATAAAATTCGGTTTGGGTGGTCGGGCAGTATTCATGCGGCACCATCCCGCTGAGACTACACACCTGCCGCTGGGCGACCGCGGGCGGTGCTTCAAACCAATCGATTTGATCCTCCTGCGCGACGGCATTGAACAGCGCGAACAGTATGGGAGCGGCGGCTTCCCCACCGGTGAGTTCCGGCGCACCCTGCCCATCGAAATTGCCGACCCATACCCCAATAGCGTATCGCGGTGAATAGCCGATGCTCCACGCATCTTTGTGACCATAAGACGTGCCGGTTTTCCATGCCACTTTGGGCAAATCGACGGTCTTTTGCCACGTCGCGGGCATATCAGGGCGCTCTAGCTCCGTCAACATCTCTGTCAGGATAAAACACGCCCCCGGATCAAGTTCTACCCCAGCCGTAAGGGGTCGCTGAACATCTGTAGGGTCTTTTTTAAGCAGGTGATACTCTCCAAACTGCCCTTGATGCGCTAAACCGGCATACAAATTGGTCATTTCAAGCAAATTGACCTCACACGCACCCAAAATCAGAGATAAACCATAATGCGTTTCGGGTTCGGTCAAGGTACGGATGCCAGCGGCTTTAAGGAATGAATAAAGCCCATCCCCACCGCGCATTTGGGCATAAAGGTTAACTGCTGGAACATTCAATGATCGGGCTAACGCTTGATGCACCGGCACCCAACCGCTAAACTGTTCATCATAATTAACCGGCGAATAACCGGCATAATCCACCGGCACATCGGCTAAACGTGTCTCCGGCGTGATGCGTCCTTGATGCAATGCTAAGCCATACAAAAAGGGTTTGAGGGTTGAGCCTGGGGAACGGGGTGCAAGGGCACCATTGACTTGCCCCTCATGCGCCGTCTCAAAAAAATCGAACGATCCGACCAATGCCCGCACCTCCCGCGAAGGCACATCGATGATCACCACCGCACCTTGATAAATCTCTTTTGCCCGGAGAGGCAATAAATAGCGGTTTAAGGTTGATTGGGCAAGGTGTTGCATCTGGGGGTCAATCGTCGTTTGAAATGTGTGTTCCCGGGGGAACGTTTGGCGCAGATAATCTGCCAGATGGGGGGCAAAAAAGGGGAGGTTCTGCCGGGTGGCGGGCACCGATTCACTCAGGGCCTCGTTTAATTGTTTGGTGGTAATTTTTCGCCGGGTGTGCAGTTGGTGGAGCAACAGATCCCGGCGCGCTTGGCTCTCCTGCGGAAACCGGTCTGGCCGCCATTGATTCGGTGAATTGGGTATAATTGCCAACAGTGCCGCCTCGCCAAGGCTAAGTTGTGCTTGCGGTTTGCCAAAATAGAAGCGAGCGGCGGCCCCCGACCCTACCAAATTGCCGCCATAAGGGGCTAAATTGAAATACAGTCGCAAAAGTTCCGGCTTGGAAAAGTGCCACTCCAACTGCAATGCCCGGAACATTTCGATCAGTTTATTGGGTACCGTTCGCTCTTTGGGTTCCACCATCCGGGCGATCTGCATCGTCAGGGTTGAACCGCCCATGACGATTTTCCCCGCCTGAACATTGACCGTTAACGCCCGCATCAGGGCAAAAGGATTGATGCCCCAATGCCGGTAAAACCAACGATCTTCGTAGGCAAGTGTGGCTAAAACCAGATTGGGGGAAACCTCATCCAATGATTCTGGAAAATGCCAGCGCCCAGCAGAGGTGGTATATGCCCGCATTAAGTGATGATTCCGGTCAAAGACCCTCACCGAAGGTTCCGGAGTGAGATTCTCTATCGGAAGCGGAAATACCAGATTCAGAAAGAAAACGATCAGGGGTGGAAATACCAAGACCAGCACCGCCAAGTGATGCGGTCGAATAAAGGAGAATACGGGCGTGTGGGCCATGACCTGACCTCAAAAGTCCTACGCTATTGACAAAATAACTGGAATTACTTACGTTGGGTCTCTTTGAAATGCAGTCAAAAAACGCTCGAAGTCCTACAAGCAAATCACAGATGGCAACGTCCAGTAAATGTTGTAAAAAATACAAAGAAAAAGGTAAGTTCTGCAAAAAATGCCCCAAACGGGACACCTTGAGTAAAAAAGAACGTAAAAAACGACTCAAAAAATATAAAAAGTAACCTGTTGTAGCGCAAGCGAAACTAGAAAATACAGCAGAAACTGCCCCCAGGAGCGCCGTACAACTCGCATGGCAACACCCCAATTCGCAGATTTCAATAGATGATAACTTTATTTCCCTCCTAGGTTTTACGAGTAAGCCGGTATAGTGGATATTTCCGTCATCGTTCCAACATATAACCGCCCCGGAATGCTTCTCCAATGTTTAAACGGGTTATTCGCCCAGCAGATTGATCGAGAATGGGAAATTATCATAATCGATGATGGTAGCAAGATCGATCTTCAACCCCTCATCCGGTCATTCGACTTGCACAACCGGGTCCGGTATCACAAACAAAAAAATCAGGGACCCGCTCATGCTCGGAACACGGGTGTCAGACTGGCTCAGGGTGAATTTATTGCCTTTACCGATGATGATTGCATTCCTGAGCCGGATTGGTTGCAAGTCCTGTGGGAGCATCGGGAAGAAAAAGCGATAGTTGGGGGGAAAACTATCAATATCTTACCAAACAGTTACTCTGAAGCTTCGCAACTATTGATTGACATCTTGTACCACTTTTTTGAAGGCAGTCTGTTCTACTTTTTTACCTCCAACAATTTTGCGTTATATCGCGACACATTTTATGCCATCGGTCAATTTGATGAATCTTTCCCCACCTCCGCCGGAGAAGACCGCGAATTTTGTGTAAGAGCCTTGCATACCGGTTACCATCTGAAATTTGTGGAAAATGCCCGTCTCCATCATATCCACAACCACACCCTGCGAACCTTCTGGAACATGCACTTTAAATACGGTACAGCAACGATTGTTTATCACGAAAAAATAAAAGAATATGAAACCGATATTCAACTTGGGGAACGCTACTTTTACCGGAATTTAGTAACCTACCCGCTCCGATTAAAAAAATATGGATGGATTCAAAAAATGAAATTAATCGGGTTGCTAGGACTCTCCCAAGTAGCCCATTTCTTGGGATATATATCCGCCTACATCCAACGGAGATTCGGATGATGACAAATATTTTCAGAAACATATTCGGTAAACCAGTGTCCCCCCTTACGGTTCCCCCAGTAGAAAACCTATTGGAGAATCTCAACGAACCCTTCAGATCCACGCTTATCTCCATGTATAAGGGTGAAAAGCAAAAAGGGGCTGACGGACAATTATATCCACTTGAGGAATTCACCCGCATTAGTCCCGGTCAGGGCATGTGGTTATATGAATTTTGTCTCGCGAAAAAGCCAATCTCCATCATTGAAATCGGTTTGGCGTATGGATTTAGTACGCTCTTTTTCCTCGCCGCCATCACCAAAAATCAAATGGGATACTTAACCGCGACAGACCCCTACCAAACCCGAGCATGGAAGGGTATTGGTCACGTCCATGCCACAACTCATGCCCCGCAATGGGGTGAAAAAAGTGCGTTTGAGTTTTATGAGGACTCATCAAACCGGGTAGCAGTGGATATGGCTCGGCAAAACCGCACGTTTGACCTAATTTTTATTGATGGGAATCATCTGTTTGACGCCGCTCTGGTAGATTTTTACATGTATGCTCCCCTTTGTAAAAAAGGCGGTTACCTTATTTTTGATGATATGTGGATGAGTAGCATCCAGTCTGTAATCCATTTTATCCGCAAAAACCGGAACGATTTTGAAGAAGTACCCGCAACACCGTCTAATATTGCTGTATTTCAAAAGGTGAACTATGACCAGCGAAGGTGGGACCATTTTATTAAATTCCCTGTTGGAAAGACTTCAACCCCCCCAACCAAAGGCAAATAATGAAAAAACGTTATCTCAATCTCCTCAAAAGCGCCTTATTGAATGAAATTTATCTGGAAAATGAACTGCGGATTTACTACCTGCATACGAAATTACAAGAAAAATCACCATTTTTCAGGAAACCCTCTGTCAGCTTTGAGGAGCTACACAATATCCGGCAGATGCATCCGACCATGTTCGAGGAATTATATACCGGACGGCAAGTTGGAGAACATATCCATAATGACCTGCAACATCTGGTCTATGCCCATACCATGATTGGGCGTAAGCGGCTGGAAAATGTCGAATATTGTTTGAATGAGATTATCAAAAATGATATTCCGGGTGACCTGATTGAATGTGGCGTATGGCACGGTGGAGTTTGCATTTTCATGCGAGGCGTTCTGGCGGTTCACGAGATTTCCGACCGGACCGTATGGGTGGCAGACTCCTTTGAGGGGCTTCCCCTTCCCGAACGACCCGAAGATGAACCCCTGCAACTACACAAAGAAAACGTTCCCGGACTCTCGGTCAGCTTGCAAACTGTCCAAGAGAATTTCCGCCGTTACGATTTGTTGGATTCTCAAGTGAAATTTGTGAAAGGCTGGTTTAAGGATACTCTCCCCACCGTATCCGTACAACAATTGGCACTCCTCCGGGTAGATGGTGACCTGTTCGGTTCCACCTGGCAAGTTCTGACAGCACTGTACGAAAAAGTCAGCGCCGGTGGATTCGTCATTATTGATGATTACGGGGCTGTACCTCAATGCAAAAGTGCCGTGCAGAAATTCCGCCAAACCCACACCATTACCGCACCCTTACACCCGATTGACTGGACTGGGGTTTACTGGCAAAAGGATTAGTCATGTATCGCTTTTGGGAAATTATTATTGAGGATGTACTCGATTGCCTTTCCGGGCAGATCGTGGAAATCGGGGCAGACCGTGGAAAAAACACCCGAAAGTTGCTCCGGCACTGCACCAAAAAGGGAAATTCATTGATCGTAATCGAACCGTACCCTCAGTTTGATAAAGCGACTCTCGAACAAGAGATAGGTGGACACTTCACATTATACCAACAAAACAGTTTAGATATTTTGCCCGAATTGACAGACCTTACCGCGGTTCTTATTGATGGTGACCATAATTGGTACACGGTCTACCATGAATTACAGGCGATTGAAAAAAATCACCCGCAAGCGGAGACGTTCCCGGTGATATTGCTTCATGATTTGAATTGGCCCTATGGTCACCGCGACCTTTATTACCAACCGGACATCATTCCTGCTGAATTCCGCCATCCGCACCAACAGTCTGGGATTCGATACGGTGAAAAAGAACTATGGGAAGATTACAAGTTTAACCATCATTTACACAATGCCACGGGGGAGGGAGGGTCCCGAAACGGTGTTCTAACGGCGTTGGAAGATTTCATCGCGCAGAGTCAGATCACGTTTGAGTTACTCCAATTCCCAATATTTTATGGCTTGGGTATCTTGGTTTCGGCGGCGGTACTTGATCAGAATAAAGCCTTAAATGCGTGCTGGCAACGCTTTCAAAGTCACACATTCAGCCTAGAGTTATTGGAAGAAACCGAACGGTTACGCGCCATTGAATTCGGCGAAATGATGCACAAAAACCAACTCCTATGGCAAAAATTAGGGGCGCTACAGACCCAAATTGAACACATGCAAACCAAACCGGCGCAAACCCGCTCGTGGTTGGGAAGGCTAAGAGACACCATCCGGCGTTCACCACAAAAAACCGCAGAAGATTTTCTGTGTGATTATTATAACAGTTGGGTCTGGTTTGAAGAGACAAAATGGTTGGGGGTTTCCGCTAAAAAATGCCCCATGGATATGTGGATTTATCAGGAACTCATCTATCGACTCAAACCCGATTTGGTTATCGAAACCGGTACCTACGACGGCGGCTCAACCCTCTTTATTGCTTCTATTCTTGAACTATGTGGCAAGGGAAAAATTATCAGTATTGATATCAAACAGAGAGAGACGCAACCCTCCCACCCACGTATCCAATATATTGAAGGGTCATCCACAGACAAACAGGTCGTGAATCAGGTTTATGAACAAGTACGTGGCAAAAAGTCCATTTTGGTGATATTGGACAGTGATCACACTAAAGACCATGTGTTGCAAGAAATGGAGACATACAGCAAATGGGTCACAGTGGGTTCATATTTGATTGTGGAAGATACGATCGTAAATGGGCACCCTGTCTTACCGGATTTTGGTCCTGGGCCCATGGAAGCGGTGAAAGCATTTCTGTCTCAGCATCCCGAATTTAAATCCGACCGGTCATTAGAAAAATTTCGGCTTACGTTCAATCAACGTGGGTATTTACAGCGAGTCTGGTAAGTCTGATACACATTTACCGGTAGTGTTGGGTAACAGAATTGCGGTGCAACCGTAAAAACCGCTATCGTGGGGATGTCAAGAAGCGAAGCAAGGTTATTCTGAGGGATTCATTTGTGGTAAAATCACCCGGAAGGTTGTCCCAACGCCCATTTCGCTTTCCAGTTCGAGGAAACCGTCATGACTCTTTACAATTTGTTGGGTAATGGCAAGCCCTAAACCGGTACCTTCCCGCTTGGTTGTAAAGAAGGGGTCGAAAATCTTTTCCTGTTGTTGGTGAGAGATACCCGGTCCCGTGTCGGTAATAGCGATAATGACGGCGGCAGTGTTGAGGCGGGGATTCAGGTTTTCCGCAGAGAGCGAGAGTGTTAGTGTCCCATTGGGTTTCATCGCTTGCACCGCATTGAGGATCAGATTAAGGAGTACTTGTTTTAATTTGTTTTTATCGGCCGGAATCAGTGGTAAGTCATCTTCGTAGTGCTTGATGACTTCAATCCGGCTTTTCATGATTGGTTCTTTTGCCAACCGCAAGGTCTCTTCCAGAATGGTTTTCACATCCTGAGGCTCAAAAGTACCTTTCCCCTCTTTGGCGAAAGAGAGCAACCCTTCTACAATACCGTTCAGGCGGTCAACCTCCTCAACCACGATACTGGCAAACCGGCGTTGGCGGCTCTCTTCAGCAGCATCACGATAGATAAGCTCACTAAAAGCTTTGATTGAGGTTAGCGGGTTGCGGATTTCGTGGGAAATCCCCGCCGCCATCTGTCCAATCGTAGCCAGCCGGTCTGCCCGGCGGAGTCCCTCTTCCATCAATTTCAATTTCGTTACATCTCGAAACACCAGCAACACACCAATGGTTTGCTCGTTCCGGTCACGTAAGGGGTGTGTTCCCAAGTCCAGAATCAATTCGAGATCGAGACCTAATACAAATTTGCTTTCCACGTGGTTGACAAACTGACCTTCTTGCAAAGCTTGCTCCAAAAAGGGTTGTAACTGATCCAGATGGGGAACTTGGGCGTACTGGGTCCCAACCAAGGCATCGCTTTTCATTTTTAGGATTCGCTCGGCTTCCAGATTGACTTGGGTAATTATCCCATTCAAGTCAATGGCGATAATGGCGTTGGTAATACTTTGCAGAATGTTCTCTACGTAGTTTTTCATATTGACGGTAGCTTCGTAGAGATTGGCATTTTCCAGCGCGATAGCAGCATGACTGGCAAATGCCGCTAGGAACTCCAGATCGTCATCATTATAACAATCAGGGTCACCCAGATTATCCACATAGAGCACCCCGACCACAGTCTCTTTTGCCTGCAACGGGACACACATCGCTGAGCGAACCGCCTGCGAGACGATACTTTGAGCGTCATCAAACCGCTCATCGGCTCTGGCATCGGAGGTCAAGATCGCGACCCCTTCTTCCAAAACTTTGCGGGTAATGGTACGGCTGATGATCAATTCCGAATGGACGTCTTCCTTACTTACCAACTCGGGGTGACAGATTCGGGGTATTAATTCATCGGTGGTTTTATCGTGGAGCAAAATCACGGCACGATCAATCCTCATGATCTGGAAGAGTAGATCAATAATGTGATGCAACAGGTCATCTACTTTATAATATCCAGAACTCAAGGTACGGCTGACATCTAGGAGGATACCCAGCTTTCGCTGGTAATTGCGGGAATTGGGGTCAAGGTGGGTAGAAGCCGTGGCGCCCCATGTGGAGCGGGAATCATCAAGGGACGAGGGGCGATCAATGGCGAAATGGGTTAATCCAGAAGCGGTATAGGTACGGGTGGTTAATTCCACTACTTTCATCAGTTCGGAGTCATACTGGGCGGTCACACTCCCCAATTTGATGATGTCCCCATGGGCAAGCGATTCGCGCTCAATCCGAACACCGTTCCGGTACGTCCCACTTGTACTACCCTGATCCACCAGAACGGCCTGATTATTATCTAATTCGATCCGGGCGTGCCGGCGGGAGACGGTGGGGTCACTCAAAATAATGTCATTGGATGCTCCGCGACCCAGCGTCGTTGTTCCCTGCCGAAGCTCGTAAACTTTTTGAAGTCCATCACTTAAATTGACGGTCAATCGCGGCATAATAATTGGTTTATCCTAAGTAATGGTTAAATATCCTGAAAGCGATAAATTCGTCGGATCACTGCCGGATGATCGTATTGAAGGGCGTCAAAGCCGGTCCCCCCGACATAAACTTCACAATGGTGCGCCTCACATAACGCAAATAGACGGTCTAGTTCTTGTTGGGTCGTATCTGCCTTCGCCACCGTACTTGAAATATACAATCGATCCGGTTGGTATCGCTCAAAAACGTGTGCTAGGTGGATCGTTGGTGTTATTTGACCGGAGTAAAAGACCTCAAATCCTTTGGTTTCCAAAAGATGTTCGGTCATCTTTAGGGCAATATCATGCAATTCATGGGATAAATTGAGGGAGAGGACTTTACCAATTTTCGCAGTGGGTATCTGAATAATTCCCCGCAACCGAATAATACTATCCCGAATGGTCTGGGTGGCAATGTGTTCTTCCGTGATCGAAATCCGCCCCTGCTCCCATTCATGACCGATTTTGTGCAATACTGGCGTTAGAATATCCCCGTAAATTTCCGCCAAGGGACATTGGCTCAGGTAAAGCTCATTCAATATTTGCTGAAGCTGATCCCGATGACATTCAAATGCGTGCTCATAAATAGGTGGAATCAGGGCTTCATAATTCCGGCGAAACATATGGTACCGGAGTTCCAGATCGGCTTCACTCTCAATAGGTGTTAGATTAACTTGGGAGGTTTTGCGGCGGTGCTTTTTCAAAAAGTCTAATAGATGCCGCACCATAAATTTGCGGTGGCCGCCTAGAGTGCGGATACATTCCAGTTTACCTTCATCCGTCCAACGCTTTACGGATGAAACATTAACGCCTAAAATTTGAGCGGCTTCACGGCTGTTGAAATACGCCACTTCGGTTTTCATGAGTACTCCGTGGGGGGATTATATGAAAGGCACTTGCCAGTGTCAATGTAAAAGTTAGTGCCAATAAGGTCTGTGCTGGGTCCCGTCACCTTTAGATTTGAAGCAGGGCTTCTAGTAAATGCACCCGATCTCCTTTTTCCCGCACCACCAGCATTGGGATTTCAATTTGCCGGATCAACTTGGTGGTTTTACTACCGAGTATCAATGATGCCGGATCGGTTTGACCTCGCGCACCGAGCACCAGCAGGTCGCTCTTTTCTTGGGTGAGTAGGGCTTCGATGCTGTTGACCACATTGGAATCCAACTTGAATACCGGTTGTACCGCGATACCCTGCACGTCAACCCGCTGAATCAATTGCTGGTATTTTTCCCGAGCATGTTCTGCCATGATTGCAGCAAATTCATCATACGTTTTTCCCGTTTTGTAGTATCCTGCCGGCACATCGTAGGTATGCGCGACCTGAATTTGGGCAGGGGGATGTACCGCCGCGGCAAATTCAATGGCAACATTTAAGGCAATTTCTGAATAACGTGAAAAATCAACCGGTACTAAAATCTGTTGGAGTGCCGTACCGCACCCTTCCGGGATGATCAACACCGAACAAGGAGATTTCCGTGTCACTTTTTCCGTGACAATCACATGATGATCCGCTTTTTTCTTGCCCAGCACAACGAGGTCGATCAACTTGTTTTTGGCATAGCGGAGAATTTCTGTCACAGTTTCCCCTTCTAACACATCGAATTGGATGTCTGTTTCGGGATAAGCCGTCCCGAAAAAGGCGTTTACCCGGTCTTGAAGCAGGGCGATTTCCATTTCATCGACCGGCATCAAGTTGGGATACGTTTCGATCAAGTCTGCCGGAAGATCAAAGGTAGGCACGACATGAATAAAATAAACCGTTTTTGATTTTGCCATCCGGGTAATTTTGGCAGTGTATTCAATAATGGCTTGGTCCACCGGTTCAACAGCCAATTCCAGACAAACTAACAGACGTTCATACCGTTCCATGATGAGGTATCCTCTATTGGAATTGCGTATTGGGGGTAAAACGCTCATTTCGCTCATTCGTGACGGAATATATCCCCCTCTGGATTGGCTGTCAAGGTCAAACCGGTGTTCAGGAGTTACCCCCGTAAATTCTTCTTGCTTTTTGATTTTGAATATGTTAAAACTGATAATCTACCGGATCAACCCGCCAAATCTGTAGCAATTCAATACCTCCAGCACCGCGAGGTAGCACGACCCGTCCACGGCGCCGTCATTTCGGGTTGCTATAGCACCCTTCACCATCTTTGGGTATTAAGGAGTAACCGTTATGGGCGATCATAATATCAAGACGAGTTCTGAGAATCAAGAAGGTCTGCGCGATTTTACCCGAGCCTTATTGGAGGATGTTCGGGCATTTGAATACATGTTAAACGCCGGTCTGATTGAATCGGATGTCCACCGGATTGGTGCCGAACAAGAATTATTTTTAGTCGATCAGGCGGCACGCCCCGCCATGATTAACCGGGAAGTACTCGCGGAATTAAGTGACCCCCACTTTACCACCGAACTCGGTAAGTTCAATATTGAATTCAACTTAGACCCGATCGACTTTGGGGGAGACTGCTTGCGACAACTGGAAACCAACTTAAATACCTACATTGATAACGCCCGGCAAGCCGCCCAAAAATTCGGAGCAGATATTGTATTGAGTGGCACGCTACCCACGGTGCGTAAATCCGATTTAACCCTTGAAAATATGACCGATAATCCGCGCTACTTTGAACTCAACAACGCCCTAAACCGTTTGCGTGGCGGCTCGGACTTCGAGTTCTTCTTAAAAGGGATTGACGAACTGCACATCCGTCATGATTCCCTGATGCTGGAAGCCTGCAATACCAGTTTTCAAGTCCATTTTCAGGTATCACCGGCAAAATTTGCCCGGTTGTACAACATCACCCAATTGGTCACGGCGCCGGTGATGGCGGTTGCCACCAATTCCCCGTTTTTGTTCCGTAAACGGTTGTGGTGTGAAACCCGTATCGCCGTCTTCCAACAATCGGTTGATAAACGCAACTTCCCTCAAACGCCGTTCCGGGAGCAAAATCCACGGGTTAATTTTGGTGACCGCTGGGTGGAAACATCGGTATTGGAAATTTTCCAAGAGGATATTTCGCGCCGCCGCGCCATCTTACATGGCGATCTGGAAGATAATCCGTTTGATATTTTAAAGCGGGGAGAATTACCCAAATTCAAAGCGTTATCATTGTATAACGGCACGGTTTATCGCTGGAACCGCCCCTGCTACGGCATCACCAATGGTAAAGCCCACCTGCGGATTGAAAACCGCGTGTTGCCCGCCGGACCCACCGTGCTGGACGAAGTCGCAAATGCCGCGTTCTGGTTTGGATTGATCAACGGAATCGACTGGAAATACGGCGATAAGGTAAAAGACCTTATGGATTTTGATGATGTAAAAGGGAATTTTGTCGCCGCCGCCCGGCGGGGGTTGGACTCGCAATTTGTGTGGTTCGACCAAAAGATTATACCGGCAAAAGAGCTGATCAACCAGCTCCTACCCTTAGCGCAAAAGGGATTGGAAAGTGCCGAGATTGATCAAGCGGATATTGATCGCTATTTGGGCGTTATTGAAAAGCGCGTTAATGCCTTTCAAACCGGCTGCAAATGGCAAATTCACTCGTTCGGACAAATGAAAGATGAAGGGACTACCGAAGAATGTCTAGCAACCCTGACCCAAGCCATGATCAAATACCAAAAACAGGGAATACCCGTTCATGAGTGGAAATTGGCAGAGTTAGAACCTTCAGATGAGAGTTGGAAATACCATTATGCTCAGGTTGAACAGTATATGACGCGGGATTTGTTCACCGTGCATGAAGATGACCTGCTCGAAATGGTCATTAGCCTGATGAAGTGGCATCACATCCGGCATGTCCCCGTAGAAGATGATAACCACAATTTCGTCGGGCTAATCTCGTTCCGAACACTGATCCGCTATATTTTGCAACGAGATTTTGAATGCGAGAATTTCCTTTCTGTCACGGTGGGCGAAGTGATGCGGCGCGATATGCCCACCGTCTCCCCAGAAACCCACACCTTAGATGCAATTGACCTGATGAAACAAGAACGGGTCTCCTGCCTACCGGTTGTTTCCGACGGGCGACTGGTGGGCATTGTGACCCAGCATGACTTTATGAAAATCGCGGGCTACTTAATCGAAGAAAAATTAAAAAAGGAGTAAATCAGATTGTCAGCACCATTGATTCTGCACGATGAACTACACGAAACCTCTTTTGAAAACCGGCTTTTGGGTACATACGGCACGTTTGACGGTGGACCCATCGTCTTTTGTGTCGGAGCAATGCACGGGAATGAGCGCTCCGGGGTTATCGCCCTGTGGCGAGTGCTCCAACGTTTAGAACATGAAAAAGTGCCCTTTCGAGGCAAATTCATGGCGGTGATCGGCAATTTAACAGCGCTCCGCTTGGGAAAACGTTATGTCGATAAAGATTTAAACCGTATCTGGACCAATGAAATCATTGCCCGTACCAGAAGCCCTTATCTCCCACCGGGGATTGAATACCAAGAACAACAGGAATTAATCGCCGTTTTGGATGATGCCCTGCAACATCCTTTTGAGGATTTTTTCGTTATTGACCTGCACACCTCTTCTGCCCGGAGTGCCCCGTTTGTATTGTTTGGAGACACCCTGCGGAACCGGCGGTTTGCGTCCCGGTTGCCCGTCCCCTTGATTTTAGGCATTGAAGAAGCGCTTGAGGGCGTGATGTTGGGTTGGGTCAATGATTTGGGCTGTGTCTCCTACGGATTTGAAGCCGGTCAACATGATGACCCCTCTTCAATTGATTATCAGGAAGCGGCGATTTGGATATCCTTAGTTTCGGCAGGTTGCCTTTCGGCAAAGCACTTTCCGGAAGTCCGGCAGTATCATCACAAACTTGCCCGCGCCACCCGCGGCTTACCCCGGACTTTGGAAGTCCGCTACCGTCATGGGATCACGCCAGCAGACCGCTTCCGCATGAAACCCGGCTTTGAAAATTTGACCCCCGTCCACAAGCACCAACTATTGGCAACCGACCGTAAGGGAGACATCCGCGCTCCAGAAAGCGGCCGCGTATTTTTACCGCTGTACCAAGGACAGGGAGATGATGGTTTCTTTCTAGCCCGACGAATCCAGCCGTTTTGGTTGTATGTCTCATCCTTTTTGCGCCGGCTCCGGACGTGCCGGTGGGTACACCTTTTGCCGGGCGTCACCCGCCATCCGCACCAATCCGATACGTTTATTGTAAATACCCGAATTGCTCGCCTGTACACCATCCAAATTTTTCATTTGCTCGGTTTCCGGAAAAAGCGTCTGATCAATGGTATGCTGGTAGTCAGTCGCCGGAAATACGATATTCATCCTCCCCATCGCCGGGGGAATAAGCCCCGTTGCACTTAATTTGAGGAAAACACACCATGGAATCTGTTCTCAGCAAAGAAAATCTTCAAAAAACACTCCTGTTTATTTTAGTGGGAATTCCGGGCGTTTTTCTCTGCCTGATCTTCTCAATCTTATTGTTGGATGCAGCTACGGCTCCCACCCCAGAACTGCCACATCCGGTACTTTCTGCCTTCATCTCGACAGTAGGGGCAGCCCTCACCATGATCGGCGTGGGAGAGTGGAAACGAAAATTATATCTGCTGGTATTTGTATCCTACCCCGTCTCGTTGTTCGTCTTCGTGAATTTGGCAGAAATGCCCGCATTTCCATTACGGCATCAACCACTGCTTTTCGTAGTGATCGTCGCCATAGCCACGTACTACGCAATACGAGCATTTTACAAATATCGGGAAACAAACCCCGCAACAAAGGCGTGACCGGTACCTCTAAAAATAAAACAATATTTATTTGTATTTAGCTGGTTTTTTCAGACACACCCCCCGGTTTAACGCGTCCCCATAAACCATAGCTCATGATCCAACCCCGAAATTTTGGCACAACTGGCATAACGGTCTCTGCACTCGGCTTTGGCGCCGCGCAGATTGGCGACAATCAGATCACAGAAAAAGAAGCAGAAACCTTAATTAAACACGATACTAGACGCGGGTATCAATTTGATCGATACGGCACGTAGCTATGGACTATCGGAGGAACGCATCGGTAAATATTTGGCTCACCGGCGGCAATAGAAAAAGGCAAGCTCCCCCCATGATGTAATTGCCAACCTACGGGTGGCATTTTACCGTCAGGATCGCAATTGGATGAGTTTAACGTAAGGAATCCTCATGTCTTTAATCCCCGATCAATTTCAGTTTAGCCAGAGTTGTTTAACCTTATTTGACCAGTGTCCGCGCAAATTTTATCTGCGGGATGTGAAAAAACTGGCGTGGCCCGCCCCGGTGACCCACCAACTAACCGAACAAGATGCCAAAATTCGTCGGGGGCAGGCATTCCACCAGTTGGTCTACCAAGAGGCTCTGGGACTGGAGGTCTCCCCGCTTTTGCAACAGGATGAAAAGTTGAAGCAGTGGTGGGTAAACTACACGGTCACCCCACCGGATTTACCCGCCGGAGAGCATCTCTCTGAGGTGGAACTTTCAGTACCATTTGAAGGCTACCGGCTAACGGCAAAATATGACCGGCTCATTTTCACCCCCAGTGGAGAGGCGGTCATTGTGGACTGGAAAACTAGCGAGTCTCCACCGAAGTATAATCAGCTTAAAGAAAGTTGGCAAACTGCCGTTTATTGCTATGTGTTGGCAGAAGGTAGCCAACATTTGTACGGAGAAACAGCCATCTCTCCGGCACAAATATCATTTGTGTACTGGTATGCCGAATATCCGGCGCAACCTGTCGTGATCGCATACCATGAAACGTTCCACCAGCACGTTAAAGCAAAATTGCAAAACGCTATCCAGAAGATCACCCAGTTGCGCACAGAAGCTGACTTTACAAAGACGGAAAAGAAAGATAAAGAATGCCCCCAATGCCAGTACCGGTCATATTGCCGGCAGGGCGAGGTAGGACATGGCATTGACGTGGAAGACGATATAGAGACTATCGATTTTATAGCACTGGCAGAAATTGAATTTTGAGCTAATCTAACCCCAAAGTACGCAGGACATTTTGAATCACATTTCCGACGACATCGGAAGGTTCTGTCTCCGGCATTTCCACCACCCGTTGCCGGATAATCGTTTTCAGAACCTCATCAGTAATGTGATCCACGGTAGCGGCATCTGTAAAATCTCCTGCGGCAAGCCGTGTTTCCACCCGGTGCCGAATACTCTCCCACTCTTTTTCTTGCAAGATTTTCTTCAACGGATGGGATGGTGTCTGTTGTGCCACCTGATCGAGGGCAGCCTTGACATGAGGAAACAGCGGAGGGTCATGAAGCAACGGCACGAACCGGTCAATGACAGCTTCATCAATGTGGTGGGGATGGTCACGAAACCAACTGAGGATAAAATAGGTTTGATAGCGATATTGTAACGCATCCGGCGCGTCATTTTGAAATTTTTTCAGTAGCGCCACTAAGAATACCGGAAGTAAACTATCTGTCGGGGTCGGGGTATCACCGGTTTTACGTATGATCTGGTGGAGTCGCTCAATTTCCACAACCTCGGAGGTAATGTCGATCCAGTTGATCAGCGGTTCCAACCGGGCGGGGTCACCCGTATTTATCACGGCAATGATGATCATCACTTTGAGTGATATGGAGGCATCCGGGTGCTGGTAGAGATCGCGCAAAAACAACATGGCGTCTCTAATGGGAAGAGCGGCAATAGCATCTATGGTTTGTCCCCGCGTACGGCTGCTGTCCCGGTCAGGACGGAGCAAAAAATCGGTTAGTTGCGGGAGTTCGTAACCTACCAATCCAAGGTTTAGCAGACTGGTAACAGCCATTTCGGTGTGGATGTTGCGGGCAAGGCATTCTAGGAGCAACCGCCGGGCGTGGCTCACATCATCACCATCGGTGGCGGTACCGAGTATTTTTATCGCTTTTTTTTGATCCTCCGGCACGGTGGCATACAGCCATGTGCCAAAAAGGTCTCGTTCTAAACGCCGAAACTTCACGCCTACCTCCATAAAGAAAAGCGGAGACCCAACATCCCCGCTTTTTGAACCGATTGAAATCCCCTTGTTTGAGACCTCCTCTGTGGTCGATTACCACTGTGCCAACAAATCTTCGGCGTTAGGTGCCAGTTCAATTGCTTTCGCTAATTGGGTATCTACGGGAATCAGTTGTTTGTACGCTTCTTGCCGGGCATGGTGGTAATCTGTTCCCTTTTTGCTCCAATATTCTAAAGTGAGTTCGTAGCTCAAGGCATGTTGGATGTAATCCCAATCTTCTTTCACATCCTCCGGTTCAACGCGGATCGCTTCTGTTTCCAGATAGGTCAGAAAATGCTGTTGGAGCGTAGAATCCACCGAAGGGACTTCCGTTAGGTTCGCTAACGGTTGAATATGCTCATAATAGTATTGGACAAACAGCCGGAACGCATTACGGCTACGCAAAATGGAGCTGACTTTACTCAACTTATCCATTTTCACTTCCACATCTGGGGAAATTCCTCCCCCGCCGTAAACGGTACGCCCGTGCATGGTTTGATATTTTGGGCGGTCTTTGGTGTCCGTAATCCGCTCATGGCGGTAGTTGAAGATGTCAAGTCCTTCGTATGGTTTTTGAATACACCGCCCGCTTGGGGTGTAATACCGCGCGGTCGTCAATTTCAACTGGCAACCGTCACAGGCAGTAATGGGGTAGGGTGGCGTTCGAGCGGTAAACACGCGTTGCACTAAACCTTTGCCAAATGTCGTTTCACCGACCACTAAACCGCGATCCCAGTCTTGCAATGCACCGGCTACAATTTCGGAGGCACTCGCACTACCTTCATTCACCAGCACCACCACCGGATACTTCCGCAAGGGTTGTGCGCGCCGGGAGCGGTATTTCCGGGTGGATCGCGGGATTCGCCCTCGTGTTTCAACAATAACACCCTGATCACCGATAAACTGCTCCGCAATACCAAACGCCTGTTCTAAATAGCCACCGGGATTTCCCCGCAAATCTAAAATGAGGCTTTCCATCCCGGCATCTTCTAATTCTTTGACGTATTTATTGAATTCATGGATGGCCTTTTGGGTAAAGCGCTCCAACCGGAGATAACCAATCCCCGGTGCGACCATAAACGCGTACGGTACGGTATCCACCGGAATATTACCGCGCGTGATGGTAAAATCAATCGGCTCGTCCACACCGGCGCGCTTGACGGTAATGGTCACTTTTGTACCAATGGGACCGCGCATTTTTTGGGCAGCTTCGCTGGTGGTAATGCCTTCAGTTGATTCTCCTTCAATTTTGATGATCTGATCCCCCGGTAGCAGGCCGGCAAGCGCCCCCGGAGTCCGATCATTGATCAGGGCGGAAACCGTTAAGACGTCATTCCGAATCGTGATCACAATGCCCAAACCCCCAAAACTACCGCGATGCTCCTCCGCCAGTCTTTTTGCCGCGGCGGCATCCAAAAAGTTACTATGAGGGTCGAGTTGTTCCAGCATGGAATCAATCGCCCGGTAAATCAGGTCTTCAGAATCCACATCTTGGACATAGTACATTTTGATGGTACGAAGTGCACCTTGAAAAGCCCGCATTTGCTCGGCATAGTCCGCAGAGACCGGTTGGGAAAACAGCGCCGAATTTGCCAGTAAACAGACCCCAAGAACCAGTGCGATTCTTAGCTTCATGAAAGCTCCTTCATTACGTTTATAGTGAATTACAACTGTTTTTTCAATTCTTCTTCAAACGCGTCGTACACAGCTTGATTATGGAGATAAAAGCGAATTTCTTTAATAGAGATTGCCTCACGGTGTGTTTGCAAAACAGACCGAATTTCGCTAAGCATGTTTTGAGCGCACAAATCCGGGGGATAATCCCCGACACCGGTGCCAAATGCCGGAAACGCTATTGAAATATACCGGTGTTCATTTGCTAAGTTCAGACAATTCTGGGTACATTCACGGATTTTGATCATATCGGTGGTAAAATCCGTATCCATGATAATGGCGTGTATCACGTGTTGCGCGTTTAAGTCGCCACCGCTCGTTAAAATCGCCTCGCCGACGGTCCCCTTGCCATGCTCTTGAAGAGCTTGGTAAATGGTTTCACCGCCACGCATACGAATTGCTCCGCTTACCCCTCGCGCCATCGTTAATTGGTCACACTCTGAATTAACAATAGCCTCGACATCCGCTTCCGTCAAATCACCTAAGACCAATTTGACTTCGACACCTTCAATAAAATATGGCATCACATCAATCCTTCAATAAATCGGTGAGTGCAATAAGACGATCCAAAGATACCTGTTGTTTACGCCGGACAATGTCAAGCGTGTAACGTCCCAGCATTTTATAGATGGGCAATTGATCCGGTGTGGTAGCGGCTAACGCATCCAGATGTTTACGTATTGTTTGGACATCTCCGCGGGCGATCGGGCCAGTCAGGGCATTTTCCACCGGGTCGCGCTGCAAATTCTCCAGAGTGCCACTCATTAATGTGAAAAGCAGTTGGGGTATAACGTCTTCTGGAAGTCCACTGGTATGGCACAACCCCCGTGCGAGGTCAAAAAGGGTCACCAAATAATTGGATGCGAGACACAAAGCGGCATGGTACACCGCTTTTTGCGCCGAATCCACATACAGAACGTTGGCACCAAGGCGCTGGGCAATTGCCCTCCCCACCGGTAACGCGGTTGGCGTCCCTTCTAAGGTGATAAAAATCCCCTCAAATTCATTGGTTTGGGTTTTCCGGCGCGAAAAACTTTTGATGGGATGAAAGGAGAGTGCATTTGGATGCGCGATCACCTCTGCCGCCCCCAATACCCCACTCAGATGAATCAGCACATGGTGCGGCTGTAGCACCGGTTGCAATGATTGGCTAACCGCCTGCAGTTGGTCATCTGGGACGGCTAAAAAGATCGTCTCTGCCAGTACCGGTAGTTCGGATAGCTCCACAACAGGGGGCGGGGCTTGACCGGGTACGCATCCGGCACATATCTGAGCCGATGCCCGCCGCCGGCTGGAAATCCCTGTAATCCGGTAACCACATCGCCCTAGCGCAACGGCAAGGGCACAACCCACCCGTCCTGCGCCAACAATCCCAACGTTAATCGTGAACCTCCACAAAATTGCCATCAATGATAGTCAACAATACCACATCTCGTTTGGCATCACCACTCTCCAGAAAGGTGATTTTTCCAGAGGCCCCTTCATAATCACGCGTACGGGCAAGGCATTGCTGAATGGCGGTAGGAGTTGTATTTCCCTGAGCCACACAGGATAAAATCAGATTTACAGCATCATAGCCTAAAGCGGCGGTACGGTCTGGTTTGTAACCATACTCATATTGAAATGTGCTCTGAAATTGTGTCCCCACCGGAGAGTCGGTCGAACTGTAAAACTGTGCCGTGAAAATCGCATGATTCACATATCGTTCTCCGAGCCGGATCACACTCTCATCGCCCCACCCCTCCGAACCAAGAATCTGGGCATCAATGTGGTGGTATGCCAGTTGGGGAGCGATTAACACAGCCTCGGCGGGCGTCGCTGGGATATAAATCGCTTCCGGTTCTGCGGCTTTGAGAGCTTCCATCTGCTCCCGAAAATCTGTGGTACCCTCCACAAACTGTTGATCCGAGACAATAAAGCCGCCGTATTGTAAAACTCGATTTTCAAAACTCCGCGCCAGTTGAATCGCGCCGGGATTGGTGGAATACAGCAAGCCGAATTTACGGTATCCTAACTCATTCACCGCGTAATCTGCCATTTCCACCCCTTGCGTGGCGGTGGTCGCATTGAGCCGAAAAATATATGAGCCGATGGAACTAATGTCGCGGTCGGTTGCCGTTGGCGTGATCAGTGGAATATGATGTCCCTGAGCAACACCGGCAACCACAACCGTCGGATCACTCATCACCGGACCTAAAATCGCGACCACTTCTTCGGCTTCGATCAACTGATTGACGGCTTGAAGCGCCACAATGGGGTCGGCTTGTGAATCTCGGGTAACCAAATTTATCTGAATACCCTCGCGGGATTCAAATTTTTTTATAGCCAATTTGATTCCAGCTTGCACCGCCTGCCCGTAAACCGCGTAACGCCCAGTCAGTGGACAAATCAAACCGATAGAAAGGGCTTTTGCCGGCAAAACGGGACGATGATAACTTGAATCTTGCTCTGTCCGGCGAATTTCGGAGAGGTCATATCCCCCAGAAATACGAATTTGTTCATACAGCGTTCGAGCAGCAACATAATAGGCACTATCTGGATAATGTTGTAACAAATCAATCAAGACACGGCGCGCCTTGGAAAACTCATTTTTTTGACTATATCGGCGCGCTAACACATATAGCAGTTTATCCCGTACCGTGGCTTGCTGGTAGGTTTCCGCCAACTGATCCAGTTCACCTACCGTTAAGTAGGAATAGACTAATTCTTCCAGCAACTGGTGTGCTTCCTGAGCAAGGGGGTTATCCTGAACGCGGTCTAGAAAACGAATAGAAAACGCCGCCGCTTGAAGGTAATCCTCACCGGAAAAATAGGTTTGGGCGATCAGCAACAGTGCTTTCGTCGAAAATTCATTCTGAGGATAAGTAGTAATCAGTGTGTTTAAGGTATGGATCGCTTGGGGATATTGCCGGAGGCGGTATTGTGCATCTCCCATCAAATAGTAGGATTCGGCGCGTTTCCGGCTGTTCGGATAGGAACGAATCAGGTCTTCAAAATTCTCAATAGCCAGTTGCAACCGATTTTCCCGATAGTTTTTAAGAGCTTCATCAAAAACCAATTCCGCTTCCATTTCCAGATACTGCCGGTCTGGCATATCTGATGGGCGCGTTGGGGTCGTTGAAGTACAACTGAACAGTACCCCCAGCAACACAACTTGAGACAGAACAAAAAGAAGTTTATGATTCATTACAACCCCGGCAATGGTTCCACGTGTTGAATATAAATCGTTTTGTACTCGACATATTTTTTGGCGGAGGCTTGAATGCGTTGGTATTCGTTATCCGTGACAGTGCGTTTGATCGTTGCTGGAACACCTGCCACCAAACTCCGTGGTGGGATAATTTGATGTTCTTTAACCAGCGCACCGGCGGCAACAATCGAACCGGTACCGATAGTGGCATTGTTTAGGATGATCGCACCCATGCCGATCAGACAGACATCTTCGATGGTACATCCATGAATCACCGCATTATGCCCGACCGTCACATCCGCTCCAATAATCGCGGGATAACGCCCATTTTCCACATGCACCATCGAATTATCCTGAATATTGGTGCGGGCGCCAATACGGATATAATGGACATCCCCCCGAACCACCGTATTGAACCAGATGCTCACCTCATCCCCCAAAACCACATCGCCCAGCACATGACTGCCGGGCGCAAGATACACATTTTTACCAATTTTAGGCGCGATGCCGTGATATGTATACAGCATAAAACCCTTATTACTATTTGATGTCGTAATTACCGAAATCCTCAGGTTTGATATTTTGCAAAAAACGCTTAATATCCACTTGTGGGGTTTCTTCGCTCGCCTTAGGCGGTTTTCCAGAGGTGGAAAGCGGTTGCACAATCCCTTCAATCGCCGAACTATCAATGCTGGATTCTTTCATCACCTTTTCATGGGCATAAATCGGACATTTGCACCGCACGGCTAGCGCAATGGAGTCACTCGGTCGTGCATCAATTTCCATGGTATTATTTTCAAACCAGAGATGAATCTTGGCAAAGAAGGTATTATCTTTCAGGTCATGTACGACAATCTTTTCGATTCGGGCTTCCATTGCTTCCACTATTTGCAGCATCAGGTCATGCGTCATGGGGCGATGCATCGGTGTATTTTCTAGCCCCCACGCAATAGAATGGGCTTCAAAATGCCCGATCCAAATCGGTAAAATCCGGTCTCCATCACGCTCTTTCAACAAGACAATGGGGCTGTTGTTGCTATCTAACGCTAAACCAAAAACGGTTAATTCGCACTCCATGCTTGCCTCGCTTTCTGTTCGGTGTGAAAATACGCTTGCATATACCCGACAGTTAGAAATTCAGTGCCAGTATAATACGCCTGTGCCCAAACCGCAAGAGAAAATCACGACCAAACGGCAACGCTCAGCCATCCCTGCGGATTTTCCCACAAAACCAGACCACGAACAACAAATTTGATTTTCAGAGAAGAGCCATTTGGGTGGGAATGCCCCCAATGGCTGGTGCCTCAAACATGGATTATGCTTGAAATGGTTTGAAACCTTTCGGTTTTTTGTTCTGAACAGGCTTGACTGGAGGTACACCAAATACTATTTTTGATATAACAAAAAAGCGATAAAGCCGGTATGATTGCGTCATACCGGCTTTACTTATCAACCGAAAAAATAAATCCTTGGCGCGCCCTGAAGGATTCGAACCTTCGACCCACAGCTTAGAAGGCTGTTGCTCTATCCGACTGAGCTAAGAGCGCGTGTTGCTGTGAAAATAGATGATACAATAAGTGATGTCAACTAAAATTTAATTTGACTTTTTCAATATACATAAAACTCTTTATTTTCCAGTTGTTTTTTGCTTTATTGGCAATGCAAAATACTATTTAATGATGAGTGAGGAATATACATCCCAAACTCCCAAACTCATCAAACTCACAAACTCGTAAAACTCACAAACTCGTAAAACTCACAAACTCACAAAACTCTTGAGGCGGAACATGGCAGCACAAACCACTGGAAATTTATTTGAAGAACTCGTTGAAATCATGTCCCGTTTACGAGGACGGGACGGTTGTCCTTGGGATCGCAAGCAAACGCACCAGAGCATTACACCGTATCTGCTAGAAGAGGCTTATGAAGCGATTGAAGCCATCGAACACAATGACTTCACCCATTTGAAAGAAGAACTCGGAGATTTACTGTTGCAGATAGTTTTTCACGCCCAAATGGCACACGAGGCAAATCGATTTACAATTGATGATGTAATTCAAGCCATTTCGGAGAAGATGGTGCGGCGTCATCCCCATGTGTTCGGGGAGAAAAAGTTGGACACCGCCGAACAGGTACTCACCAGTTGGGAACAAATCAAAAAAGCGGAAAAGAAGAAAGATGGTCGCCAATCAATTTTGGATGGTGTCCCCAAAAATTTACCAGCGCTCTTACGGGCACAACGCATTCAAGATAAAGCTTCTCATGTGGGGTTTGATTGGAAAGAAATCGAACCTGTGATTGGCAAATTACACGAGGAAATTGACGAATTTAAAGCCGCCTTAACCGCGGAAAACCGGGACAAAATTCGGGAAGAAATCGGGGATATTCTATTTTCGTTGGTCAATATATCACGCTTTTTAGAGATTGACCCAGAGGACTCCCTTCGCCGTACAACAGATAAATTTATGCGTCGTTTTTACTATATCGAACAGATATTGCACGAACGCGGCGAAGACCTGCACAATGCAACCTTAGAAGAAATGGATGAAATTTGGGAAGCCGCTAAACAACTGGAAACGGTATCCGCATGAAAGATACGCTCCTGGCAGTGGATGTGGGCGTCCGTACCGGCTTGGCGCTTTATGGTTTTGATGGAAAATTGATCTGGTATCGCTCTCATAATTTTGGGAAATCCTCACGATTACGGCGGGGAGTTCCCGTTATTCTGGCAGAGATTCCCGACATGGTTTGGGTGGTGTTGGAAGGAAGCGGCACATTAGCAGAAGTTTGGGTGCGAGAAGCAGAAAAACGGCATCTGAATGTACGGCAAGTGCCGGCGGAGGTCTGGCGCAAACATTTTTTCTACCCGCGTGAACAACGTAGTGCCGTTCTGGCAAAGCGACACGCTGATGAAATGGCACGTAAAGTTATCGATTGGTCGGGTGCGCCACGCCCCACCTCGCTCCGTCATGATGCCGCAGAAGCGATTTTAGTAGGATTATGGGGTGTGCTTGATGTGGGCTGGCTGAAAGAGATGCCTCCACCATTGAAACGATAAAACTCACAAACTCATCAAACTCTATATGGATATTCTTCAATTTCAAACGGATTTACATCAATGGTACGCGCATGAGCAACGACAATTACCTTGGCGGGAGACCACCGATCCCTATAAAATCTGGGTTTCAGAGGTCATGCTCCAACAGACGCAAGTGGCGACTATTTTGAGATATTACCCCTCGTTTTTAGAACGGTTTCCAACCGTGGAAGCCCTCGCTCAGGCGGATTTAACGGATTTGCTCAAGCAGTGGGAAGGCATGGGCTATTATGCCCGCGCCCGCAATCTGCATAAAGCGGCAAAGATAGTCGTAACGCAGTACGGGGGGCATGTTCCGGCAGATTATGCCACGTTCCGGACGTTACCGGGTGTGGGCGACTACATTGCCGCAGCAGTTCAAAGCATTGCGTTTAATCAACCTTACGCCGTTGTTGATGGTAATGTCAAGCGGGTATTAGCGCGGTTGCTCACCTTAGAGGCGCTGGCGAACGACTCCCAGCATAAAGTGCACTTTCAACGTGAAGCAGATCGATTGCTCGATCCACACCGTCCCGGTAATCATAATCAAGCTCTGATGGAACTCGGCGCGTTGGTCTGCCGCCCCCAAACACCGCAATGCCTGATTTGCCCGGTACGGGCGCATTGTGCCGCGGCTCAATCTGCCCGGCAAATGGAGTTCCCCAAACGTAAGCCTTTGCGAAGAACACCGACCTACCATATCGCCGTTGGTGTGGTTCAGAAAGCAGATAAAATTTTGATCACCCAACGCAAACCGGATGGTTTGCTAGGGGGGTTGTGGGAATTTCCCGGGGGAAAGGTTAAAAAAGGTGAAACTGCCGAAGCTGCTTGCCGGCGAGAAATTCAAGAAGAAACAGAGCTTATTGTGGATGTCCAGCACCACTTGGCAACCGTTAAACATGCATACAGCCATTTCCGCATTAAGTTGGATGTGTTTTTATGCACCTACCGTTCCGGGGAGGTGACCCTCCATTCTCCGGTAGATTTTCGTTGGGTCACGTTGGATCAGATCACGGATTTCCCGTTTCCCACCGCGAATCGCAAATTCATCCCCCAACTGGTAGCACACCTTACCTCCCTTACCGTTCAATCTGGGCAATGAGTTTCGTGCTGAAAAAACCTTGTCTGTCAGAAAGTGATGTTGTATATTCGGCGCTCATCTTTTTCATGTTTGGTATGGATAACCAAAGTGGTGTGGTGCGGTGCGGATTCTAATCACAGGAGCGAACGGTTTTATCGGTAGTCATCTGGCAACCTGGTTGGTCAAACAAGGACATGAGGTCATCTGTTTTGTCCGCAAATCCAGTGATCGGACTCGATTGCAAGGGTTGCCGGTCCGGTATCATTACGGGGACGTGACCGAACGGGAGTCTTTACGATCTGCCGTACGCCAAATAGACATCATATTTCATGCGGCGGCGGTCACTCGTGCAATCACGTTAGCGGAGTTCGAGCGGATAAACGCTCAAGGTACAGAAAATCTCGTCGTGACATGTTTAGAAGAGAATCCGCACCTGCAGCGGTTCGTCTATATCAGTAGTCAAGCAGCGGCAGGTGGCAGTTCAAGTGCCGTTCCCGTCACCGAAACAGATGACCCCAAACCAATTTCCCATTATGGTTATAGTAAGTGGCAGGGTGAACAGGCTGTCCATCATTACTTGAATCAATTACCGGTCACGATCGTACGGCCTCCGGCGGTTTATGGACCCTATGACCCTGAGATGCTCAAGTATGCGCGGGTGGTTAAACGCGGATTGATGCCTCTGATGGGGCTAACGGAGAAATTTTTTAGTGTCTGTTTTATCGATGATTTGCTGGTGGGATTGTGGGACGCCGCTACAAAAGAAGTGGCACGTGGACAGACCTACTTTCTGTGCCATCCTGACGGGTTAAGTTGGCAACAATTCGCCCGGCTAGTACGGGAGGAACTCCACAAATCAATTGTGATTCCGGTGATATTACCGATACCACTAATGAAATTAATGGCAATCGGTTCCGAATTTTTAACACAACAGACTGGTAAACCGTTCCCGCTTCGCCCACAAAAGGTTACGGAAATGAGTTATAAATACTGGATTTGCAGTCCGGCAAAAGCAATCTACGAATTAGGGTTTCAACCCTCAGATCGGGACGAAACCTTGCGAGAAACAATCCGGTGGTATATCGATCACCAGCTTCTTTAGTAAAAAGGTAAAGTGTAGCATGAAAATTGGAGACATCCTAATTACCCCCGAGCAAATCGAAACACGGGTAAAAGCATTAGCCGCCGAGATTTCCAGAGACTATCAAACGGTGGAACAACCCCTGATTTTTGTTGGAATGCTCAAAGGCGCATTTATTTTCATGGCAGATTTGGTGCGTCATATTACGGTGCCCACCCAAATGGACTTTCTGATTCTTTCAAGTTACGGCGACGCCACTAAGTCTTCTGGAGTGGTGCGAATGCTGTATGACTTGCAAGTGGACATCGTCAATCGAGACGTCATCTTGGTGGAAGATATTGTTGACACTGGTTTGACTTTACATTATATTAGCCGCGAACTTGAACTCCGTAGCCCTAAGACATTGAAAATATGCTCCTTGCTGAGTAAAGATGAGTGCCGGAAGATCGATATTGAGCCAGATTATGTGGGTTTTTCAGTACCGGATCGCTTTGTCGTGGGTTATGGGTTAGATTATGCACAGCAATACCGGAATCTACCGTATATTGGTGTGTTAGAGGAAGACTAGAGAAAGGGGATTATCGCGGCATGGCGGATTCAAACAGTCCTGAAGAAAAAAAGCAAACATCATCAAAAAAACCAGACCCCAATGCCAAAGGGTCACAAATTGTCAAAACAGTTTCCGCATGGCTGTTAATTTTTTTGCTCTCCATCGGCTTATACCAAATTGTTCGGAAGTCTAATGAAGCTCATGTGCAAGAAATCACCTACAGTGAATTTCTGGATGATGTCGATGCCGGCAAAATTAAGGAAGTCACCTTTATTGAGAATGAAGTTCACGGTAAATGGGCCGATTCCATACTGTTAGAACAGGCGCAGAATAGTGCCGACACGACTACCCCCACCGAATTCAAGTCTTACGTGCCGAGCCAAGATGTGATCCCAGACATTGTTGAACGTCTGCGGGAAAATAAGGTAAAGATTCATGCTAAACCGGAGACACGCAGTTGGTGGACCGGCGTGTTAATCTCGTGGTCACCATTGTTGCTTCTGGTGCTTTTTTGGATATTCTTCATGCGCCAAATGCAAGGAGGGGGTCGGGGCGTATTTTCGTTTGGTAAAAGCCGGGCAAAGTTATTTAATGAAAATCAGCCACGCGTCACGTTCAATGATGTTGCCGGCGCCACAGAAGCCAAACAAGAACTACAAGAAATTATTGATTTTCTGAAAGCACCAGAGAAGTTTCGGCGCTTGGGCGGCCGGATACCCAAAGGAGCGTTGTTGCTGGGTCCTCCCGGTACAGGCAAAACCTTGCTCGCCAAAGCCGTTGCCGGGGAAGCCGGTGTTCCGTTTTTTAGTACCAGTGGTTCCGACTTTTTGGAAATGTTTGTGGGTGTGGGAGCTTCCCGGGTGCGAGATTTATTTGAACAAGGTAAAAAGAATGCACCCTGTATTATTTTTATCGATGAGTTGGATGCCGTCGGACGCCACCGTGGCGCGGGATTAGGCGGCGGACACGACGAACGGGAACAAACACTGAACCAATTGTTGACCGAAATGGATGGATTTGAATCCAGCGATGGGGTGATTATCGTTGCCGCGACTAACCGCCCCGATGTGCTAGACCCAGCACTACTCCGTCCCGGACGGTTTGATCGGCAGGTCGTGGTGGATCGACCGGATGTGAAAGGACGTGAAGGGATTTTAGAAGTCCACACCCGCAAAATTCCACTATCTAAAGATGTGGATTTGAAAACACTGGCAAAAGGGACACCGGGGTTTTCTGGAGCAGAACTGGCAAATATGGTCAATGAAGCTGCACTATTAGCCGCCCGCCGAGACCATGATGTCGTCACAATGGCAGATATGGAAGATGCCAAAGATAAAATTATGATGGGCTTGGAACGTAAAAGTTTGGTCATCAGTGATGAAGAAAAGAAAACCACCGCCTATCATGAAGCAGGACATGCCCTTGTGGCAAAACTCCTGCCGGGGATGGACCCCGTGCATAAAGTGACAATCATCCCGCGCGGACGCGCATTGGGTGTCACCCATTATTTACCAATTGATGAACGCCACACCTATTCAAAAGAATATGTAGAATACATGCTGGCATCCATGATGGGAGGACGTGCCGCAGAATTGATCGTATTTAATCAATTAACGACCGGCGCCAGTAACGACATCGAGCGGGCAACCGAAATCGCTCGTAAAATGGTCTGTGAATGGGGTATGAGTGACGAATTAGGCCCCTTGACCTTTGGCAAAAAAGAAGAAGAAATCTTTTTAGGTCGTGAAATCGCCACCCATCGCGATTACAGTGAATCGACCGCAATCGCCATCGATAAAGAAGTCCGCCGGATAGTAACCCAAGCACACGATTTGGCGATCAACTTATTGAAAGAGCATATTGATGTGCTCCATGGGATCGCACAAGCATTGCTGGAACGTGAAACCATCGATAGCGAAGATATTGATCACTTGTTAGCAAACCATAAATCTGAAAATCCCGAGAATGGGACCAACCCTATTTCATCATTTTCATCGGACTCTATCACCGAAGAGGAAGGAGCAGTCGCGTGAAACCGAATATTCATCCAAACTACCAAGAAGCCACCGTCACATGCGCCTGTGGTCACACGTTTAAAACCCGCTCGACCGCAGCCGAAATCCGGGTAGAAATTTGCTCAGAATGCCATCCCTTTTTCACCGGAAAACAAAAATTGGTGGATACCGCCGGCCGGGTGGATAAATTCCGCAAACGCTATGGCTTAGCGGAACCCGAAAACACTGAAGACGTTACCGCCTAACCCCTAATATCCTGAATATGAATCGATAAAACGTTCGGTGAGAGTACCGGGCGTTTTTTGTTTATGATAAACAACGTAGCGCCTCTGGCTGGGATTTGGGGCTTGACTTTCCACCCCAAATGGCGTATTTTCACCCGCATAGAGCGGTAGGTGCTACCATTTTAGCACGAGTGGCGGAATTGGCAGACGCGCTAGACTTAGGATCTAGTACCGCAAGGTGTGGGGGTTCGAGTCCCCCCTCGTGCACCAGCCTAACCTTATCTATTTTTATGGATTTGACAAAGTGAGGTAAACCACGTGAATTATAATTATGAACTAAAAGAAACCGCACCGAACCAACGCGTGTTTGAATTTGAGATTCCACAGAAAGAGTTTGACCGGAAGATCAATAAAATCTATAACGAAGTGAGAAAAAACATCCATTTTCCCGGGTTTCGGAAGGGAAAAGTTCCGGTAGCGGTCCTGAAAAAACGATTGGGAAACGAAGTAAAAACAGAAGCAATCAATGAACTGATTGAAGATGCTATCCGTGAGGTGATATTTGGGGAATCTAAACTGATGATTGTCAGCACACCTGAAGTAACCGATGTGGTAGTGAACGACGATCAGCCGATGAAATTTTCAGTGAGTGTCGAAGTTGTTCCCGAATTTGAAATCCCCCCGTTTGACAGTATGACCATTGAAGTGCCGCTTTATCATGAGGATAGCATCGTAGAAGATATGCTCAATCGCATGCGTGAAGACATTGGCGAAATGGTACCCTTGGAAGACGATGAAGGAGCGCTAGAAGAGGATGAGATGGTTATTCGCTATATCTTGAAAGATGGCGAAGGTAATGTGATTGAAGAAAAAGAAGAATATGAATTTATCCTCGGTAGCGGCGATGTGCATCCCGAATTTGATAAGCAACTCATTGGTGCAAAAATAAATGACACCAAAACCGTTGAAATCACCTATGATGAGGATTATGAAAGCGAAGAATTACAAGGGAAAACATTCCATTTTGATATAGAAGTGTTGGATATTAAACGGTTTGAACTCCCTGAATTGGATGATACCTTCGCCAGAACAGTGAGCCAGCATGACACCTTAGAAGACCTCAAAAAAGAGCTTTATGACCAGGCTTTGCGAATACAGGAATCCTATAAGCGCCAGTTTATCAAAACCCACGTTTTGGGAAAGCTAGTTAAAGAAGTGGAGGTCAAATTACCGGAAAAAATGCTGGCTGAATATACTCAAACGGTGAAAGAACGCTGGGAAAATATCTTTCTCAGAGATGAAAACATAACCGACGAGGAAAAAGAAGATATATTGGAAAATGTCTCAAAAGCTCATGCGTTACGCCAGCTTAAAGAATACTTTGTATATGGCGAAATTACCAAACGTGAAGGAATTAAGGTCACCGACAGAGAAGTGGACACCATCCTAGAAGAGGAAGCTCTTTCTCAGAACCAAGACCCCCAAAAATACATCAAAAAACTGCGAAAAGAAGGCGACCAAATCAGACAACTTGAAGATATTATCCTTGAGGAAAAAATCGTAGATCTCCTGATGGATAAGGCTGACATCCAACTCAAAAAAATTTCAACAAAAGAAGAGCATGACGAATTTATGAAGAATTTCTTAGATTCACCAATCTCTATCTCCGCTGAAGAAGAAACCCAAGACACCACCTCATCAACCCCGGAAACTATTGAACCCTCCCCTGAAAAAGAGGTAACCGCATGAGCTTTTATGTACCCATGGTTCTGGAACAAACTGGACGAGGCGAACGCGCATTTGACATTTTCTCCCGTCTCCTGAAAGAACGGATTGTCTTTCTGAATACCGTCATTGAAGATACAACGGCAAGCTTAGTGGTCGCCCAACTACTTCACCTTGAAGCCGAAAACCCTGAAAAAGATATTCACTTGTATATCAGCAGCCCCGGAGGTAGCGTCACTGCCGGATTGGCGATTTATGACACAATGCAAGTGATTAAAGCCGATGTCTCCACCATCTGCGTTGGACAATGTGCAAGTATGGGTGCCGTACTACTCGCCGCCGGTACAAAAGGCAAACGTTTTGCCTTGCCCCACTCTCGGGTCATGATCCACCAACCATGGGGTGGTGTTCAGGGACAAGCATCCGATATTGAAATCCATGCCAAAGAAATCCTCAATATTCGTAACCGCTTAAACGAAATCTTGTCAGAACACACCGGACAATCAATTGAGCAAATCGAGAAAGACACCGAACGAAATTTCTTTATGCAAGCTCAAGAAGCCATGGATTACGGTATTGTTGACCAAATTTTGAAGCCCGAAAAATAAAAGGGAGGTTTAACGTGGCACGTTACCACCGCCAGGTTCGAAATGTCAAATGCTCGTTTTGTGGGCGAAAAGAGAATGAAGTGGAACGAATGGTCTCCGGACCAGATGTGTATATTTGCAATGAGTGTGTCACGCTCTGTAATGAGATTCTGAACGAAGAATTGGGCATGGAAAAACCCCTCGACCGGCGAGAATTACCGACACCCACCGCTATCAAGCAAATGTTGGATGAATACATCATCGGGCAGGATCGCGCAAAACGGGTCTTATCTGTTGCGGTGTATAACCACTACAAACGCATCAGCCTTTCAGCCAAATATACCAACCGGATTGATGATACCGAAGACGTGGAACTCGAAAAAAGTAATATCCTGCTGATCGGACCCACCGGTACCGGCAAAACCCTGCTGGCGCAAACATTGGCAAAAATGCTGGAAGTACCGTTTACCATCGTAGATGCCACCACCTTGACTGAAGCCGGATATGTCGGCGAAGATGTGGAAAATATTTTGGTGCGCTTGCTTCAAGTTGCGGACTATGACGTGGAAAAAGCTCAAATTGGCGTGGTGTACATCGATGAAATCGATAAAATTAGCCGGAAAAGTGATAGCCCCTCAATTACGCGCGATGTTTCCGGAGAAGGTGTCCAACAAGCCCTCTTAAAAATGCTAGAGGGCACCGTCGTCAATGTTCCGCCCAAAGGGGGACGGAAACACCCGCATCAGGAATATGTCCAAATTGATACGCGGAACATCCTTTTTATTTGCGGTGGCGCTTTTGTACATCTGGAAGACCACGTCGCACACCGCTTAGGACGCAATGCGGTCGGATTTAATGCAAAACCCGAATCGTTTGAAGGTAAACCCCTTAGTGAGATTTTAGTCCATCTGGAAGCGGAAGACCTGCTGGCTTTCGGCTTGATACCTGAACTTATCGGACGGTTACCGGTGATTGCCACTCTTGATGAACTCGACGAAGCCGCCTTGGTGGATATTCTGACGCGCCCCAAAAATGCACTGACCAAACAGTACAAAAAGATGTTTGAAATGGAAGGGGTTCGCTTGAATTTTGCCGAGGATGCCCTGAAAGCCGTCGCCCAATCCGCCATCAAACGCGGCACCGGCGCCCGCGGCTTGCGATCCATTATGGAAAGCGTGATGATCGATATTATGTATGAATTACCTTCCCGCAAAAATATCGAAGAGTGCCTGATTTCCAAAGATGTTATCTTTCGCAAAAGCGACCCATTATACTTATTCCGTGGCGAGGAAGCAGAGAAAAAACTCGCGTAACCACCGCTATCCGTCATAAGTATGATTCTGTTTCGATAACCCAGTGAGACAATCACTGGGTTTTTCATCAAAAAAATAACAATTAAGGATTTACATGGATTTCTTAAATCAATTTGAAAACATGCAACATATCCCAGATCGATTACCCATCTTACCTTTGCGAGACATTGTGATCTTCCCGAATATGGTAATGCCCCTGTTGGTCGGGCGAGATTCCTCAGTCCTTGCTTTGGAAAAAGTGATGGAAAATGAAGACCCCCGGTTGATTTTGCTAGTAACCCAAAAAAACTCCGAGGTCATGAACCCGTCCCGGGTCGATATGTATCGTATTGGTACCGTTGCCAAAGTCGTTCAAATTCTCCGCTTGCCAGACGGTACGTTGAAAGTCCTTATCGAAGGTATCAAACGTGCCCGCATTCAGCGATTTTTACCCCATCCAGAATACCTCATGGCACGGATTGAATTGATTGAAGACACTCCCCCATCCCCCTCCGATAAACGCGTATCGGCATTGTTGCGCAGTGCCATGGGGCAATTTGTCCAGTATGTTAAACTCAATCCCCGCATCCCCGATGAAATTCTAATTTCAGTCGGAAACCTACATGATGCCAACCATCTGGTTAATTTGATCTCGGCTTATACCGCTATCGGCGTTGCTGAAAAACAAAAGATTTTAGAGATGAATGATATTTCCGAGCAACTTGAATCCCTGATGCTAGCACTTTCCAAAGAGATTGAAATTTTGGAACTGGAAAAGCAGATTGAAGATGAAGTTCGAGACCGAATGCAAAAAAGCCAAAAGGAGTTTTATCTTCAAGAGCAATTGAAGGTAATCAACCGCGAATTAGGACGCGAAGATGGCTACGAAGAAGTCGCTGATGAAGTAAATGAGCTAAGACAAGCCATCCAGAACGCCAAAATGAGTCCAGAAGCGGAAGAAAAAGCCCTCAAAGAACTGGATAAATTCAAAAAGACACCACCGATGTCCCCGGAAAGTACCGTCATACGAAACTATTTGGATTGGTTGATCTCCATGCCGTGGGCAATTCGGACTCCCGATAATCTGGATTTGGAACGGGCAGAGACAATCCTCAATGAAGATCATTATGGCTTAGAAAAGGTCAAAGAACGCATTTTGGAATATCTGGCGGTACTGAAATTAGTGGATCACATGAAGGGTCCTATTTTGTGCTTGGTTGGTCCCCCTGGCGTGGGGAAGACATCTTTAGGGCGCTCCATCGCTCGGGCGCTAGGACGTGAATTTGTCCGAATTTCACTAGGAGGGGTGCGAGACGAAGCGGAAATTCGCGGTCACCGCCGCACCTACATTGGCTCAATGCCCGGGCGGATCATTCAATCCTTGA
Organism: Gemmatimonadota bacterium; assembly: GCA_003697105.1. Taxonomy (GTDB): domain Bacteria; phylum 4572-55; class 4572-55; order J002; family J002; genus J002. The sequence goes on along the minus strand of RFFQ01000186.1, from coordinate 14,760 downwards.
AACGAGCCGGCTCTAAAAATCCGGTCTTCTTACTGGACGAAGTGGACAAAATGGGGGCTGACTTTCGGGGAGACCCCACCTCCGCCCTATTGGAAGTGCTTGACCCCGAACAGAATAAAACCTTTAATGACCACTACCTAGATGTGGACTTCGACTTATCCGAAGTGATGTTTATCACCACGGCTAATTCCTTGTACGGCATCCCCCTACCGCTCCAGGACCGGATGGAGATTATCCGGTTACCGGGCTATCTGGATCACGAAAAAATTGCAATTGCCAAACACTTTTTAATACCAAAGCAGTTGAAAGAGCATGGGTTATCCGAGAAGGTACTCACCTTTTCGGACAAAGCCATTCACCAATTAATTCATGCCTACACCCGAGAAGCTGGTGTGCGAAATCTGGAACGGGAGATTGCGCATATTTGTCGCAAAACGGCACGGAAAGTTGCCGGCAAAAAAAGGTCTAAACGGTATCGCATTCAACCCAATAATTTGGAGCAGTATTTGGGTGTCCCTAAATTTCTTGAGGCAGATGTGGATAAAGTGGATCGGGTAGGAGCGGCAACCGGTTTGGCATGGACCGAAGTCGGTGGTGATGTACTCACGATTGAAGTGGTCGTGCTGAAAGGCAAAGGAAATCTCGTCTTGACCGGTAAACTAGGGGAAGTCATGCAAGAATCGGCGAAAGCGGCAGTTAGTTATGTTCGAAGTCGCGCCGAATTTTTGAAGATTGACCCCAATTTCCATGAAACAACAGACCTCCATATCCACATCCCGGAAGGCGCCGTGCCAAAGGATGGTCCCTCTGCCGGCATTACGATCACCACGGCGTTGGTCTCCGCGTTGACCAACATTCCGGTGCGCCATGACATCGCGATGACGGGGGAAATGACCCTGCGGGGTCATGTTTTACCAATTGGCGGATTGAATGAAAAACTGGTTGCCGCCTTGCGTTCCGATCTGAAAACCGTGATCATTCCCAAACGAAATGAAAAAGACCTCAAAGAAATTCCGGCAATGATCCGGAAACGGTTGATTATTCATTTGGCTAGCACCGCGGACGAGGTGCTGAATATCGCGTTGGCAACAGATGCAGAACAGGTCTTCCCTCTGGCAACAACAGAAGTAAATGATCGGGAATTGCTCCATGAAAATACCGGTCGTTATGCCCATTGAAGCGCAACTATCCATTGTATCTGTCGTTTTGTTTTTGATGAAAAACCAGTGTGGAAGCACGCTGGTTTTTTAGTACACACCCAACGTAGGGGGATTTATTCATGTCGGATGTCTCTTTGAATATTGCCGTATTAGCCCATAGTTACCTGCCGGTTTCGGGTGGAATTCAAACCTATATCCATAGTAATGCCAGAGAATTATGTAATTTAGGGCACCGGGTACACGTGATTGTACCGAACAATGGGTTGGATTTACCACCGGATGAAATCATTGATGGGGTACAGGTACACCGTACCAGCGTTAAAGATATTTTTTGGAGCTATCCGGTGGAAGATAACGCAATTGGCGGGTGGCGTACTAACGATGACCACGCCGGTTGGGGAGCGCAAAACCTACAACTGGTAATGGATGCCTTGCCTCTCATCAAAAAGTATAAAATTGATGTAATCCATACCCATTTTACAGCCACATTCGCGGGGGAAATCTTAAATTTATACCATAATATCCCGTATGTGGACTCCATTCACGGCTTTTTTACCGACTATTTCCCCAGCCGGGAGATGTCCCAAGCTGCCGAAAATTTTTATACCAACTCTAATGTCGCTCAAGTGGTGGTCTTAAGTAATTATGTGGCAAATCATTGCATTGAAGGTGGTATCCCTGAAAAACTGATTACCATCGTGAACCCGAGTGCCAGTCCGGTTAAATTTAATCAAAATATACCGGGAGACATGTTCCGTAAACGGTTAGGCTTAACCGATTCCGATCAGGTTATTTTGGCACCCATCCGGCTCCAACGCCGTAAAGGATTTGAAACAGCGATGATGGCAATGCCGTTGATTCTAAAAGAGTTTCCCAATGCGCATCTGGTCATTAGTGGCGGCTCCTCGGCAAATCCGGCAGGGATTAACGAGGCGTTACGCCTATACAATGATCGATTGGGAGAACTCGACCTGTACCACCGGGTGCATTTATTACTAAATCAAATCACGGATGAACAGATGCCCCAACTTTATAGCGCCGCAGACGTGGTCTTGATGCCGAGTACACAAGAAGGTTTCGGGATTTCATCAATTGAAGCCCAGATTATGAAAAAACCGGTAGTTGCCTCTCGAATCGAACCTTTCGAGGAGGCAATGGGGGATACCGCCATCTATTTTGAGCCTAAAGATGCTCAAGGAGCGGCAAAACAGATCATGGAGGTGTTGCGATCCGAAACGTTCGCCGCGACATACGCCGAAAAAGGGTACCAGCGGGTAAAAAATTTGTACGATCCGGTAAAACAGGCAGAAATGCTACTCGGTGTATATGAACTCGCCATCGAAAAAAATCATGGCATGTTAGATTAACTATACGGGATAACCCCGGCTGTGCGAGGGAGCCGGGACATACGCAAAAGGAGTGCTGAACATGATGTTTAGCACTCCTTTTTTAGTGGATATAACCGGAATCTGTTCGCCGTCAGTCAACCATAATGTTCTTTAAATGAAGGTAGTTGAACATAACGGGATGCCGCCAGTCAAGTATCTTTTGTAGGGGCGTTGTGACGGGGAAAATCAAGCCCGCGCATCGTCGTATAAACCATCGGATTTTTGGATTCAAAAACGTTAATCAAATATTCTTTCGCGTACTCATAGTCAAAATCTTTACAGGAAAATAAATCGATAAACACGTAATCTTTCTCCTGAAATGTGTGAATGGAAATGTGGCTCTCGGCAATGACTACAAAGCCGGTAATCCCTTTATCTTCAGGAACAAGCCCGGAATATTTAAAAACATACGGTTGGGTAATTTTGGTCATGCCGATTTTGTCTGGTAATTCATTCAAAATATCAAAAATCAAGTCGAAATCCTTCAATTTTTCGGGGTTACACCCATTCAGGTCCAACATCAGGTGGGGACCAAACGCATTTGTCGTGGACGGATTTGCCATCGCATGGATACCTCCTCAATAAATTTGAACAAAGTAATACCTAACGTACACAAAATAAACACGTTAGGCGTCTCCAAAAAAGTTGAGATAGCAGGGGAAAATAACCCTTTAGGGGCAAATTTGCAATGACTTTTTTTCAACATCCTTTTGATTCGTCGCCGGAAACCGGTTGGGGCGAAAGCGCGAGTAGTGCCATAAGACCGTGATGCGGGTCCAGGTCAGCCCGAGCACGGAGTCCATGAGCGACCATAAAAATCTCTTTACTCTCCTTACGAGTGGCGGCAGGAGATACCGATTTTACTTGGCGAAAATAGCGCCGGGTCAACTTAAACAAGTGCGGGAAATCCTCGCCTTGAAACACTTTAGTGATAAAATTCCCACCCGGGCGCAGCCACCGGATGGCAGTTGCCAGAGCAAACAGGCTTAGCTCAATGGATCGTGCATGATCCGCCAGCGGAATGCCTGTCGTGTTGGGCGCTATATCCGAAATAACCGCATCAAAATAATGGTGTTCCGCCTGTTGCCGGATATGTTGCTGGACTTCTGGATCACGAACATCGCCTTGAATGATAGTAACACCGGAGATTGGTGACATGGGTTGGATGTCAACCGCAATCACTTTACCGGTTTTTCCGACAATTTTCTGCGCGATCTGGCTCCAACTACCCGGTGCGGCGCCAAGGTCTAATACCACATCACCGGATTTGATCAGACGAAATTTCTTGTTAATCTCATCAAATTTATAGACCGAACGGGCACGGTAGCCCTCCGCTTTAGCCCGTTTGAAGTACTTCTCAGTATGTTGGCGCTTGCGCCATGCTTTTTTTGCCATATCCAACCCGATAAAAAAGCGGCGACGTTATACGGTATCATCTTGCCGCCGCGTTACCAAATCTGACCCGTTTCATTTACCACTGAAAGGAATGTCGTTCATCTGAAATCGTGCCGTTATCCAGATATTTTTTCGTAACCGCCGCCCGTTTACTGGCGTGCGTCATGGGATAACGTCCGTAGGTTTCGCGAATCTTAAGATAGGCTTCAATCAACTGCCGCTCTTCGGCAGTACCCCATCCCGCCGGATTACTCAAACCGGTTTGCTTCAGAGCCTCTTCCAGACACCCTTTCACATAGCCGGGACGGTTGACGTGATTATCCAGAAGCAACCCAACACCATATTCGGAGGTGACCAAATCGGCGATAAAATACCCTTTTACTTTATAAGCAGGGGCACGGTAAAAGGTATCAATCCGGGACATGGCATGTTGAATTTCGATCATTTGCACCAGCGGGTCTTGCCCGGACTTCCAAAAGTAAAACGCCCATTCATAGGTGCGAAAACGCTCTTTTTCACTCGCGGAGCCAATTTTGTGACCGTTCAAGGTAAAATAGCCAGAAATGGCATCCGTGTTGACGACATCCAAGCCATGTTGGCCAAAATAGGTTTGAAAAACTGCCGCATCTTTATCTTTTATCTTTTTGACAAGTGCCGGCAGCTCACCCGGGTCATTTCGGGCGCCAACCGTCCATTGAAACATACCAAACGTCATGAACGAGTTATCCCAAGTGTTAATTGCATCGAGATTACCTTCATTTTCCGAAACAGCCACCATCACATTGAGGGCAGAATCCGTTAGCCCCAGTTGGGTCAATTGCGACCGATTGGCATTGACCACATCAATCGCCTTTTGATTACCATAGGTGTAAACACCCTTTTTAAATTTAACAAACTCTTTTTCCACCGAACCATCAGAGATACAGACGCGCTGGCGACCCCGCCGGGTATATTCCTTGATGGTCAGGTCACCGGAACCGCTACGAACCGCCACCTCACTACCCTCCCAACCATCGCCATAATAGGTGCTAAGCTTATCGACAATACGCTGTGCCATTGCCGCCGTGACCTTCGTACCATCACTGCTAAAACCTTCTTTAGCGGCAAACGCCTTGACCGCCGCCGTGGAACTGCCACCATAACTGCCATCAGCACCGTATTTATCCCAGTTAAGTTCCTCACCATAACCCAACTCATTCAGCAACGTCTGCAACGCAACGACCGCCTCTTTGTGGGGTGAACCGCGATACAGAAAGGCTTCCACTTTGCCTTTGTCAATCGCACTTTTCAGGTGGCGCAGGTCATCTAAAATGGCATATCGATCCAAAAGTTTTTGTCCAATGGTGGTGGTTACCACTTCACCAGAAGCAGAAATTCCATTTTTAGCGGCAAACGCTTTGACCGCCGCCGTGGAACTGCCACCGTAATCACCATCAGCACCATATTTATCCCAGTTCAATTCATTTCCAAACCCAAGTTGGAAAAGCAGTTGCTGCAAGGCTTTGATAGCCTCTTTGTTAGTCGAGCCACGTTTTAGCACGGATTCAATGGTGCCCTGTTTAACGAGACTCTCGATAGTGGCGAAATAAGACATGCGACCTCCCTCTGTTGAATGGTAGATATGGCGAATTTTTTCAATGATATTGGTTGTGGCACGACCCGCCGTGAGTGGGATTGTTTTTACTTCCCCACCGTGTTGCCAAACAATCTCTCGCCCAACGATCTGATCAATGGGATAATCACCACCCTTGACCAAAACATCCGGTACGATATTCCGGATCAACTCTGCTGGGGTATCTTCCTCAAAAAGGATCACGTAATCAACCGGTTTAAGTGCCGCCAAAATGAAAGCCCGGTCCGCTTGCGGGACGATGGGACGATATTCACCTTTGAGACGCCGGACAGAGGCATCACTGTTGACGCCCACGATTAGCACATCACCCAGGGCTTTAGCGGCTTGTAAATAGTCCACATGCCCCCGGTGCAAAATATCAAAACATCCATTGGTAAACACGACCGTTTTACCGGCGGTAGCGAGTTCTTGCCGGATATTTAGCAGTGCAGGCAAATCAATCACCATTGTCGTCCTCGCTAAAGGTTTGTTGCAACTCTTCCCACTGGATCGGCGCAATACCCACTTTGCCAATGACAATCCCTGCCGCATGGGTGGCGAGAACCGCCGCTTCCACGGGGGTAGCGTGGGTGGTCAACCCCAGCGTTGTGGTGGCAATGACCGTATCACCCGCCCCAGAGACATCAAAGACTTCCCGCGCGACAGTGGGGATATAAGTAATGAAATTTTCCCCCTCAAAAAGGGTCATTCCATTGGGACCTTGAGTTAAGAGTACCATATCGCACTCCAACTGCTCCAGCAACCGCCGCCCCATCTGGTTGACATCCTGATTTTCACGGATTTTCATACCGAGCATGGTTTCCGCTTCCCGTAGATTCGGTTTGAAAAGATTCACCCCTTTATAAGCGAAAAAATTCTCAAATTTGGGGTCAACGGAGATAAAACACCCAGCGTCCCGTGCTTTCTGGATAATGGATGCGATCAAATCGGGGGTGAGTAAGCCTTTGTTGTAGTCCTGAATCAACACGGCATCGGCATCTTGAATTTGTGCTTCAAATTGTGCCAAAACATCCTGCCGGACTGTTTCGGAAATAGGGTTCGTACTTTCCCGGTCGATGCGTACCACTTGCTGTTGGTGGGCAATCACGCGGGTTTTTCGGGTCGTGGGACGGGAAGCATCCGAGATGAGATAAGCGGCACTCATCTGATTTTCCGTGACACAATCGATCAACATGCGGGCACCATCATCATCACCGATAATGCCGATCAAAATAGGCGTGGCGCCCAACGCCGCGATATTATGGGCAACATTTGCCGCCCCGCCGAGCCGTACGGTCGTACCTTGCATCTCGATCACCGGTACGGGCGCTTCTGGCGAAATGCGGTGAACATCGCCCCAAATATACTCATCGATCATCACATCTCCGATGACAATAACCTTTTTCTGTTTGAATTCAGCTAAAATACGCTGCGCAGTGGTTCGATTCATTCTAACATCCTGTACAAAGTGAGACAAAAACGATATGGGTCGCTTAGAATATAGCAAGGAGGTGCGGCGGTCAATGGTTATTTGCGGCGCAATTTTACGGTAACGGTAATCTGTTCCCCCGGCGTACTCTCAATGGTAAACATGCCTTGGTGAAATTCCACCAAACTTTTAGCAATGACTAACCCCAACCCGGAGCCTTGTTGTTCGTGCATTTGCCGGTCAAATTGCATGAATGCCGCAATATTTTCAATCTGCTCGGGGTACATCCCGATACCATGATTGGTGATGGAAATCCCGAAGAAGTGCTCATCGCTACTACTATCGGTGGTGATCACCACCGGCGTGCCTGCCACCGAAAAATGAAAGGCATTATCGATCAGTTCTTCCAAGATTTTGGTCAGGTGCTCTGGAGAAATTTGCAGTACCTCATCTTCCGAAATCACTTGCAAGTCAGCCGCTCGTTGGTATTCTTCTGCTTTCGCCGCGGCTACCGTACCGATCAGACTGGCGGGGTAGCTAATGGTTTCTAACCGGTGGCGTGCATTTTCATCCTGTTGGGTTGCCATCAATTCCAGTTCGGCGTAAAACCGGTAATTTTCGATCAGGCGACGTAGGCGTTGGGCGGCAGAGTCGATTTTGGCCCCAATGCTCTGCACATGATTCGCGTCATGAATACCCATTCCGCGCGCCAGCAATTCGGCATAACCGGAAATGACGGTGAGTGGCGTCCGGAGTTCATGCGGTAAGGAATATGCAATGTTGAACCGTAAGTCACGCAACCGCTTTTCACTCAGTTCACGAATTTTCCGTTTTTGCAATTGAATTGTCAAGTGAGCATTTACCCGCGCCAAAACCTCTTCATGGTGAAAGGGCTTGGTGACATAATCAACGGCGCCCACCTCAAATCCGCGCATTTTATCGACAGTATCGGAAAGTGCGGTCATAAAAATGACCGGAACCTCCGTGAAAGCGGGGTCTTCTTTCAATAGACGGCACGTTTCAAAGCCATCAATTCCGGGCATCAGAACATCGAGCAAAATAATATCGGGTTGGATGCGTTTCGCTTGTTCGAGTGCTTTTTCACCACTCATAGCCACATAGACATCAAACCCTAATTCAACTAGATAATCATACAATACCCCCAAATTGGTCGGGTTGTCATCAACGATAAGCACGACGGCATGATATATCGTGGAAGACATGCGCATCCTCTAGGTAACGGTGAATACTCCCGAAGCTGAAAATAGGATGGATTTAGTCATAAATGGTATCTTGTCCATCCAAAAAATGAGGTATATGGTCTGGCGGCACAACACCAGATGATCCCTCATTTTATACAATAATTCCGGAAAGTCAAGGGGTTTAAAATCAAAGAGGTGTCATTCAATTGAGGTGAGGAGCAATCAACTCACAGATGTGGTTCATCTGGAAGGAACGCGCTAAATGGCGAACATATTGGGTAAATGGATGGTACGCATCATCTAACTGCTCAATACTATCCAGTAAGGAGATAATTCGGGCGGGATTTCCCATACTTGCCAGATCGTATATTTTTTTCAGATATTCATAAGGTGGATAAATGAGTTCTATCTCTTGTGAGGTACTGACATTGTCATATTTCCACTCGAGATGCAAATATTTTCGGATGAGATTGAGCAGATGTTCAAAGCGGACGGGTTTACTAATAAAATCATTACAACCGGCGTGAAGACTCTCCTCACGGTTGTCATCAAACACACTAGCAGACATCATAATCACGACCGTCTCTTTTAAGGATTCGTGTTGGCGCAGTTGGCGGGTTGCTTCGATCCCATTTAGTTCCGGCATGACATAATCAATTAAAATAAGGTCGGGTGTATGGGCAAGGGCACGTTGTATCGCTTCTCGCCCGTTGGCGGCTTCCAACACCTCAAACCCAAGGTTGAGTAAGAACTCCTTGAACACGGCTCGATTTTGTTCCTTATCATCGGCAATTAAAATGGTTTTACGGTGACCTTCATAGCCGGTCACGGTAACGCCATCGGTGGCGGGTGGGCGGATGGGAACAGAAACGTGTACCAATGGGAGGTCAAACCAAAAGGTTGTGCCGACACCGGGTGTACTTTTCACGGCCAATTGGCTCTGCATTTTTTCCACCAAGCGATAACTGATGGAAAGCCCTAACCCCGTGCCATCCGGACGGGGTAATTGTGGATTTTTGACCTGTTGAAAGGGCTGGAAAATCACATTAAGCTGATCCGGCGGGATGCCGATACCGGTATCTTCCACCTGAAACCGCATTCGATTGCCATTTGGCTCCGGCTGTACGATCAACCGGACTTCACCGGTGGTCGTAAATTTGACGGCATTACTCAACAGGTTGAGCAAAATCTGCCGGAGTCGTTTCTCATCGGTGTACACAATTTGATGTGCTTCTGGGGAATCCCGAAAGGTAAACACCAATCCTTTTTCTTCGGCTCGAATGCGGATGATCTCCGCCACGCTTTTTAACATTTCTCCCAAATGAAACTCCGAGGGTTCCAAGTCAAATTTATCCGCCTCGATTTTGGAATGATCCAAAATATCGTTAATGAGTGCCAAGAGATGCTCCCCACTCTGCTCAATAACCGCCACATTGTGCCGTTGTCGCTCGCCAAGGGTGCGGTCTCGGCGCAGAATTTGGGCGTATCCTAAAATCCCGTGCAGCGGGGTACGGAGTTCGTGGCTCATGTTTGCCAAAAATTCACTTTTTGCTTGATTTGCCGCTTCTGCCGCCGCTTTGGCAATTTCCAGCGCTTTGAGGGTCTCGGAGAGCTTTTGGTTTTGGGACTCCAGTTCACGAGTCCGGGCTTTCACCTCTTGTTCCAGCTTTTGCCGGTGAGTTTCCAACGAAAGCATCGCATCATAGGTGCGCAGGCTGGCGGTAGTGGCGGTGAAGAGCTTATCAAGGGTTAATTCCGTTTTGGTTTTATAGTCATCAATTTCATACTGCTGGATGACCTCTTTTTCGGGAGCTTGACCCGGCTGTCCGGTGCGCAGAATGATGCGTGAAACGGTATTTTGCAAATCCTGCCGCACAAATTTTACAAAATCCAAACCGGCATGGGGGGTCTCCATCACCACATCCAGTAAAATGATCGCGGTATCGGGATGTTGCCGGATCAAACCTTTGGCTTCTTGAGCCGAATAGGCATCCAAAAAGGTGATGGGTTTTTCGTGATAGACAAAGGAATTGAGCGCCAAACGTGTCACTTCATGTACGTCTTTTTCATCATCGACGATCAGCACTTTCCAGCCAGTTTTACACTCCTTTTCCGGTGTCTTCTCAGAGGAGGGTAAGGCATCATCTAACGTAATTTTCCGTGTTTTGGTCAGGCGCTTGTTTTGCGGAGGCACATTTAGGGAATTTTCATCCGTTTGGCTCATGCGGCGTCTTCCTCCGGATTGAGGGGTAAATTGAGGGTCACAAGTACACCGCCCTCCGGCGGGCTTTCCAAAGAAATGGTACCTTTCAACTGTTGCACCACCAAATTATGGATGAGATACAATCCTAAACCGGTACCGACGGTTTTATTGGTGGTGAAAAAGGGATCAAACACGTTGGGTCGAATGTCCGGGGGGATACCCTGCCCGTCATCTTGATAGGTTAGTACCAACTGGTCATCTTGTTGTGTTGCCCCAATTCGGATATACCCCTGCTGGCGGTCTTCAAAACCATGAATGAGCGAGTTAATAAGTAAATTAGTCAAAATCTGGGCGAAAATGCCGGGATAACTTTCCAGTTCAATCTCCGGCGGACAATCAATTTCAATAGTGATCGCTTTATGCTTAAATTTAGGTTTCAGGCTGGCGATAACCGTTTCCAAATACGGTTTTAAGGCGAAATGGCGACGTTCTTCGGTAACATGATCCACTGAAATCTGTTTGAAGTTTTGCACCAGCGCCGCGGCACGCTGGAGATTGGTCAGAATAAGCTGTCCAGCACGATAGACCTCCTGCACATAGGATTCCAAGTCCGAGCTATTAATCTGATCCGCATTATAGCGTTCGACAAAGGAGCGGGTCAATTCCACCAAGGTGGAGGCGGCGGTAACACCAATCCCCACGGGTGTATTGACCTCATGGGCAACACCCGCCACCAACACACTTAGCGAGGCAATTTTCTCAGAATCGACCAATTGCTGGCGTGTCCGTTCCAATTCCGAAAGGGTCTGCCGAAGTTGCTCATTTTGGTGGGCGAGTACCTCTTTTTGGTCAAAAATGAGGCTGTTTTTCCGCACCAGTTCGACCTGAATATCCTCCAGTTCTTGCAAAGCCCGAGTAAGATAGCGGTTTTGAATTTCGATCTCTTCCTTTTGTTCGGTGATGATACGGTTTTTTTCCCGCAGTTCTGCCTCAACCCGTTTCCGGTCGGTAATATCCCGCAACGAGGCAAGAAAGGCGGGTTTGCCTTGCCAAGTAATCGTTGCCATCCGTAGTTCGGCGAATGTCGGGGCATCATCTCCACGGTCAATGGTAATTTCCATCATTTGATCCCCAATCACGAGTGGAAACTCAAACGGCCGGTTGAGCAATGTTTTTGCGGCACGATTGAGTAAGCGTTCACCCGCCGGATTGATAAAAATAATACGGGTTTGCTCGTCGAGGATAATAATACCATCAATCGTGTGTTCGATAAGGTCACGCAGTTGTTTTTCATTAAACTGGGCAAACGCTTTGACCGCCGCCAGCTCAACATTTTTTAGATGGTCAATTTGGGCTTGATAGGTGGCGGTTAAGTTGGATTCTCGCTCGCGGTACGCCTCTACCAATTGGCGCAAAATATTCACCTGATCCGCGGGAACAGCATCTTGTAGCTGGTGCTCCAATCGCTTGATTTTCGCTTCCATAATCTGCCTCTTTATTAATCTAGCGAGTTCAAGATAAACAACTTTTCAAATTTTCGCTAGTTAAAAACAAGCGACATCGAAGTTGCTCAACCGGTGAATCGGAAGCACCGGATAGCGATTTCACGGTGAGCAACAACACGTGTTCTGTCAAATTGTACCTTGTTTTATTCTTGCGAATGATGTATATACACTTCCCGCTTGTCAATAAAAAAATAAGAGTTCTTTGATCTGTTTCTTCATTTTTTTATGAAAAAGAGCCGGTTTTTAGGGATGGTTCACAAATAAGTAGACACATTGGTGTCCAAACAGAACGGGCAGCGGCCATATAGAATGCCTCGTCAACAGAACGTTACCAAAAGAATAGGTTGCAGGGAGCCCCCTTATCTGGCAAAATAGGGGTTGAGAAAACGTGTCGAACCAAAAGGAGGCTCCCCATGTCAGAGTATCGTAGAAAAGACCTGGATTTGTCAACCCGGATTGCGATTGGGATAGAGATGTTATTGCCAGCCGAAGTACGAGGCTGGGGCCGGGCGAGTGAATTAGCAGATAAATATGGCATCTCCCGCGCCCTGCTGTACCGTTTCAAGGATCGAGTGCAAGCAGCGCTGGAAGAAGCCTTGAAGCCGAAAGCGGTTGGACGGCCAGCGGAAGAGAAATTTCTGCGGGTTGACCGGGATACAGTGCGCAAAGCGATTGCGGTGATGCCTGTGCTGACCGGGTCGGTGCGCAATATTCAGATTGGCCTGGAATTGCTGTTCGGTGTCCACCGGTCGGTCGGCTATATCAGCCAAACCCTGCAGGCAGCCGGTGAAGCGGCGAAAGCACACAATGAGGGGGTGCGCGTGCCGCTGCCGGTGTTGGGCGAAGCGGACGAAATCTTCGCCGGACGTCAGCCTTGCTTGACGGTGGTGGATGGCCGCTCATTTCTGGCGCTCAACCTGGCCGCTGCTGAGAGCCGAGATGCCACCCATTGGGGATTGACGTTTCTGGATTTGGATGCCCGGGGCGTGGTCTTTCAAGACGTGGCGGCTGATGGCGCCCGCGGCATTCGTGCGGGGCTGCAAGAAGCGGATCTGGCCGTCCCCCTGCGCCCGGACTTGTTTCACCTGCTGCGGGATGGCAAGAAACTGGAAAGTCGGCTGGAAAAGGCGGGCTACAAAGCCATCGGCATGGCCGAAAAGGCTATTCGAGCCGAGCGAGAAGCCAGCCAACCCACCAGGCGGCGAGGCCGTCCCCTGAAAGTCGATTTGACTGCAGAAGAAGCCATTGAGCAGGAGACCCAGGCGATTGCCACCTACGAGCACTTCTCCTGGTTGCTGGCCGAAGTCCGTCAGGCGCTGGAGCCGATTACCAAATTTCACCGCCTGCAAGACCCGCATCAGGCACGGCAAACTTCGGAAGTCGCCATTGAGTTACTCCAAACCTTGCCCGGCGAACGCATCGCTGATTTTGTCCGGTACCTGCAGAATCACCTCGATGAACTGCTCGCCCCCCTGCGCTGGCTTCATGAAACCCTGACACCCTGGTGCCAAAATCTTCCCCCCGATTTGCTAGCCTGGATTCTGGCCGCCTGGCAAAACGGTATCCGGTCACTGGAAACCATCCCCCCGCAGTGGCAGAGAACGGCAACCGCCATCTGGGATGCTCTTGCTCTTTTCCACCGCAGTTCATCTCTGGCCGAATCATTGCATAGTTGGCTGCGTCCTTACCTGTCCATTCATCGCGGCACGCCGGATTGGCTGCTCCCCCTGCTGCAGTTGTTCTGGAACCATCACGTCTTTTCCCGAGGCAAGCGGGCCGGTTCCAGCCCGTTGCAGTTAGCCGGGGTCAAAGAGGCCCATTCTCTGGCCGGCGCATTTGACGCCCTGTTTGCCGTCCCCGCTTCTGCTTGAACAGCGGCCTATTCTTTTTTCAAGGTACAAAAAAGTGTCTACTAATTTCTAGCGGTTTATGAACCATCCCGGTTTTTACTGAAAAAAGAGCCTTTTTGTCCCTTTTTCCCCTGTTTTCAGGGCAGACGATCCCCTGAGGGCAAATCTCTGTTTTTTTTTGAGAAGCGCGCTGTCCGCGATTCAATCCTTCCGGCTTTCCTTTACTTTCATGTCATGTATGGTCTGATTCAGCCCCGAAGGCACGGGCAGCACCGGTATCATCCGTTAGCTGTCCCATCGTTTTGTGTTGGAATCCGAAATCCTCTTTCACCGTTCATCGTTCTTTTTGAAGATAGAGTTGTGGTTAAGCCGTCCAGACCGTCAGCATCTTGGTGGCATAGACCCCGATAGTTAGCTTGGTTCCGAGCGATGGTAGGTTTATAGATTGGTGGCACAGACCCCGCTTGGAAGATTTGTTTGTACGAAGCGATCGGGCTTGTTCAACATCTGTGGTTTTTCAAAAATGAAGGAAAATCGCCCCGGTGAGGTCTATCCAGCGGTCAAAAAGGACACCTCGTCACAAAAATGAAAACGCTGTATCTTATTGGTAATAAAATGTTTTAGGGCTTATATAACCCTAGTTTCTTGGAAGAACGCACTTCATGCGCGAAATTACAGGAGGTTATTATGCAGATTTTAGAATTGATGCTATTCGCACCGCCGCCAGATTACAACGGTGGGACGCCAAATTTTATAGGGATGATCCTGCAATTAATGCCATTTTTTGTTATATTTGCAGTAGTATTTCTCTTGGTAATCCGCCCATAGCAACTTAAATATAAATCGAACCCTATAACCCCAAAGAGCGATTATAGTTACCAAGCTCTTCTCGGGTTTGGGAAGTTTATTATTGTATTTGGGTGGACTATCGTTGCAATAGGTGGTTTTTTTGTCATATGGGGATCTGGGATAGGTCAGCAAGCCGGAGGATATGTCGCAATTTTAGGGCTTTCAAG
>RFFQ01000185.1 GCA_003697105.1 Gemmatimonadota bacterium | reverse complement strand
TAATTAGCTAAAATTGCCATAATCTGATTAAAATCGTCCGGTAAACCGGAGGTAAACTGCATTTTTTCTTGGGTGTGCGGGTGCACAAACTCGATTTCGGTAGCATGAAGTGCTTGCCGGTCCAGGATGCGTAACATTTGCTTAGCAGTTGATTTGAATTGAGGGGCAATACTCCCTAACCGTTTTTCCCGTCCTCCATATTCGGGGTCACCAAAAACCGGATGCCCCACATGACGCAGATGCACGCGGATTTGGTGGGTTCGTCCGGTTTCCAACTTAATTTGTACCCGGTCACAAAAGGGGAAACGTTGTTCCACGCGCCAGTGGGTTATCGCTTCCCGCCCGCCCTCCACCACCGCCATTTTTTTTCGATGGACGGGACTCCGGGCAATGGGGGCATGGATGGTGCCGGAATCCGCGGGCATGTGACCCCACACCAACGCCACATACGTGCGTGAAAGGGTGCGCTGTTTGAGTTGTGCCGCTAAAAACCGGTGCGCTTGATCCTGTTTGGCAACGATCAACAGTCCCGATGTATTTTTATCTAGCCGGTGGACGATCCCCGGGCGCATGATTCCATTAATCCCTGAGAGGTCATCGCAATGTGCCAGCAAGGCATTCACTAACGTACCATCCGGGTTGCCCGCCGCCGGATGTACTACCATTCCGGGCGGTTTGTTGACCACCAGCAAATGCGCATCTTCATACAAAATCTCCAGCGGGATGGATTGGGGAGTTACATCCAGTTGTACCGGTTCAGGGATCCGTAGCCGGATTTCATCCCCGGTTTGGGGGATGGCGCTGGGTTGGGTGGGTTGCCGGTTGAGTGTCACATCCCCGCATTTGATCAACTTTTGAATTCGCGAACGGGAGAGGTCTGGCGCCAACCGGTCATGCAAAAACCGGTCTAAACGCAAATGCGCCGGATTTTCATCAACTAAGATTGTGAGAGGAGACCCGACCATTACTGATATTCCGGGACGAAGGATTCTGGCGAATCAATGCCCAGTTCAATATTATCAAGGACATAAAAAATGCTTTGTTCTGCCAATTCCACGAAAAACGGGATATCGGTACAGTTCATCTCCCATTCAGCGAGTGCCAACCACACGGTTAACAGCAACTCGATACTCTCACGGTATCGGGTTTCGTCATCCAGTGCCATATATTCAATGGTCAGGGCGGTTCGCCGGATGAAGTGTTCCCGGAGGGGTTCGATCACCTTTTGGATGAATTCCATAACAATTGGCGTTGTCATTCCCCGGCGTTGTAATTGGCGTTGTTTTTTCTTCACAAATTGATATGCTTCGGGGATATCCAGCCACCAATCGGCGAGGAGATCAACATCGATCAAATTTTCCGTTGCATCCAGTAACGCCTCTGCCCGGTCTTGTACTTCCGCCAAGCGATAGCGGTATAAATCCGGTTCATATGGTGCGGGGGTCAAGTCCACATTGCCAAAGATGGCTCGTTTCAAGATGAATGCCGGTGAAATCATTTCCTTATTCCGCATGGCCCACCAGAGCGCATCTCGAATCAAGTCAATCGCGTATGAGGAGTCGATTTTTACCAGATGCAATTCATTACTCATTTGTTGCCGGATATCGGTGTAAAAGGCGAAGCTAATTCCGAATTCACCCATGCAATCCTTGATACCACAGAACTCATTCAGCATGAAGTTGACCAGTTCGTAATGATCATCGTCCACCTGACGCGAAAGAAACAGCATCCGGCTGCCCCGTCCATCCACATTGGAAAGCAGGCATTCATGGAACGGCAACGGGGCACTATCTGTGGTGGGAGCGGGAATGCCGGCAAACTGCAATTTACGAAGGGAGCGTTCGATACTGTTCTTCAACCCGCGTTGGTGGTTGGTCAAGTGCTGTAACACCCAGAGGGCACGGGGGGAACGCAACGTGCCTAGCGCGTGGATCGCAATATTGGCAACTTCCGCATCGGGATACTCCGCAAAGACCGCCAACAGAGGCAGGGCGCGCTCTTCTCCTTGCGCGGTTACTTCTTTGATCAGGTCTTGTTTCATCTCGCGCGGCATTTCATGCACCTCATTGAGGAATTCAATTGCCAACTCTTCATGCTGATCCAGTTGTTCCAACACACTCTCCAGTGCCTTGCGATGTACCGCATCAATATCCTGAAAATGCAGACCCAGTTCTGGGTTGGTGGTATCGATCCCGTAAAAATTCATCAACTCCAACAAAGGGGCACGGATATCATCCGGTACATCGGGGTCGATAAAGGTTTCAAACACTTCATCCAGTACCGTCTCATCGCCATATTGCTTCAAAATCTCCACAATCGTGCTGAGAACATACGGTTTGGTATAATCTCGCTTCATTTTTTCTATTAAGGAGGGAACCACCTCGAACTGATTTGTTTCCGCCTCGGTTAAAAATTCTAGGATATGTTGCTCAAAATCCTCTATCGTATGGTTTTCACGAATCAGGAAATCCACAAATTCAGAGACGGCTTTATATTCTCGCAACAAATGTTGCTTGCGGCTTAAGCTCATGATCAAAACCTGAGTAAATGGTAAAATAAGGGTTATTTCTGAGAAGTATAATACAGACGATTATAAATATCCAATAATTTTTTCTGCTCCATCTGCCAATTATAAACTGTTGTCGCGGATCGAGCGATGGTTTGAAGTTCCTGTTGCCACGCCGGATTCTCTCCAATGGCACGGATTGCCTGAGCCACGGCGTCGGCGTCACTCGGGTCAACCGTAACGCCAAACGGGAATATTTTAAAGATGCGTTCAAATTCCGGGAAATTACTCGCAATCACCGGAAGACCTGCCATCATGTATTCAAAAAATTTGTTGGGCAACGCGTAATAATAGCTGGTGCTGATGTTTTCGATCAAGCATATACCGATGTCGGCAGATGCGGTGTACGAGAGCAATTCGGCAAAAGGCACCGCATCCAGAACCCGAATTTTTGGGGGATGCAAGGCGGCACGCCGGCGGAGTTCCGGCATTAACCCCCCTTTACCCAACAAGACCAACACATACTCATCTGGCAACTTCAGGATGCTCTCAATCAGGGTGAACAACCCGCGTCCGGGCATCATTTGTCCTTGGTAAAGGACGATTTTGTGCGCCGGAGAGAGACCGGTTTTTTGCCGCAACCGGTTGGTTCGTTCCCTAACCTGTCCGTCCGGGATATTGCGAATGGGGGTCGGTGGTTCAACATGGTATCGCTCTGCCATGATTTCTGCCAACGAGTCATTGACCGTAATAATCCAATCCGGCAGGTGAATCAGAAGCCGTTCCAACATCCCCCATATTTTGCGCTCGCGCGGGCGATTTGCCAGCGAACCTTGTTCCGGGAAAAGTTCATGACTATCATAAATCAACTTTTTACCCCGTAATTTGGCCATGATGGCCCCGGCAAGCAGTGTATCCAGATCGTGACAATGAATCACATCCATATCGAGGGTCGCCAGCCGGTGCAACAGCTTGAGCGCATGCTCTGCGTACATTTTTTTACCCCGCGCCGCCCGTAATTGGAGATATTCAATGGTGATGTCGCCCCAATCTTCTGGAATTTTGTTCGGATTGCTCGTACCACCGATGATATGCACCTGATGCCCCGCCTGCTGTAAACAGTGTGCCTCGCGGAAAACCCGCTGGTCATGGGTTAATTCTCCGATGACCGTCATACAAATCGAAAGGCGTGTCGTTTTATCTTGATCAATCACCACTTGCGCATTATGTTCATTCATCGGATGTAAAACGTGTGAGGTGGTATTTAAGGAACTCAGTTGGGGGGGAAATACGAATGTCGATGATCAACTACCAGAAGAAAGAGGTCATTTGCAAAATCGTTTATTATGGTCCGGGTCTGAGTGGTAAGACCACCAACCTAAAACAATTAGCTGAAAAAGTACCGCAATCAATGTACAACCCAACCGGAAAATTGATCGCCTTGGCGATTAATATGGACACGGAACAAAGCCAGTACAGCGGTCGCACCCGCTTTTTTGATTTTTTACCGCTGGAGGAGACTGTCGGAAGCTTTCAGGTCAAATTCCAAACGTACAGTGTACCCGGGCAGATGGCATTTGCCGCCACCCGGCGCCAGATGTTGCGTGGAGTGGATGGCATCGTCTTTGTAGCGGACTCCCAAGCGGATCGTTTAAATGACAATATTGAAAGTTTCCAAGAATTGCAACAGGCAATGGATGAGCTTCAATTGGAAGCCCCTCTAATTTTACAGGTCAATAAAATCGACCTACCGCATAACATCCCCAAATTCACCCTGCGAAATGCCCTAAATCCGGCGCTTGCTCTCAAAAACGTATTTGAATCCTCTGCCCAACAAGGCGTGGGGGTAGAAGAGACATACCGGGCGATTTGCGAGCGTGTCTTGCAAAACGTCGGGCTCAAAAAACAGGGGATCACCTCCCGGCGGCGAATCCGGGCGTAAGCGCCCCCCCCCCCTCCTAACGCGCTAGTACCCTAACATCTTTTGCTCAATCCGTTCAAAATCAGTACGCTGGGGGGCAAGGATGACCAACCGGTCGCCATCTTCAATTTTAAACTGTTTTTCAGGGTTTAGCAGATGTTCCCCGTGGCGAATCACGCCGATCAACTGCACGTTCTGCGGCGCATCACAGGTGGCTTTTTGAATATCACCCACCGTGAACCCCGTCAACCGGGTCGTTAAGGTATAAAATTCACTACCGGTTTTGTTACTGATGAGTTCATGCACCACATCATGAATCCCGGGGTCGAGGAACTCCTGCACCATCAGGCAATTGATAATGCCGTCCACCGAGACGATCCCATCCACGTGGGTGCGCTGCATCATTTTCAGGTTTTCTTTTGTGACCAGTTCCACGACGGTTTTGATGGGGACTTGGTGCTCTTTTTCAATCATTTCGATGATGGTACCGATAGCAAACGTTTTGTGGTCTGAAGCCACATCTGACGGGTTCTCTGCCAGAACAAACACGCCGGCACATTTCAAAATATTCGCCCGCTGTAAAACATCCTCTTTGGTGGGGTCGCCTTTGACAAATTTGATGTTCGCATGATGTAACGCTTCCGGAAGTTCCTCAAATCGTTCGGTAATCAAGACAAATTGCCGGTCTTTTCCGGTTGGGTCATAAGATAATTCGTCCACCAACCGCACCACTTTTTCAACCTGCGGGCAGTTACAAATGATGATATGGTCTTTCATGGTAATTGCTTTCAACCCCTTTTTTTGGCGCGAGATCGATTCCAAAACCGACTCCGCCACAATTCCGACCAGATAGCCGATAATACCGATTCCGATCACCATACAGGGATACGAAATTAAAAATCGCCCGACGGCGGTTTGGGCATAAATATCGCCGTATCCAACCGTGGTCATCGTGACCATTGCCCACCAGATAGCATCGGTCAGGGTCAACCCTTCCTGAAGATGCCGCTCGGCAAAATAGAAGGCGATGCCAAAGGCAACATTTAACCCCACCGAAACCAGCAACACCGTCAGTAGTTTCGGGCGATAGAACCCCCCTTTGGGCAATATTTTTTTGATAATCCGAACAAAAATGTTCATTTTTCTAGATCAACCAGCGCCGTCGCCATATTGGGCGTAAATACCGGGGGTCCCGGTAGGGATAGTAATAATCTACCGGATAGGGTATCATCACGACCTTTTCCACCACCAATTCATCCCCATGGCCATTATCCCCCACCGCCTCATAAACCGGTGTTTCATCCGGGACATTAAACTGCTCATCTTTTTGGTAGAGTTCGATCATTAATTCCGTGCCTTGCGTGATGATGTCTTCAATAACATCTTCCCCGCTGACATACCCGTGCTCATCCTCGTAGGCAAGGTCATCTTTGAGGAGCGCCGTGTTGCAAATCTCTAAAATTTCATCCCAAACGGTGCCCAAAAGCAAGTCAAACTGCCACCCGGTTTCATCCCGTCCAAATCGGTTTTCATGGATAAAACTCATAAACACAATTTCCACGGGGTCAATGCCTTTGTAATCGGCAACGGCAATTCGGAGGTCTTCCCAGCGTTCATCTTGGAGGAAGGCGCGCCATTCGTCCATGTTGTCAAAATCGAAATAATAACTAAAAGCAAATTCCCCAGCTTCCAGATCGACCGCACAATAAATATCAAACACCTTCAAAAATTCCAAGTAACGCTCTTTGAAGTTTTGGAGGACGGCTCTACCTTTGGCGGTGGGGACGTATTTTTCATTATCTTTAATCTGGACATATTCTTTGACCATCAGCCAGTCCAACACGGGTTCCAAATCTTTATCATTGCCTTCCAATAGCACGGAAAAATACGCCGGCACATTGATGATAACATCCAGCAGATAGACTCCCGCAAAGGATTTTCGCTGTTCTTCGGTCAAGGTAAATTGTTTACGTGACATGGCTGAAATCCCCTCTTAATTGGCAAATCAACTAAAAAAAGCGGCATTCATCAGCAGGGCGATGGCAATTGCCGTTCCCCCTTCGAGAAGTGCCGCCCCCCAATTTTGGTCTTGGCGAATCTCTTCATCTAACAACGAACCGGGCAGGATCAGTTTATCAATGAGATACCGGAAGATCAACAGCAAAAACGTACCCAAGACAAACCAGAGAGCAAACCCCACCAGCGAATAGGAAAATTTCATATAACCGGAAAGCAAAATACCCATTGCCACAAAACTCATCCCAAAAGCCACACCGGCGGCAACATTATCCCGCTCAATCTCGTCATGCAGATGAAAGCGCACCACCCGGTGATATAATACCGAATACAGGACAAAGAAAATCTCGCCAAGGACAAAAAAGATCAGCACACTGATGATGTCCTGCAAGTAGCCCATACTTTCCCCGTAGATAGTTCCTTGAACCAGCAATCCTGCGCCGATGTATGCGCCACATGCGACCGCCCCGGTGCCGACATTCCGGTCTTCAACTAACTCTTTCACATCATCAAATTGATAGAGGATGATCTGTTCATTAATCACCCGGGCAATGTTCAATAAGAGGATACCAATCCCTCCCCAAATGGCAGTATCCAGCAAATCCCAGTACACATCACGGGCGGCTTCAGAGGTCAGCACACCCCAAAAGATGATCCCCAAGCCAAACATATAGCCCACAAAAGCGGTAGCAATCGCTTTGTTGTCTTCTTGGGTCAGTTGCTCATTCAAGTTGAAAGGAACCGTCAGGTCAAACACTTTTTTACCCAGATAAAACATCACCAGAACAACGACCAGATAGAGCACGGATTCCGGGTGATACAAATCGAGGGCTGGGGTCAAATCGATTAAATCCGGTAGCAAATTTTGAATAATATTCATTGTGTTTCCTCCTATTTTCCACCGAAAGAGCCGCCACTACGCCGGGAGGTACTCCGCCGTACTGTGGGTTTGGATGAACTCGTTTTACTCCGTCCAAATCCCCCACTTTTCACTTGTTTAGAGGGATTTCGTGCCTGAAAACTCTTTTGGGACTGGGTCGGATTTTTAAGGGGGGCTTTAATCCCCTTGCTCGCCGTTTTGCCTTGATTCGGGGAGGTGACGGAGGACGCCCCAGATGCTTTAGAAGGCAAAGGATTGCGGCTCACTTGCCGCGCGGTGGAACGGCTGGTGTAGGGCTGAGTCCGGGTACGGTACGTCTCCACAGTTACCGGACGGTACGGGCGATAATACGAGGGGTAATAGCCATAATAATACGGCGAGACATACGGTGTATGGAAAGAGTTAAACAGGTAGCCAAGGAGCAAGAAGTCCACAATGGAGGTATTATAGTGATAATAATGATTATGCCCGTAGATGTGCTCATTGCCGCGTACCGCCACTTCCGCCGTATCCCCCTGTTTTTCAATCTCGATACTAGCAATCTCTTGAATTTCCCCCGGTGCCGGTTCAGTTGTTAGCGAGAAACCTTTGATGCGAGAATCACCATATTCCGTCACTTTGATGTAATCCACCGTACCGTCTTCATTCAGGTCAAGGTTATTAATACCCCCGGGTTCATTGAGTTTACGTTCAAAACTTTCGGCATCCGGGACCTCCTTGACCAGTTCCCCGACGGCTTTCAAGTCTAGCCCATCTGCCGCCGTAACCATTGTTGTCACATTAATGTCACCATAGGTAGGTGTTTGTTTCTTTTGGTTATTGCAAACGATATTCATCACAAAAAAGAGTAAAAAAATACCAATCAACAGTTTAAATGTATTTTCATTCACAATCTAACCTCCTCGTAAAAAGATGAGTTCTGCCAATGGTCGTGTTGAAGACCAGCGAGGGGATACCTCACCATCCGGTTTTTGGCTAAAAATTCGGCGAATTGTCGGCGTGATTGGTAACATTCGCCAAGCGTACCAGTTACCACCAACAGTTCATTGGTCTGGATTGACCCCGCTGAAGACAGGGGGACGCTCGGAAGAGATACGTTGGGGGTGGTCAGAGGGGAACTTAGCGTTACCATTGCGATGGTCATGTCTTTGTACTGGATTCACTGACGCCGTACTCCCGTAATTTACGCCAGAGCGTCGTGCGCCCAATCCCAAGTTGGCGACAGACTTCGTCGTAATTCCAATCGAATAAATCCAAAGTTTCCAAAATATACTTTTTTTCCACTTCTTTCAAGGTCAAACGTGCTTTGGCGTCAGTTTCCATCGGAGAGCTAGTTTGATGATTGACGTTTTGCAACGCCGGCGGCAGATCGTACACCGAAATGGACTTCCCCACGGTCAGGGCGACCGCCCGTTCCATCACATTTTCCAATTCACGAACATTGCCCTGCCAGCGATAGTGAAGCAGTGCTTCCATTGCTTCTGGCGAAAGTTCCGCCACATCTTTATTTAATTTGCGGGCATATTTACGGAGAAAGTGTTGTGCCAGCAAGGGGATGTCTTCTTGCCGTTCCCGCAAAGGCGGTAAGGTGAGTTGGATGACATTTAAGCGATAATATAAATCGCTCCTAAATTCCCCATTTTCAACGAGTTTTTCTAGGTGTTTATTTGTTGCGGCAAGCACGCGCACATCCAATTGCAAGGTCGCATTACTGCCGACTCGTTTCAGTTCGCCTTCTTGCAAAAACCGCAATAGTTTCACTTGTAATGATGCCGGTAATTCGCCGATTTCATCCAAAAAGATGGTGCCTTGATCGGCACTTTCAAACAAGCCTTGCTTGCTGGCAGTCGCCCCGGTAAACGCGCCTTTCATGTGTCCGAAAAGTTCACTTTCCAGCAGATTTTCCGGAATGGCACCACAATTGACTGCAATGAACGGTTTATCCCGCCGGGCACTGAGGTCATGGATGGCACGGGCAACCAGTTCCTTACCCGTACCGCTCTCACCATCGATGAGTACGGTAATATCGGTCTGGGAAATGCGGGAAATGAGTTCAAATATGCGGCGCATCTGCGGGTTTGCGCCGATCATACCAGCAAATTGGAATCGTTCTTCAGTCCGGTACCAGTCGTAGAACGCACTGACTTCTTCCCGAATCCACGGTTCGATTCGCGCGGCTTCAGCGCGTTGCTCCTGCCGGTTATACCGGATAATAGGCGTTAAATCTTGTGGTTGATAATGATAGACATTATACAGTTTTTTGAGGGTTTTTGGCTCAAAATAGCCGCCGGTTTGGTCTAAAATGAAGAGGGGTGCGTTGTGCCGCCGGTTCATCCGTTCCTGAATCACTTGGGGTTGCTTGAACATGGGCGGTGCACCCTCACAAATCAACAAAATATCCGTCTCTACGGGTAATACCCGCAGAGCTTGAGGAGACCGGACTTCCCCTGAAACCCGGATCACCACGTCATCCACCGGCTCATCCCCCACAAAAACAAATTTTCGGCAGCCACCTTGCCGTAATTCTTCCAGTTGATAAACTACCTCCGGTTGGTAACCCATGATGTAGGTCACCGCTTGGGTTAAGTGCCCCAACACCTTTCCGGCAAGCTCCCGCAGGACGCTCTCTTCATCAACCGCAAAGCGGAAAAAGCGCGTTTCCAGCCTGACTTTTTCATGAAGCCACACCCCCCGATGAAAAAGCCGGTGAAGAATCGGTCCCGCATAGGTCATTTCCACAGCTTGGGCATAGGCTTCGTGCAGAATTTCCAGCAGGCGTTTGCCCCGGGTTTGCCCGATGATACCGGTTGTTATGGCGTAAAAGTAGTGGATAGCTTCCCGATGAAACCGGTATTGAGCCTCTTCCGGTTTGCCTTTGGGCACAATGCCGGTTTCTTGGAGGAGACTCCATACCGTTTCCGTTCCCAAAGGTTCAGCCTCGATCAGGAACATCTCACAATTACCGGCATAACGCAAACAGAGCCATTCGGCGACCTCAAGTTGGGCATTCAGGTCTTTCATCATCGTTTGGGGTAACGGCGAGGTCACCGGCTGGGGGTCATTAAATTGAAAATGATAGGCTGCTAGCGGCATCGGAGCATTAATCGCTTATACAAAATGATGAAGATTGGAGAAATACATGGAAATAATGACGAACGAAAAAATAAGCCAACCAAAGCCGATCAGTGAAATTGTAGCGGCACGTTGACCGTACCAATTCCCAAATCGCCGCCCGGCAAAGTGAATCCCGTAGATGATCCAGCTTAAAAATGCGGAGTAAATTTTGGGGTCCGTAAAGAGCTTATCCTGCCAAACTAATGCGGCATTGTACACACCTAATATCAAACCGATAGTGAGAAAGATCAGCCCAATGTCCACAGCGGAATTGCTGATCCGGTCAAAGAATGGAAGTGAAGGCAAGCGACTATAGAACATTCCCAAGTCATGCTTCTGCAGTTCCCGGGAGAGCAACGTGTGCAGTAAACTGGCAATAAAAGAGAGCGCAAATGCCCCATACGCCAACAGTAACGTCAGAACGTGAACTTCAAACCGGACATCTTTCAACACCTCAGCGATGGGTTCGTTGCGGTCAAAGGTGATATTGGAGATCAAGAGCATAATTAACAACAGTGGCAAAATAAACGCACCAATGGAATGGTCTTTCAGACGGCGTTCCAGCACATAATAAATGGTGCCGGTCAACCAGACAAAGGTGGTAAATGCCTCACTCAGCGTGGCGACCGGTAACCGTTTTAAGTCATAACTAAGCAGGATCAGCGTGAGCAAATGAACCAGAATCGCTCCCCAAAACCAACGTTGCGCGAGTTGTAAACCCTTTTCCTGTTTGTACAGAAACCCTCGCCAATAAAATCCACATGCGGCGGCATACAGCCCTACAATAAACCAAAAACCAAAGGTAAGTACCATTCCCACAAGTCCTGTTCCTCACTTAAAAATGTTCTGTAAGACCCAATATTATTCAACATATAGCGCAATATAACGGAAAAGTCAAGGTCTAGGATAAACCCAGTTTGGAGACGGCGTCTCCGGTGAAAATTATGAAAATATTGTGATGAAATCACAACAATCGATCAATACCTCTTTGAAAGTAAACCTAGATTGATTATATTTTAGAGCGCGCCATTTAGCTAAAACCCACCGCCGGTACGGCAAAAAACAGCATAAAAGATCGGGTTAATACTATTTTTCTGCAATTCAGCCTCAAATTTGCGTCATTATATTTTACGATCACCTCGTGAATCTTCCACCCCAACCGAAAGGGGAAATTACCATGGCAAATAATTCCTTTAAAACACTGCATTATCACTTAGATCAAGTCAAAAAAGGGGAACGAGCGTTTGAAAATGCCTTTCAAGCCATTTCCCGTATGATTCTGGAATCTGGCGTGGAAAAAGTGGTCGTCAATGGCAAAACAACCTACGATTTCGGTCTTTTCCGGCAAGGCAAAAAGCACATCATCGGCATGTATGAGGAAATTAATAGTTTTGTCTCTTATGTAAAAGATGCCGCCGAAGGAGGGTCTTCTTCGGAAATGGCGTTTGTGTTCGTCGGAGAACCGGGGAACGGCAAGACCTTTTTTGTGGAATTTCTTTGCTCGGCGTACCGCCGCTTTCTATACGATGAGAAAAACCGCAAGTACACCTTTCGCTTTGTCAACATGGATAAACTGGGTAATTACGGGCGTATCAAAACCATTGAGTCCCAAACATATGAAGACCCGATGATTCTGGCAATGAATCTGTTCCCGTTCCGGGACGATAACCTCACCTATCTCAGTAAAACCATTGGATTTTCCGATGCCCAGTTGGAACAGATGTACCAAAATTACCGCCCGTTGGGCGCCTGTAGCGATTATATCTGGAATGATATCCGGGAATATACCGGCGATGAAATTGACAAGATGTTGGAATTTGTAGAGGTTGTGCCGGTGCCCCTCACCGAAAGTCTGGGAACGGTCACCGGTAAATACTCTGCGAAAGATAAAATTACCTCTTCCGCCGTGGACTTGCTGGGAGAGGAATCCATCCAACGCTTGCTTCACATCACGGATACCAATAACCCCTACCGGTTTGATTTGCGGCGCGGTGCTCTGGCACGGGTCGCGGGAGGTGGAATCCACTTCAGCGATGAAATCTACAAAAACAAAAAGGATTTGGTGCAAGTCTATTTAGGGGTTATTCAAAACCGCACCATTGAGTTAGATGGCTTCAAGTGGCCCATTGATACGTTGATTATCGCCACCAGTAACAACTCGGAATTTAATCGCTTTTTAGCGGAAAAAGAAGAAGCCCCCATTGTGGATCGCTGCCGGATTTGCTATGTGTCCCACAATACCAACTACAAGTTGCAAAAAGATTTAACGGATTACGCCATCGGAAGCGAAACCCGGACAACCTTCAATCGCGATTTGCTTCACCAAGACCCGAACCTCAACTATGCCGCCTCGGTCGCCGTAGTCCTCACCCGCCTTCCCCATACCGAAAAATTAACTCCGGTGGAAACGCTTAAACTCGCCGCCGGTGAAGTTGCCGGTGAAAAAAGCATCAAAACGTTGGCGGAAGTGATCGATACCCTAAATCAAAATCCTGATATTACCAAACGTTTCGGGCAAAAAGGGCTGGGACAACGGAATTTGGGTCGTGCCATCCAGTTATTAGTCGAAAGTTCCGAAACCAATGAAGGTCAGTGCATGTTTGCCTACGACATTTTCAAAGCGATTGAACGCATCATTTTGGATTATGTCTCCGAAGCCAATGACCGCATTAAGTATTTGGAAGATTTGAAGATCGCTAAAGGATTATACCGCGAACGAATCATGACCGAGATGTTCAACGCCTATATGGATGAACCCCACGCCATCCGCAAAGATGTAATGAGCTATGTCAACATGATCATCGGAATTGATGCGGATAATTTGGGCGCCGACAAAATGTGGAAATACAAAGACCCCCAAACCGGGGAATTACGAGCGCTCAAAATTGATGAACGATACATCCAAAGCGTAGAAGAGCGATTAGGGCTAAAAACTCAAGAACGGCGGGAGACCTTCCGCACCTCTATCCGCAAAATTTACGGACAAAAACTATCGGTGGATCCCAATTATGACTTTATGGACAACCTAGAACTGGTCAAAGCCGTAACCGACGTCCGCTTGAAGTCCGATATTGCCGGCGCGGGGAGCCTGATCGGCGCGTTGGCAAATCGAACCAATGAAGAAAACCAAAAATTATATGACCGGATGATCGAAACCATGCTTGATAAACTGGGTTACTGCCGTACCTGCGCTCAAAAAACCATTGAATATTTTTGCACCCAAGAAGATGAAAAGTAAACCCAATCTGACACGGCAACCCCTGCCCCCCACAACACCAATTAAGGGGAAACATCCATGAGTTCAGCCCACGAATATTACCAACACCTCAAAATGGAAGAGCGGCTGACCCCCGAACAAGAGAAGCACATCCTAACCGAATTACAGGGGAGTCTAACCCATGAGGTTATCGAACCGGATTTGCCCGCGTTGGCAACGCAACGTACCCTTGGGATTTATGACTATAATGACCTCACCTTTTTGCAACAAATGACAACCCCCCATGGAAATTATCATGTGTATCTAAGCTCAATTGATGAATTACTGGAACGGGACAAACAACGCGAAAAAGATGGCTTCCCGCGTAAAATTCGGGTCGGACGCCTGATCAAACCCGGCAAAGGGGGTAAAGAGAAAATTGTTATTGTCCCCACCACAGTGGAAGAAAAATTTATTCATGATTCCATCCGTCCACCGGAAGATGATGAGACCTTTGGCGGCTCCGGTACCGGTGAGGAAGGTGAAGTCATTGGTGAACAACCGGTTCGCCCGCAAGATGGAGGCTCCGGTGCCGGTCCGGGGCAAGGCTCCGCCGGACCCCATGAGATGGAATCCAACGCCTATGACCTCGGGCGGATCCTAACCGAACAATTCGAGTTGCCAAATCTAAAAGATAAAGGCAAAAAGCGCGTATTGACCCGCTTCACCTATGAAATGACCGACCGTCACCGCGGATTTGGCCAAATTTTAGACAAAAAAGCAACCCTGAAAAAAGTCCTTGAAACCAATATCCATCTGGGTAATGTGAAAGATGTCGAAAACATCGACTCTACCTCATTTTTGATTGCCCCAGATGATAAAATTTACCGGATTCTTTCCAAAGAACAGGATTACGAATCTCAAGCATTGGTCTTTTTTGTGCGGGACTATTCCGGTTCGATGTTTGGTAAACCCACCGAATTGGTCGTCTCGCAGCATGTGTTGATCTACAGTTGGCTGCTTTACCAGTACGAAAAACAGGTGGAAACCCGGTTTATTCTGCACGACACGGACGCCACCGAGGTCAAAGATTTTTATACCTACTATAATTCCCGTGTTGCCGGTGGAACAAAGGTTGCCTCGGCCTACCGGTTGGTCAATAAAATCGTAGCGGATGAAAGCCTCGCCCGAGATTACAATATTTACATTTTCCACGGCACGGATGGTGACGACTGGGATACCGACGGTAAAGAATCCCTACCCGAATTAAAACAGATGCTCACTTACGCCAACCGGGTGGGAATCACAATCGCCGACCGGGGGCGCCGTTCCAGCAGCTATAACTCTGAAGTGGAACGATACCTGAAGCGATCCGGACTGCTGGCAGAACACCCAGATTTGCTCCGCTTGGATATTGTGCCAAATGACGCCAATGAAAGCCGTTTGATTGAAGGGATTCGCTCGCTGATTTCATAAATCCAAAGGTTATAATATGGAACTTATCGATCAACACACCAAAAAAATTATGGAAGGGTGTAAAGAACGGGCTCGGGATGCCGGCTTGCGCTTTGAGGACGAAAGTCTGGAGTATATCGTCACAAACCGCGACTTGCTGGAACTCTCTCCCAAATATATGATCCCAACCCTGTACGACTATTGGGTACATGATGTAGAAGTCCTGCGAGAAAAAGGGAAGTATGAGTTGTACCCCCATAACCCTTACGAAACGGTGATTAACACCCGCCCGGCAATCTCGTTTTATAATGATAATAACCCCGATTGGCTCAATGTGATGATCTTTTACCACGTGTTAGGACACATTGACTTCTTCCAGAATAACCTCTTTTTTAGCCACACCTGGGATTATGATTTTACCGGAAGAGCCCTTTCCGATAAACGGCTTATTGCCAAATTACGCTCCGAAAAAGGACGTTGGGTCGATTATGTGATCGAATTTTCGCGCGGGCTGGATAATCTGGTGGGGTTTTTTACGGAACTTTCCCGTACAGACCGCCCGCACAAAACCCGCTATACCCAACGCCTTGATTTTTATTTTGACCGGTTTCTGCAGGACATCAAGCAGGTGAAAATCAGCGAGTATCTGGAGGAAATCAATCGCTATAATCAAGTAACAAGTGCCCACGATAACTTGGGTGTGCAGACCTTCTTCACGGAGGTTGATAAAAAATATCCTGAATTTGAAGCCCTTTTTAAAAAACATTTGCAAGAAAAGCCCCAGCGCAAGACAGATATCTTCCAATATCTGATGGATCATTCTGAATTTTTAAACAAAGAAGACAACCTGTGGATGAAATCCGTGATGGAGATTGTCCGTAAAACGTCGATCTTCTTCCAACCCCAAATTCGTACCAAAATTATGAATGAAGGTTGGGCAAGTTATTGGCATGAAACGTTATTTATGCAGGATGATCGGATTCGCGGGCACGAAGTCGATTTTGCCCGTATCAACGCAGGGGTAACGGCTTTACCTCGAGTCGGTCTGAATCCGTATGCCTTGGGATTGCGCCTCTTTTATTACATCGAGGATTATGTCAATCGCGGCAAACGCTCCTGGGATTATCTAAAATTGACCGACCGCTACGAACGTGAACACTATAACCAACACACCCATGAAGGACGGAAATTCATCTTCAAAGTGCGTGAATCCTTCTGCGATGATACTTTTATTGATACCTTTGTGGACCAAGATTTCGTAACTCAAAACAACCTGTTCGTGGCAGGACGACGCTTGAACGAAGACCGTATGGTATGGGAATATTACGTCCAGAGCCGGAATGCCGAAGATTACAAACGAATGTTGCTAAATTCACTTTATCACCCCCCATTCATCGAAGTCGATCCCGAAAAAGGTGATGAAGAAACCCTCTATCTGATCCATCATTTTGAAGGAAAACCTCTGGTCACGGAATTTATCAAAAACACGATGATCGGGGTCGAATTCTTGTGGGGAGGACCTGTCCAGTTAGAAACCCATGAAGTAGCTTCTATCTCCGACTCCGATGACGATGAAGAACCCCAAATCCAATGGGAACACGTACTGTACACTATGCATGACCGCCGGTTAGGACGCCGGATACTCAAGTGAGTTCGGGAGTTCGGGAGTTTTACGAGTTCGGGAGTTGGGGAGTTTGATGAGTTCGGGAGTTTGGGAATTACATGAACCCCTAAACCCTAATCCCTAAATTCTAAAATCCTGATCCCTAATCCCTAAATCCGAATCCCTAAATCCTGATCCCTAATCCCTAAACCCTAAATTAAAACGATTTTCATGAGCGACCATATCAACAATGCTATTCAATACCTTGATCAGAGTGTGAATGAACGAGGGCAGCGTTTCCCGATCTCGTTTCAGGATTTTCTAAAGATTTTGTTGGAAAAACCGCAAGCCACCATCCGTAATGTGTTTCAGGTTTTCCACGACATGATCAAGACGTATCTCTCCGAAGGTGTTGATGAGTATCCTAACGACCCCGAATCGATTCATTTTGTCTTTTATGATTGCAACCGGCTCTTTGTGGAAGGGTCTGATAATCCGTTTTTTGCAGACCGGCTTTTTGCAAACCGGCTTGTCAACCATGTGGATGCCCTTAAACGGGGCGCGCAACAAAATAAACTTTATATTTTTGAAGGACCTTACGGGTGCGGTAAGAGTACATTTCTCAACAACTTATTACGGAAATTTGAGGAATATACTCGCACAGATGCCGGAATACGCTACGAAACCGTCTGGCGAATCGACCGCCAGATGGTAAACCGTTTCACTGAAGCCGATCGAAAACCTTTGGCACAGCAACTCACAGATTTCAGTGCCGATCCCATGTCCTCTAATGACATCATGCCGCCCATGGCAGGATCATTTATGTCAGAATATTACATTGAAATTCCATGTCCTTCCCATGACCACCCGCTACTAATGATCCCGAAAGAACTCCGACGAGGTTTTTTCGATCATCTATTGGAAAATAACGAATTTAAGTTTCATCTATTTACCGATAAAGAGTATAACTGGGTCTTCCGGGATAACGCATGCACTATCTGCACCTCGCTGTATCACTCGCTTTTGAATAAACTCAAAAGTCCCCAAAAGGTTTTTGAGGCAATTTATGTCCGTCCTTACATGCACAACCGGCGATTAGGTGAGGGAATTAGTGTGTTCAATCCGGGTGATAAACCCAGTAAGGAACACATTCATACCAACCCCATGCTTCAAAACCAGATCAATACGCTTTTTCGGGACAGCAATCAGGTAAAATATATTTATTCTCGCTACGCTAAGACCAACAACGGCATCTATGCCCTGATGGATGTAAAATCACACAATGTGGACCGCCTGCTCGAATTGCACAACATCATCAGCGAAGGTGTCCACAAAGTCGGTGAAATTGAAGAAAATGTGACTTCACTCTTTATCGCCTTGATGAATCCCGAAGACAAAAAAACAATTGAAGATTTCCAGTCATTTTCTGACCGGATCGAGTACATCAATATCAATTATGTGCTTGATCTAAACACGGAAGTGGAAATCTACCGCAATATTTTTGGGAAATACATCGACCGAAATTTCTTACCACGTGTGTTACACAACTTCGCCCGGGTCATCATCGCCACGCGCCTTAATAAGCATTCCGATGCCCTGATCGAATGGATTGGTGACCCCAAAAAATATCGCCTCTATTGTGATGAAAACCTGCTTTTGCTGAAAATGGAAATCTTTACCGGCCATATCCCCGGTTGGCTAACCGAAGAAGACCGTAACCGGTTCACGGCGAAACGCCGGCGCAGTGTGATCACAGAATCCGAAACCGAAGGTAAGAGCGGCTTATCAGGAAGAGATTCTATCAAGATTTTTAACCAATTTTACTCCACTTATGCCCGTGAAGACCGCCTGATCAATATGTCTGCGTTGTACGACTTTTTCACCAAAACCCGCAAAGACCTCAGTGCGCTCATCCCAGAAGGCTTCCTAGATTCGCTGGTCCGGATGTATGACTACGCCGTTTTGCAAGAAGTCAAGGAATCACTCTATTACTATAACGAGGATCGTATCGCCAAAGATATTCAAAATTACATATTTGCGACTAATTTTGAAATCGGCGCCACCGAAACATGCATTTATACCGGCGAAAAACTGGAAATTACGGAATCCTTTCTGGAAAGCATCGAAAACCGCTTGCTCGGAGCAAATGTCAGCCGGGAAACCCGCCAATCGTTCCGCCAAACAACCCAAAAAGAGTACACCACCCAGACCTTAACTCAGGAAA
Source organism: Gemmatimonadota bacterium (assembly GCA_003697105.1). Classification (GTDB taxonomy): domain Bacteria; phylum 4572-55; class 4572-55; order J002; family J002; genus J002. The sequence continues at coordinate 34,291 of RFFQ01000185.1, read as the reverse complement.
TCATGACCGAAGGTAAATCGATAAACGAAACCGCGCTATTCCAATCTTTATATGATCGCTACGTTTACAATCTGAAAGAAAAAGCGCTGGATCCGTTCCTTGACAATGAGAATTTCCGGCAAGCGATTAAAGACTACAATACCGATGCGTTTAAAGCCCACGATAAGCGTATCCGCGATGACGTGAGTTACCTTATTGAAAATTTTTGTACCAAATATGCCTACACAGAACAGGGAGCTAAAGAAGTTTGTATCTATGTGATTGACAATGAGTTAGCCACTAAATTTGCCAAAACATGATCCCTTTTTAGATTTATACCATCTGTCACCCGCACTATCCACCACCCGCCGATATTTTTGATGGACAAAAAGTAGATATTTGCATATATTGAACAGTCCATATCCTTTTGAACCGGTTCAAATTCACAAAAAAACATCTTGCTTTTAGGGCAAAGATAAGTTACTTTTGGCAAAAGTTAATATCTATATATTTATATTTTTGGTAACTTCTATGGATACACTATACAATCGCCTTGATTATGAGCAGTTGGAACAAGCCGCCAACATGCTCAAAGCCATCGCCCACCCCATACGGATGTCCATTGTCGATCTTTTAAAGGATGATCGCCAGCTCACCGTCACTGAAATTTTTGAAGAACTAGATATTGAACAAGCTGTGGCATCGCATCACCTGCGCATCCTCAAGGACCGGGGGGTCTTAAATTCCAAACGGGAAGGAAAAAATACCTACTATTTCCTCAAGCATAATCGAGTTAGTCAAATCATCCATTGCATTGAAAAGTGTAGTTGCTAACCCTCATGGAACTGTTTTACACGGCGTTTTTAGTGGGATTGTTTGGCAGTTTACATTGCATTGGCATGTGCGGACCCATTGCGCTGGCGCTCCCTTCGGCTAAAAATGCTTCTAAATTGACCCACCTTACCGGACGAGTGCTTTACAACAGCGGGCGGATTGTCTCTTATGCAATTTTGGGTGCGGTATTCGGCTTGTTGGGGCAGGCAATTTCCCTCGCCGGATTTCAACAAGGACTTTCGATTGTACTGGGTGTGCTTATGTTACTTGCCGCCTTTTTGCCCACACGTTACGCCACGTATGTGATACCTTCCTTTGCTACCCGTGAACCTGTACAGTGTGTTAAAGCCTTTTTCCGTTCTTTATTTGGGGTTCACAATTACGAATCATTATTGACCATCGGCTTTTTAAATGGATTTTTACCATGCGGCTTAGTCTATGCCGGATTGGCAGTTGCCATGTCCACCGGTGATATGATCGACGGCATGATCGCGATGGTCTTGTTTGGAGCAGGGACATTTCCGGTGATGCTCGCGGTATCATTAGCAGGGAGTTTAGTACATACCACGTTCCGGCGGGGATTACTGCGGTTTGTACCGGTAATGATGGTCACACTGGGATTACTTTTCATCTTGCGGGGCATGTCACTCGGAATTCCCTACCTCAGCCCCAAAATGGCGCATGAGACACATGTTCCGATGGATAAAAAAGCCGATTGCTGCCATCCAGGGGAGGCAGAGTAAATGGCACTCCCCATCGGCACCACCGCCCCGGATTTTTCCTTACCCTCCACCAGCGGTGAGATATTTACCCTGAGTGTACATCTGAAAAACAAGAGTGGTATTCTGTATTTTTACCCTAAATATTTTAACCCCGATTGCACGAAAGAAGCCTGTGCTTTTCAGGATAATTTTCACGTGTTCGATGATCGGGACATTCTGGTTTTTGGTATCAGCCGTGATAGCATCCAACTCCTTTCTGATGTCGATGGACGGGTTGCCAAACTCTACAGGGCAAATATCCCGTTGACCAACCTCACCGCGCGCATCACCTACCGGATCGATCCCAATCAAAAAATTGTTGGCGTTTATACTAATATGCTGAACGCCAAGGCACATATCACTCACATGATTCATCAGTTGAGCTTATGATCCGGATTGCACTCATCACCCTCGTCATTCTAGGCATGATGGTACTTGGTTCGGCAATAACGCTATACTTACTGAAGGAGCACCGTCTTCAACAACACGCCGAACGGGAAGCCACCATTGCAGAGATCGGCGAAAAATACGCGATGGTCTTTTTGCGGAATCTACGCCGCCAACGGTTGCGTGTCATCAAGGAACAGGGTCCCGTAGCGGGTTTTGAGTTTTGCTCCGATAATGCCCTGGCAATCACCCTAGCGGCAGAGGATAGTCTCCCCTCCGGTGTGAAAATCAAGCGTACCTCTTTAAAATATCGCAACCCAGATAACGCACCCTCCCCGGCAGAAATCGAAGCACTTGAATTTTTTGAAGATACCTTTCAGCATCAATTTACCCCGCCCGAATATTATCTGCAAACTATTGGGGATAGCCTTCACCCTCGTTATAACTACTACAAACCCCTGAAAATAGAGGGGTTGTGTATGCACTGCCATGGCACAGAAACAACAATCCCCCCCAAAGTACAGCAATTGCTCACCGACTACTACCCGGAAGATAAAGCCACCGGTTACCAACCCAATGACTTTCGCGGCGTGGTCCGGGTCACTATTCCGGCGGAGTTAATCCCCTAAAAAAGACTTGCCTTTTGCCGCATTCTATTTTATTCTTACCCCAAACATATATATTTCTATATATTTAAGAGGCGTCCCGGTGCTAAAGTTCTTTGGATATGCAGGGGCAATTCTGGTTGGGCTAACATTGGGCTTGACCGGTGGTGGGGGGTCTATATTAACCGTTCCCATTTTAGTTTATATACTCGATATATCACCGGTCACTGCAACCGCATACTCGCTCTTTATCGTGGGAACAACTAGCTTAATCGGAGCAATTGAGTATTTCCGCCAAGGATTGGTAAATCTTTCTGCAGGGCTTGTCTTCGCCGTGCCCGCGCAGGTGGGCGTATTTACCGCTCGACGATTCATCTTACCGGCACTGCCCGATCCAATTTGCCAGATGGGCGACGTCACATTGACCAAAGATGTCGCCATTTTGATCCTGTTTGCCTTGTTAATGATTTTGGCAGCGGTGTCCATGATTCGCGGCCGAACAGAGCACCAGACACCTATCAAACAACATCCTCTGATCTATCTCCAGATTTGGTTGCAAGGATTCGGGGTTGGTACATTGACCGGTCTGGTGGGGGCAGGAGGGGGGTTTTTGATCGTCCCATCGTTGGTGATGTTAGTCCGGTTACCCATGCTCGTGGCAGTGGGCACCTCATTGATGATCATTACCATCAACGCCATGATTGGATTCAGCGGCGACTTACTCAACCGGATGCCCATTGATTGGTTTTTTCTTTTCAGTTTTACCCTACTCGCCATAATTGGCGTCGTAACGGGCAGCTATTTGGCTCGTTTTATCTCGGAACGTAAACTCAAAGTGGCGTTCGGTTGGTTTGTGTTGGTGGCAGGAATCTATATATTATCCCATGAATTTATCGAAAGTTTGAACTAAACGGGCATCGTCCGGGGTCAATTTAGGATGTGAACCCAACCGTTGGCACCATATTTATCAAAATCGCGATGTTTCGTGATAAAATCACGAGATAAAGATGCTAAACCGGTATACAACTCACCCAATGTTCACACCGTTTCACCGGGAGGTACCCATGTTATCCAGATATTGGCAATTCTCTCTGCTGATTCTCATGATACTGGCCAGCAGTTGTAGCCAAAAATCCGTCCACCAACAGACCACCGTTCCTTCGACACCCCCAGTTGAGAGGAATTCGATCATGAATGATAAAATCCAAAAGACCGATGCCGAATGGAAGGCAGAACTCACTCCAAAACAATATTACATCCTGCGAGAAAAAGGTACGGAACGTGCCTTTACCGGCAAATACTGGAACACCAAAACCCCCGGCATTTATGTCTGCGCTGGATGCGGGCAACCGCTGTTTCAATCCGAAACTAAATACAATTCCGGGTGCGGGTGGCCCAGTTTCTACCAACCCGTGGATGGAAAATCAATTGAAGAGCGGCTCGATCCGGTAGGGTTTTATGGTCCCCGGACCGAAGTGGTTTGTAGTAGATGTGGCGGGCACCTGGGTCATGTCTTTAAGGATGGACCGCCACCCACCGGATTACGTTATTGCATCAATTCCGAAGCCTTAAAACTGATCGAAACAGATACTTCAAAGCCATAGCCTTATGAGTCACAATCACCATAACATCAATTCCCCCAAGTACTGGTCAAAACGGTATCAGGAAGGCACCGCGGGTTGGGATATGAAGCATGCCACACCGGTGTTTACCGCCCTGATCGCACAGGATAAACTGCCCTGCAAACCGGATCAAAATGGGAACGGTTGCCGGGTGTTGATCCCCGGTTGTGGCTACGGGCATGATGCCATTGCATTTGCCAAAGCGGGTTATCACGTTACAGCAGTTGACTTTGCTCCCGAACCCATTGAGAGCCTAGCCCGCATGGCAGCGGAACAAGGTGTGACATTGGAAGCGCTCCAAGCTGATATTTTTGAACTGCCAGAAATGCATCAGGCACGCTATGACTTAATTCTGGAATATACCTGTTACTGTGCCATTGACCCCCATCGACGTCCAGAATACGTCCAGAAAATGGTAACAATGCTCAAGCCCGGCGGTACCTTTTTAGGGCTTTTCTTCCCGCTGGATAAGCCGTTGGCAGAAGGAGGTCCCCCCTATGGAGTAAACCCCCATCAGGTGATCACTGAGTTTGAAGCTACCGGATTAGCCTTGCATCATCAAGAGATTCCAACCACATCTCATCCCAAACGCCGGAATCGAGAAATACTAATGGAGTTCAGAAAAAAGATTTAACTATGAATATTTTGCATGATGAAACTACAACCGGGGGTAGGTAAATCCTGTAAAAAATACCAGCGGAACGTGAACTTTTTATGGAAGAAGAAATTGTGAACGATTACCGCCGGGGGTATGATCGTAAAGTAAAGGAGGTAACTCATGGCAAACTCATCATTACCCTCTTCGTTTGATAAACTGGTTGCCGAAAGTGACAAACCGGTATTTGTGGATTTCTGGGCGGAGTGGTGTGCTCCTTGCCGTGCCATTGCGCCCACGATTAAACAACTGGCACAGGATTACAAAGATAGATTGCTGGTGATCAAGGTCAATGTGGATGAAAAACCGCACGTTGCTAGTAAATTTGGGATACAAAGTATTCCGACCTTAATGCTTTTTAAAAATGGTCAAGTGGTCTGGAAAACCGTAGGGGCGGCACCACTTCAGGCAATTAAAACCCAAATTGAACCTCACCTATAATACAAAACGCCGGTCTAGTTAATAGACCGGCGTTTGTTTGTTCATCCTGTTGGTCTCAGGAAATGAGCTGCACCGTTATCCTACCACTAAATCTTCAAAATCATCTTCACCGGTGTCATAATTTGCCAGTACATCGCGGAATCGCTCCCGAATCGCCTGCATAATTGATTCATCGTCAATATCTTCTTCGCCGATCAATCCGGAAATCAAATTGGTCAACGCTTCGGCGGCATCATGAAGTGCATCCAACAGTTCATCATCTAAAACCAACTCGCCAATATGGAGCCGGTACAAAATCGATTTGGTTAAACTGGAGAGTTCACTAACCGAATGAAATTCACCGACTTGAGCTAGGGTTTCCAGATGGTCCATTTCTGTGTAAATACGTTCAAACACACCAAAATCACGGGTTTCGTTGTACATAACCAGTCCTTCGGTGAATGCGGACACATGATCGAACAGGTCATCAACGGTCATAAATTCCATTTCTTCCAGGTCTGCCACGCCTTCGGCATACGCCGCCCCGGCATAAGTCGTATCGGGCTGATCATCCGTTACGTCAGCGCTATCATCCAGACCAAAACCGGAATCATCAATGAGGATATCATCGCTTACAGGGAGGTCTTCAAACCCTGCATCCACATCACCAACAGATGTTTCCGCCGCAAATGAATCTCCTTCAAAACCGGAGGTAATATCAAATTCAAACGCTTGCTCACCAAAGGTGGTATCATCACTTATCGGAATATCTTCAAAACCGGCGTCTTGTTCCGGTTCAAATGCGGTTTCTGCCGGTGTATCTCCCACGGTGAGGTCTTCAAACCCCGTTTCGGCATCAAATTCAAACGCCGATGACGCCGGTTCTGTAAGAGTCGGCGCATCGGGTTCATCTGCCATGTCCTCCGCGAAACTATCGGACATAAAATCAAAATCTTTTCCGGGTAGCGGAGCGACTTCAACGGCGGATGATGCGGGTGATCCGGTATCAACGCCGAAATCACTACCGGTTTCAAAGTCTAACTCCTCCACACTGGGACTTGCGGGTGCCTCTACTCCAGACGTGGGATCAAAATCCAGTTCAAAAGCCTGTTCCGGTTCCGCCGGGATTCCCGTTAGCGGAGCATCCATCTCAAAACTATCTAATTCTTGTTCTTCAAAATCTGCGGTTTCAATGGTATCGGATGGCGTCGAAGCCGCCGGTTCAAAATCATAATCCTCGGTTAGATTTTGTTCTTCAAACCCGGTATGGTCTTCAAAAAAATCACTCGAAGTCTCTTTAAGGGGAGAAGTATCGAGCGGCGCATCAAATAAATCCGCTTCAACCGATGGCGCAGAAGGAGGTACTTCCGTTTCGGCAGTAAAATCGCGATAATCCGGCTCATCCGTGGATTGAATCATGTGAGTCCCTTCCGGCACTTGCATGAGCGTTTCCACCTGAGCTTCTAATTCATCTAACCGTTTTTGGAGGGTAGTGGTCTCCTCCGTTTTTTCTTGTAACGCGCTTTTAAGAGAGACCACCTGATTTTCATAATTGGTTTTTTCTTCCGCATCAGCGGTTTTTAAGGCTTGGATTTCGGCTTGAAGTTGTTCAATTTCATGCGATTTTTGGTCGAGTAATGCCTGAAGCGGTTGCAACTGCAGAATACGTTGGTGGAGGGTATCAATTTCCGTCTGTTTTTCCTGAAGTTGAGTTTGTAGGACTGCCACCTGATTTGAACTGGACTGAAGTGCTTGCAATTCGGCGGTTTTTTGTTCAAGCTGGTCGCGAAGCTCTTTTTGTTCCGTCATTGCGGCATTCAACGCATCTTCCATCTGGGCGGCACGGGTTTTCAGGGTTTCAAGTTCGGTGGTTAATTGGGTTTGCGTAGCCACACCGGTTTCCTGAGCTTGTTGTAATTCCGAAATCTGCTGTTGCAAGGTGTGTTGTTGTTCCTGTGCGGTGTCGCGTTCTGCCGTAACTGATTGGAGCACTTGGGTCAGTTCCTCGAGGCGTTGCTGTTGGGTACCGGCGGTTTGAAGGCGCTGTTCTAATTCAAATTTTGCCGCCTGAAGCTGGTCACGCTCCGTTGTCCGTTCGGCGAGTTCGGTTTCTAATTCCTGAACGCGGAGTTCCCATTCATCACGTTGCTGGGTTTGCGAGGTCAAGGTTGCGTTTTCAGTGGTCAATTGTTCCACTTTAGCAGTTAATTCGGCAAGTTGTTCCTCCACAGCCGCTTTTCTGGATAACGCTTCGTCACGCTCTTGAGTTAACCGTGTCACGGTTGTTTGGAGTTCGGCAAGGTGGTGTTCCGTTTGTTCGAGCGACGTAATTCTACCATTGAGATGCCGGTTTTCACGAGTAAGTTGCTCGAGTTGGGTCTGAGCTTGATTATATTCCTGCCGCAACGTGGCATTTTCAGTTTCGAGTTGAGCAATCTGAGCGTTCAATTCCTGAATTTGTTCTGAAGACATGCCGCTGGGAAGGAGGTTTCCGCGGCGGGAGAGAATCGCTTGCGCAAAAAGAATTGCCGTTTCGATACCATCGTGCCCGACATACGTTGTTTTTTCGCGGTACAACTGAGCCCAAAGCGCCTCGGCTCGTGCCCACTCTTCGTTATCATGGGCCGTTTTTGCTTCCTGATATAATTGCCCTAGCCGGATTTCTTGCTCAACGTCTGCTAAAGATTCACTCCAAATTGGGTTATCCGGTTCCAAGTCAATCAATTGACGGTAGAGGCTCTGGAGCGACTCCCAATTTTTTTCGGTTTGAAGGCGATCAATTTGGTTGGCTAACTGCTTAATCTGGTATTGCTTCTGTTGGGCTTTGATCTCATCCATTAATTGCTGGACGATAAGATTATCCGGATCAATTTCCAGCACCTGCTGGGCGTGGCGCATCGCCTCATCAAAATGATTATTTAAGAGCGCACTTCGTGCTTGACTCATCCAGATGGCACTTAAGCGCGAGATCGCGCGCCGTTCGTGCGGTGAGATGTCTAAAACCTGATGGTACAGTTCAATTGCTTCCGTTTGATTTTGCTTTCCTTCCAATTGGGTGGCATATTTGAGTTGTGCCGAAATCAAGCCATCTTTCGCCGCCTGCGCATCTAATTGGTATGCCGTGTTGTACTCCACAATGGCATCGCGGTAATCCCCCAGTTCATAGAGTGCTTGTGCCAACCCCAATCGGGCACCCAGATGATCCGGATTCGCTTTCAGGGCACGCCGGTAATCTTCTATTGCCAATTCAAATTCGCCATCCAAGTGGGCTTCCCGTGCATTTTCAAAATAGCGGTTGGCTCGCTGATTTTCGCGATCAATATTGCGGTGGATGTTTTCCAGAGGGTATTTGAAGAAAACCCAACCGCGCAAAAATTCGACAATAAACCGGTAGGTATCCTCCGAAACGGCTTCTAACATCCCAATTTCGGTCAAGTGTTTCGGTGCGTTGGAAATCTCGGTTTCCAGCAACCGGATATGGTACGTTTTTAAGGAACTCCGAATATCCTGTAGCGTCGCTACGCCATCTTCGTCAGCCGCGTGTGCCATCGCCGAAAACACAATCCGTTCGGAACGGGACAACCCATCCCACATCCACGCAAGCGCCGCTTCACCACTTTCCATTGCCGCTGGCAGCACGCTATGAACGTGATCGGCATTGATAATACTCAACCCCTCCCGTTGCGCCAACTTAAAGACCTCCGAGCCAATTAGTTGGGTAAAGTAGGGGTGTCCGGCGGTCAATTTCCAGATCAATTTCAGGGCAGAGGTATCGTAGGTAAACACTTCTGAAACGGCTTGAGAGATCAAGCGTCTCGCCTCATCGGGTGAAAGCCGCGGTACTACTTTCACTAAAGCAGATTTGAAAAAGCCGTGATGGAGTGGAGGCAACTCTTCGATTCGATGCCCTAACGCGAAAAGCAGAACCAGCCGCTTTTCTGATTGGAGCAGAGTCTGAAGATATGGAAACAAGGTGCGGTAGGCAGAGTTGGGTAATTGGAGAGGTTCTGTCCCAAACTCATCATACTCGTCAAACGTTACCAATAAACGAGAAGATGATAAATGGTCAAAAACTGCCGGTAGAAACTCTCGCCGAAAATAATCCTCTTGTCGAAACGATGCTTCGACCGGAAGGTCTATACCAGCGACGGTTTCGGCAATGGTCCGCGCAATATGAGCTAAAATTTGGGACGTTGAATAATGTGCTTTCCCCATCAAGGAGCAGGACACCACATGACAATCGGTTCCAGCCAACCGGTGAGGTAACCGGTTCAAAATGGAGGTCTTCCCAATGCGCCGTTGCCCATAAATGACAATTAGGTTTTGGGACGGGTTTTGAAGCGCATTCTCAATAAATTGAAAAATGTCTTCTCGCCCATAAAACGCATTTTCCGAAGTCAACGGTGTTCCGGTGACATACGGATTCACAAGGTTGGACATTGCCTCCTCCTTAAAAGCTAACAAAATCGATCCTATAACCAACACGAAAATCCAAACATAGTCCTTATTGATCTTACCAGAGATGTTAAAAGGTGTCAATATTTATTTTGAGAAAACCCTTGTTCTCACTACGATACCGCGGGATTGAAAAAATCGGCGTTCAAGCAAAACTTTTCTCTTGACTTTTATTACACAGGCTACTATATTCCGCACCACCTAAAACGACAACTCAAATTTGTAAGGTGATTATGGCTCGACAACAGCGGCAAACCAAACGGCGTTCGCGCCGGATGCAGACAGACCAAAATGTGGAGATGTTATTTGGTAAGCAAAACATCCTGTATCTGGTTGCCGGGTTAATTGTCATCACAATTGGGTTTATCTTTTTAGGCTCATCGCGGGATGGATTTTTAGCGATGTACGTCTCACCCATACTTTTAGTCGGTGGTTATTGCGGGTTATTGCCGCTGGCGATTTTATATAAAGATAAAGAGTAAAGACACGATTTCTTTGAAATCGGGCGATTAGCTCAGTTGGGCAGAGCACCTGCCTTACAAGCAGGGGGTCAGAGGTTCAAGCCCTCTATCGCCCACCAGCTTACCGTGAAAATTTAGCGGGGTCGTAGTTCAGTTGGTTAGAACGCTTGCCTGTCACGCAAGAGGCCGCGAGTTCGAGTCTCGTCGACCCCGCCATTTTTTTGCCTTTGGGGCCCGGTAGCTCAGTAGGTAGAGCAGGGGACTGAAAATCCCTGTGTCACTGGTTCGATTCCGGTCCGGGCCACCAATCGGGCAAGTCAACTGCCGATGTAGCTCAGTTGGTAGAGCAATTCACTCGTAATGAATAGGTCAGCGGTTCGAGTCCGCTCATCGGCTCCAGAAAAGATATAACCCTAAGTAAATCCTTACTTAGGGTTTTTTATGTTTCACCATTTATAAAGAACAAACCTGATATACCATCCCCCACCTAACTGAATTTTCCCTTGCCATTTCGGGTGGATCGGCATATACTCACAGATCAATCCGAACCATAGAACGACCGTCTGTTCTGAATTTCCCATTTTCAATTGAATAGAGAGTAGCATCATGGCTCAAAAAGGAGAAGCATTGCCGTTTTCCGGTGCCAATTCATGGCTAATTGAAGAGATGTACCGCCAGTTTCAAGAAAATCCCAACGCGGTGGATGAAAACTGGCGGGAATTTTTTTCGACCAACGGGAAAAGTTTCGGTAAACCCAAACCTCCCCTAGCGGATACCACATCCGCCAGCCAGAAATCATCTTCAGATGATCTCCCTCCGGGTGCCAAGCCCTTAAAAGGGGGCGCGGTGCGCATTGTGGAGAACATGGAACGCAGTCTGTCCATCCCTACGGCAACCTCTACCCGGGTCATCCCCGTGCGGCTGTTGGAAGAAAATCGGCGAATCATCAACCGTTACCAAGTCGCACACAACCAACCAAAAATTAGTTTTACGCATGTGATTGCTTGGGCGATCCTCAAAGCACTGAAACAAGTCCCCGCCATGACATACGCCTTCACGGAAGTCGCCGGAAAAATGTACCGCATCGAACCGGCACAGATCAATTTTGGTCTGGCAGTGGATGTGGAGCGCAAAGGTGGACGCACCCTCTTGGTACCGAATATCAAAGCGGCTGACCGGAAAAGTTTTCGCGAGTTTGTCGTCGCTTATAACGAACTGATTCAAAAAGTGCGCAATAACACCATCTCACCGGATGATTTTAGTGGAACCACCCTCACTTTAACCAATACAGGCACAATTGGCACCTACCATTCCGCACCACGGTTGATGGTCGGACAAGGCTTAATCGTTGCCACCGGCGCCATCGATTATCCGGCGGAATACCAATCGGCGGACTTGCAAACGTTGGCGCGGTTGGGTGTCAGCAAAGTGATGACAATCAGCAGTACATACGATCACCGCGTGATTCAAGGGGCAGAAAGTGGCCAATTCCTGCGTTTTGTCCACCTGTATCTCAATGGGGATTATGATTTCTATGATGATATTTTTGAGAGCCTTAAAATCCCCTTTAAGCCCCTCAAACTGACGCGCGACATCAATCCGATGCTGGAGGGCACGGATGAGATCATTGAAAAATCGGTCAAAGTTTATCAGTTAATCAACATGTACCGGGTGCGCGGCCATTTGATCGCCAATTTGGACCCCATCCGCTCGGAAGTACCTTCCCATGTGGAGCTTGACCCGGAATATTATCAGCTTTCCGTCTGGGATTATGACCGAACATTCCATGTAGCGGGCTTGGCAGGCAAAAACAAGGCAACCCTGCGCGACGTGCTGGATATTTTACGGGATGCTTACTGCCAGACAATCGGGATCGAGTATATGCACATCCAAGACCCCGTCCAAAAACAATGGATTCAGAACCGCGTGGAAGGTATTGATATAAACAAACTGTTCAATCACGCCAAACGGATGCGCATTTTAAACCGGCTCAATGCGGCAGAAGCATTTGAACAATTTCTACAAACCAAATATATCGGTCACAAGCGGTTTAGTGCGGAAGGTGCGGAAACGATCATCCCCATGTTGGATGCACTATTTGACCGGGCTATCGAGACCCACCGTATCGTCGAAGCGGTGATCGGCATGGCACACCGGGGACGGCTCAATGTGCTGGCAAATATCATGGAAAAACCGTACGCTAAGATTTTCCGCGAATTTGAAGGTGATATAGACCCCAGTTTGCCGCAAGGTTCCGGAGATGTGAAATACCACCTCGGAGCAAAAGGTGTCCACCATCATCGTGATGGGCGCGGTACGCTAGAAGTGACCCTTTCTGCGAATCCAAGCCATTTGGAAGCGGTGGACCCAGTCGCCGAAGGCATGACACGTGCCAAACAGGATATGCGCACCGTTGCGGGACACCGTACCAACCGGAAAATTGTCCTACCGGTGCTCGTACACGGGGATTCCGCCTTTGCCGGTCAAGGAGTGGTGGCAGAAACATTCAACCTGAGTGCGTTACTAGGCTACCATACCGGCGGAACGATTCACATTGTCATCAACAATGGCATCGGTTTCACCACCGGACCCAAAGACTCGCGATCCAGTGTGTACGCCACCGATGTCGCCAAAATGGTACAAGCACCGATCTTCCATGTGAATGCCAATGACCCCGAAGCCTGCATCCGGGTGATTGAACTTGCCCTCGATTTCCGCCAGGAGTTTGGCAAGGATGTGGTCATCGATCTGCTCTGTTACCGCCGTTACGGGCACAATGAAAGTGACGAACCCAGCTATACCCAGCCTAAAATGTATTCTAAAATTCGGCAAATGCCCTCCATTCGTGAAATTTACATGGAGCAACTGGTTAAGCGCCACAATATTAAACCGGAGGAAATCCAGAAGGTAACCAACGAGTTTAAGCAAATTTTGGGAGACGCATTTGAAGAGACCCAAAAAGTGGAGCCACAACCGGTTTCTGTGCCGCAAGAAGAAACACCACCGGAGCAACTCGACCCCGAGATCGAAACCGGCGTTGCCCGCCCCATTTTAGACGAAATTAGCCGTGCTTTGAGTACCGTACCGGAGGGCTTCACCATTCACCCCAAATTGATACGACTCCTTAAAAACCGCAGTGAAATGCTCGCCAAAGATGCCGTTGATTGGGCAATGGGAGAATTGCTGGCGTTTGGTTCGCTCGTGCTAGAGGGGACACCGGTTCGCCTCTCCGGGCAAGATTCCCGGCGCGGAACGTTCAGCCAACGCCACGCGATTCTGATCGATTATGAAACCGAAGAGATTTATAACCCACTTAATCATATTATCCCCGGCAAACAATCGGTCTTTATGCCCTATGATAGTTCCCTCAGTGAATATGCCGTCATGGGGTTTGAGTATGGATATGCCATGGTGCGCGAAAATTCATTGACCATCTGGGAAGCCCAATTCGGTGACTTTATGAACGGGGCGCAAATCATTATCGATCAATTTATCTCCTCCTCAGAAGATAAATGGGGACAGACCAGCGGATTGGTGTTGATGCTCCCACACGGCTATGAAGGACAGGGTCCGGAGCATTCCAGTGCCCGCATCGAACGCTTCTTAACGCTCTGTGCGGAATCCAATATGCGCATCATTGTGCCGACAACCGCAGCGCAACACTTCCATGCGTTACGCCGCCAAGCCCATCTGGCAGTCAAGCGCCCTCAAGTGATTTTTACTCCCAAAAGTTTGTTACGAGCCCCCGATGCAAAGTCCACTGCCGCCGAGTTCACCAATGGACGATTTAAATTGGTGCTTGATGATCCGAATCCACCGGAAAACCCGACCCGGATTCTATTTTGCACGGGTAAAATCGCCTATGAACTACTCCATTATCGTGAGGAAAATAAGATCACCGATACGGCGATTGTTCGCTTAGAGCAGTTATACCCCTTCCCCCACAAATATGTACAGAGCATCTTCCGCAAATACCCCCAAGCGAGCGACATCCGGTGGGTGCAGGAAGAACCGCGGAACATGGGCGCATGGACCTATATCTTCTCCAAATTTTATGGTCATAACGTGCAAAAAGATAAAGTATTGTGGGATTATCACACCTTAAAATATGTTGGGCGGCTACCCAGCGGCAGCCCGGCAAGTGGCAGCCATCGCGTACACGAGGTGGAACAACGCCGCGTGGTGGAAGAAGCATTTGCCTAAATCCAAAATAATCCCAACCACAAAAACCCGCACCGCCAAGAGCATCCCCCAACGTTCTCTTGGCGGTGTTTCCATACTCGGTCAAATGGGATGTGAAAATGATTGATACCACCTCTTTCAATACAGTCTGGGCTTCTCTGCTGGTGGAAGAGCTGCTCCGTACGGGAATCCGGTACTTTTGTATTTCGCCGGGATCGCGTTCCACGCCGTTGACGGTAGCGGTTGCCAAACATCCGCACACCACCGCAATTCTCGCTTATGATGAACGATCCGCGGCGTTCCATGCCTTGGGATATGCCCGTGCCACCGGAACATCTGCGGTGTTGATCTGCACCTCCGGTACTGCTGCGGCAAACTACCTGCCGGCCGTGGTGGAAGCAGATGTGGATACCGTACCCTTATTGATTTTCTCCGCCGATCGCCCTCCCGAATTGCGCGAAACGGGGGCGAACCAGACCATCCGCCAACCAGCAATGTTTGGTGATCGAGTGCGCTGGCAGTTTGATTTACCCTGCCCAGACATCCACATCCCCCCGCAAATGGTGTTAACCACCATTGACCAAGCGGTGTACCGTGCCCATCGACCGCCGGCAGGACCGGTGCATCTGAATTGCATGTTCCGCGAACCACTTGCCCCCCAAACCGAACCCGTTCCCGCCGCGTACCTTGAGGGCTTAACCCGCTGGCAATCCACAACTACCCCGTACACACGCTATGATCCGCCCCAAATGGTGCCCCCCGAGGCACCACAGTGTGCGGTTAGCGCACACATTTGTAATGCCAAACAGCCGTTGATTATCGTCGGGCGGCTCTCCAAACCAGACGAACAAAAAGCCGTCTTAACATTGATCGAGCATCTCCGTCTGCCGGCTGTTGTCGATGTGCTTTCCGGATTGCGATGGGGTGTTCGTTCGGAGCATATCATACCCTATGTGGATCAACAATTACTCATCGAGCAACCCCCACCCGATCTCGTTTTACATCTGGGAGGTGAATTCACCTCCAAGCGATTGGCGCAATTTTTGGAGGCGTCACCACCCCAACACCGGATCGTGGTGAAACCCCACCCCTTCCGCCACGATCCCACCCACCACGTCACGCACCGGATCGAGTGTGATCTGATCGCATTTTGCGAACATATCATCTCAAGAATCGCGCCCCAAAACGACTCATCCCACTGGAAAACCCAATCAGAGCGAGTAAAAGTGATTCTAGATCAATTTGTGGCAAATCAGGAATCCCTCAATGAAATTATGGTAGCGCATCTTATCAGCCGGTATATACCTGCCGGACACGGGCTGTTTGTGAGCAGTTCCATGCCCATCCGTGACCTCGACATGTACGCCACCACGGATGGTGTTCCGGTGCGAATTGCCGCAAACCGCGGTGCAAGCGGCATCGATGGGACAATCGCCAGCGCCACCGGATTCTCCGCCGGTTTGGAGGCGCCGGTGACGCTGATCACAGGAGATTTGGCATTTTTGCATGACCTAAATTCACTCAGTTTGATCGACCGGTTGCGCCAACCCGTGATCATTATCTTAATCAATAATCAGGGCGGAGGTATTTTCTCCTTTTTGCCCATCGCGAACCATCCCGACGTGTTTGAACCCTATTTTGGAACACCCCACCACCTGACGTTCCGGCACGTTAGTGAAAATTTCGGCTTACGCTACCAACACCCCCGCACCCGGCCGGAATTTATCACCTGCTACCAAAACGCCCTAAAACAGGGACAATCAACCGTGATCGAAGTCCGCACCACACGTGCGGAAAATGTCGCCTTACACCGGCAATTACAAGCCAGCATCATCAGCCACCTTACCTCATGAGCACCCTTTACTACGACACCACTGGCAACCCCAATAACCCCGCGATCCTTTTTTTACACGGATTCATGGGGCGAGGGACAGATTGGCGGGACATCAGCACCCAATTAGCAGATAATTTTTACGGTGTGATGGTCGATCTACCGGGACACGGTCAGACAACATTGGACGATCATCACCTCTTTACAATGGAAAACAGCACCAAGTTGCTGGTCAACCTGCTGGACACCTTAGGCTTACCTGCCGTTCATTTAGCCGGCTACTCCATGGGCGGGCGTTTGGCGCTATACGTGGCACTTCATCACCTTCACCGCGTAAAAACACTGGTGTTAGAGTCCGCATCGCCGGGCTTAAAAACCGCTGCAGAACGCCACCAACGACGCGCACACGACGCGCATCTTGCCCAGAAGTTGGAAACCATCGATTTTACTCAATTTTTAACCGAATGGTACCACCTTCCATTATGGGACAGTTTACGAGAACACCCCCGGTTTAACGAGATTCGGGCAAAAAAGTTACAAAATCAGCCCCACCTACTGGCAAAATCTTTGCGGGAGATGGGCACCGGCGTTCAGCCCTCACTTTGGGAAAAATGGGCGGCATATCGAGGTAAAACCGTCCTTATCACGGGGGGACGTGATTCCAAATTTAGTCACATTGCTCAAGAGATGGTCACCCGGAACCCTCAAGCGGTGCACCGGTTGGTGCCAACGTGCGGGCATAATGTGCATGTGGAAAATCCGGCGGAGTTCCTCCATATACTGCGCGCTGCACTTTGTTCCCCTCCGTAAAATTCGACGTATTCCAATTATCTTTACAAAAATAGCACTTCTTCCTAAGAATACGGCGGTTCATTTTTCACAAGTCTTTCTGCACCAATGATAGCCTAAGTACACGTCAAAAGTGTAATAACTCTTTTGAATTCAATGGGTTTCAGATGTATATAGGCAATGATTGATTGTCATTCATCAAGCCCATATCGAAATAAACGGATCTCAGCTCAACCGTGTTTTTTGATTTTAATGGGCTCCCGTTTCTGTTTCCATTCGCCGACTTTGAGTGCCCAGACAACCGCAATGGCGAGGATATTGACCATTTTTCCAGCCATTGATCCCTTTGGGAATGCCCCAATGGCTCTTTTTTTATGCCTTCCAACCCGTGAAGCACGGCTTCTCTAGTTATTTTAGTCATAATTTGAACTCAACCGGTTAAAAAAACAGACCTTCCTTATTCAGGAAGGTCTGTTTTTTTATAATTACCTTATAAATAATACCTTAAGTGGATGCAAGGAGGATGGCAACACCGCACAAACTTGCGGGGACATCTATACCAGAATCCGGGGGGTGTCTATCCGGTAAAAAACATTCAAGGGGCAATATGGTATTTGATAATAAAGCAGTTTAAGGCGTAGATAACCTGAGATTCTAGTTATTGTAATGATTCTAACCGGTTTTCAATGTAGTAATCTTTCCGGTGTTTTTGAATCCATTTATCATAGGCTTCTGCCATTTTTTGTTGTTGCACCATCGGTTCAATTCGGCTGGCAATATCCTCAAACGTCACCGGAGCCGGGTCTTTCCGTTCTAAGACTTTAAAAATATGGAGTCCATACTCGGATTGGGTGATTTCGCTGTACTCGCCTTCACCTACATCCTTCAACGCGATTTGGTACACCTCATCAAGTTCGTTCAACGGAAACGTACCCATCACTCCATCTTTATCCATTGTATTGGCGTCACCAGAATAGCGATGTACCATTTCGGTAAAATCAGCGCCGTTTAGGAGGCTATCGCGCACACTTTGGGCAAGGGCGCGGGTTCGTTCCACATCGGATTCTGTAGGAGCAACCCGCAGGAGAATATGCCGTGCCCGAACACGGTCTTCATTTTCTACTTTTTCTTCCACTTTAATGATGTGCAAGCCAAAGCGGGTTTCCACAATATCGCTGATTTCACCGGCATCAAGCGAAAACACAACATCTTCAAATTCTTTGACCATAGAACCCCGCGAGAAAAAGCCTAAGTCCCCACCTCGCATCCGGGAACCGGGGTCTTCGGAATATTCTTCGGCTAAAGTGGCAAAATCTTCTCCATTCAGAATTCGGGTTCGGATTTGATTTAATTCTTGCCGTTTTTGTTCGATGATATCCGTTGCCGGTTTAATCAGAAACAAGATATGGGCAACTGTGACTTCCGTAGGCGTTTCGGTTGGAAATTTATCTTTATTTTCCTCGTAGAATTTTTGCAAATCGGCTTGGGTAACTTTCACATTTGCCCGAATTTTGGTACTGATTAGCTTGGATTTATAGAGTTGATCTTCAACTTCGACGCGATATTTTTCCCGAAGTTCGTCGAGGCTGGTTCCTTCCTCAGCCAGAGCCAGTTCAAAATCCTCCTCCGAGGTGAATCGACTTTTAATATCTGCCAGAGCGGATTCTAGGGCATCTTCAATTTCAGTGGCACTAACCGATATGTCTTCATCTTCGCGGGCAACCCGTACGGCAATCTTGTCATTGATCATGCCTTCGAGCAATTCCTGACGGAGGCTCTGAATCCGTTGGGTATCGGAGAGCGGGATTTGAAATTGGGCGGCGTAAATTTCGAGCTGTTGTTCCAATTCACTTAACAAGATGACGTCATCATCCACTACGGCTACAATTCGATCCACCGGTACCGCATAGAGGGGGGTAACGCTTCCCCCCAGGAGCCATAACCCGATAACCAGCAACCCTAATCGATTCATGTCTTTACACCCATTTACACGCTTCAGTTAATACTTTTTGTTGGACTTCAGCCAATGTACCGGGGATCCGTGCCCCGGCAGCCGCCGCATGACCTCCCCCGCCAAAGCATTGTGCCAGTTTATCCACATTGACGAACCCTTTGGAACGAAAACTTACCCGAATTCGATCCGAATTTTCCATCTCACGGAACAAAATGGCTAATTTAGTGCCTTTGATGGAGGTAGCATAATTGATCATGTTTTCGCTCTCATACACATTGGAGCCGGTCTCATCATAGCAGGATTTGGTGATTTGAAGCCAGTGGATTTTCCCATCCGCTGCCGATTGTAAGCTGGAGAGCACCTTGACTAATAAACGCAATTTTGAAATGGGTTCTTGATCATAAATTTGGGTGGCCACATAACTCGGATTTGCGCCGTGGCGCACCAAATCAGCGGAGACTTCAAATGTTTCCAATGTAGTATTGGTATATCGAAATCGACCGGTATCGGTGATAATGCCGGCATATAAGCGGGTCGCCATTTCGGGGGTCAATGTCACGCCCAACGCTTTTGCCAGTTTGTAAACGACGATAGCCGTGGCACATGCTTCCGGTTCCACCCAGTTGTAGGTACCAAACCGGGTATTGCTGGTATGGTGGTCAATATTGATCACCCCGTTACCCTGCTGGATGAGCGCCACTACGGAGTCACCCACCCGGTCTAAATTTGCGGCATCCAGCACAAAACTGTAGTCATAGCGTGTATCAGGGGGCAATTGGTGATAGATGACATCGTCATTGAGTAAAAATTGGTAGGCGACGGGAGTTGCATCTTGGTCCACGATCACCGCGTGTTTGCCCAACTCCTTAAAAATAGATAATAAACCGAGTTGGGAAGCGATGTTATCACCATCAGGGTCTACATGAGATGTGATCAAAAAATAATCTTCATTTTGGATCAACTCAACAATAGCCTGATTATCCATCACGTTCCTCATCTGACACACGTTCCGATTTAATCTGATTTAATAATTGGCTGATATGGGCACTATATTCGATATTGCGATCATACTTAAAGCGGAGTTCCGGAATTCGGCGCAACGAAACCATATTTGCCAACCGGGTACGGATATAGGGAGTTGCATTTTTCAGTCCTGTCAAGGTGTTATCCCGTTCGTCCTCACCGCCTAAAATGCTGAAAAATATAGTGGCGTAACGCCGGTCCACGCTGGTTTCCACGCGGGTAATCGTCACAAAATGGATGCGAGGGTCTTTGACATCTCGATCCACAATTTGTCCGATTGCTTCACGCAATAGATCGTTGATACGTTCTTGGTTATAAGATCGCATGAGACATCTCAGCTAATATCAATATACGAATCAATGATTTCAAGATAGGTTTCCCGTTCAACTAACTGTAATACCTGACTGAGCACTTTTTGCAAAAATCGAGTATCATCCCCCACAATCGCAATTGCTAATGTCGCCCGTTGCCACAGGTTTTTTTCACCAATTTCACTCACAGAGACATTAAATTTATTGCGAATGCGAGTCTTCAGGCTTTTTAGAACATGCCGTTTGTCCTTGAGGGATTGGCTTACCGGCAAAAAGCATTCGATCTCACATGTGCCAACAATCATCAGACTATCCCTCTAATTTACGACTGACCTCAACCACTTCGTAAGCTTCGATGCGGTCTCCCTCTTCAATGGCGTTGTAATCCAGCAAACCGATCCCGCATTCATAGCCTTGTTGCACTTCGCGGACATCTTCTTTGAATCGCTTGAGCGAGTCGATTTTACCTTCATAGACCACTTCATTACCCCGCCACAAGCGCGCCATCCGGTCGCGGCGGATGGTGCCTTCCAGTACGTAACATCCGGCGATGGTACCGGTGCGTGAGATTCGGAAAACCGCGCGAACCTCTGCGACACCCAAACGGCGTTCTTCGATATCCGGCTCTAACAGCCCTTCCATCGCCGCCCGAACATCATCGATCAACTCATAAATCACCTCATACCGGCGAAAATCCAACCCCTCACGTTTGATCAAATCCAACACTCTGTTGCTTTCCGCATCCACGTGGAAGCCGATAATAATCGCATCGGAGGCAGATGCCAGCATCACATCATTTTCGGAGATCGCACCAACACCTTTGTGAAGGATTTCAATTTCCACTTCGTCATTGGTCAAGCGCAACAAAGAATCGCTCAAGGCTTCAACCGACCCATTAACATCGGCTTTAACCACCATTTTTAACGTTTTGACTTCACCTTTTTTCAGTGAGGAGTAAAAATCGGTGAGGCTCATCCGCGATTTTTGCCGGTCTTGAAGGTCTTGTTGACGTTTCAATTGTTGCCGTTGCTGGGCAATTTCCTTCGCCTTCTTTTCAGAGGGCACTACGACGAGCGAATCCCCCGCATTGGGTAATCCAGCGAGACCACCATAAATAACGACCGGTTTTGAGGGTCCGGCTTCTTTAATATCATTCCCTTGATCATCTTTCATTGCCCGCACCCGGCCGTTGTAGATGCCGGTGACAAAGCTATCCCGGATTTTCAGGGTCCCTTGTTGCACCAATACCGTCACCACGGCGCCTTTTCCGGGGTCTAAACGGGACTCAACAACAACCCCGACGGCATCCCGGTTCGGGTTCGCTTTAAGTTCCATGATTTCAGCTTGGAGCGAGACCATTTCCAGCAACTTATCGACACCTTCACCGGTATGTGCAGAGACATTGACGACGATCGTGTCACCGCCCCATTCTTCGGGGATAAGTCCGCGTTCTGCCAATTGCGAGCGGACTTTATCCGGGTTCGCTGCCGGTAAATCGATTTTGTTCACGGCAACAATAATGGGCACATTTGCGGCTTTGGCGTGATCAATGGCTTCGATAGTTTGCGGCATCAGCCCATCGTCAGCCGCCACCACTAAAATCACGATATCGGTTACATTGGCACCCCGTGCCCGCATGGCGGTGAATGCTTCGTGACCGGGAGTGTCTAAAAAGGTAATTCTGCCGTTTTCAGTCACGACTTCATACGCCCCAACATGCTGGGTAATCCCCCCGGATTCTGATTCCGTGATTTTGCTCCGCCGAATATAATCCAATAATGACGTTTTGCCATGGTCCACATGACCCATGATGGTCACAATGGGTGCGCGGGGTTCGCTACCTTCATCTTCAGCGGCATCATCGACTTGATGCTGGATTTTCGTGCTTAAATCCTCAACCCGTTCCACTTCAAATCCAAAATCCAGAGCGATCATCTCAATGGTTTCAACATCCAAGCGCTGATTTGCGGTGATGCGCAGCCCCAACTCCTTCCGGGCGAGGTTGATCAACTCATAGACGTCGGTATCCAGAAATCGCGCTAAATCCAGTACGGCTAAGGATTCACTTACTTGGATAACATCCGGGGCGTTATCTTCAACGTCGGTCTCCACGTTTTGTTGCTTTTTGCGATATTTACGTTTTTTGGGAGAGGTATCCTGCGCAAGAGTCTGCTTGATCTGCTGCTGAATTTTCTTTACTTCGGCTAACTCTTTTTCTTTTTTCGCACTTTTTTTACTATCTTTTTTGCCTTTTTTATCTTTTTTTGTTTTCGTCTCTTTTGTACTGGAGTCGTCCGGTTTCGGTTCTTGCAAAGAGACTTCTTTTCCTTCGGAATCCTTTCGTTTACGACGGCGGCGGCGACGGCGATTCTTTTTCTCCGGTTTTTCCTCAGGTTCCTCAGCGGGAGCTTCTGCCGAAACATCTGAGGGAGTCTCCTCTGGTGCAGAAACTACCGGTTCGGAGGCGGGTACCGGTACCGGTTCTTCTGCCGGCGCGGTTTCGTCTGCGGACACCGGTTTTTCGATTTCTACCGGTTGTGCTGGCGGTGATTGCGTATCCGTCTCGACATGTTCCGCTTGGACGGTCGTTTCGGTGGACTTGGGCGTTTTCTCTTCGGTTGAAACGCGACGACGACGGCGGCGACGGCGGCGGGTTGTACCCCCGCTATCACCACTATCTTCTTCTGCGAGACGCCGCTTTTTTTCCAGATGTTGCCGGGCGGCTTCTCTTTCTTCTTCCAGTTTCTGCCGGACCTGCTCCACCACATCTTCGGAAATAACACTCATGTGACCTTTAACAGATACCCCCATCTGGGCGAGAATCTGCAGGAGTGCATTACTGGAAATCTCAAAACTTCGGGCTACTTCATAGACACGATGCTTAGCCAAACCATCACCCCCTATTGAGCTTTAAAATCAGAGACGCCAAATTGGCGTCCACGATACCTAAACAGGTTCGATTTGCCCCACCAACGGCACGACTGAGCTCGTCTTTGGTGAATACTTGTATCATTGGAAATGAAACCTGATGTTGTAACTGGGAAATACGCTGTTGTGTCCGTTCGGAAGCATCTATTGCGAGAATAACCAACCGGACACGCTTTTTTTTAATCTGATAGACCACGTTTTGATACCCGACAGCCAATTTGCCGGCTTTTTTCGCCAAGCTAATCGCATTCAGGAGTTTCTGTGGTGTGGATATGGAATTCATAAAATCGAAGATACTCACTATAATCAAATATCATGGGTTGGACCCGAAAAGCCCGTCGAAATAAACCGGTCTGTTGTGCCTTTTTCCAGCAAGCCGGAAAGTTACATAGGTACGCCCCCCGTCCGGGCAACCGGTGAGATGGGTCGGGTTGGATGAGATTCCCGCGCAGCACAAACCGGTTGAGCATTGATTTTGGGAACTTTTGGCGGCAACAGATACATGACCGGATGGGCACATGCGATTCAGATCGACCGCTCATTTGGACTCATCGTCATCATGTTCAGGAGAGCCGGGCGCATCGGTTTCACGTTCTTCTATTTCTTCTACCGGCACGGTGGTTTCAGTCTCATCCTCGTTCGCTTCCGAAGAATCCTCCTCTGCCGGTTCGTCCGGCGGATTATCGTCTTCGGGTTCATCCGTTTCGGGTTCACTGAGGTCAAAATCATCATCTTCAAATCCGTCGATCAATTCGTCTTCGGTATCACCGGTTTCTTCAGGCTGGTCTTCTTCAATTAAGGCTTGCGTTTCACGAAGGAGAGCTGCTGCCATATCTTCCGGTAAATTGGTGATTTCGATCAAGCGAGCAAGAGACATCCCCGCTACGGATTGTACGGTTGAGAAGCCTTCCGCGGCAAGGAGGTCGATAATATCCCGATCCGCACCAATATCATCGCAAATTTCGAGTAAGTCTTCCCGTTCCAATTGTGTATCGTATTCATCGACCGTCAGGAGGTCAATGGACCAACCGGTCAACTGGTGTGCGAGGCGCACATTTTGCCCGTTTTTACCAATTGCTAAAGAGAGTTGGTCTTTTTCAACGACAATTTCCATCCGATGTTCGCGTTCGTAAATGATAATCCGGTTAATTCTGGCGGGGGCGAGCGCACGACTGACAAAGACGGCGGGGTCTTCGCTCCACGGCACAATATCGATGCGTTCGTTATTCAATTCACGCACCACCGCTTGTACCCGAGAGCCACGAATTCCCACACACGCGCCGACGGGGTCTACCCGTCGTTCGGAAGACCGGACGGCGATTTTTGCACGTTCGCCGGGGTCGCGAGCAACCGCTTTAATCTCGACAATTTTTTGTTGAATTTCGGGGACTTCCAGTTCAAACAACCGTTTCAAAAAGTCATTCGCGGTTCGGGAGAGTGTCAATTGGGCGCCTTTGGAATTACGGTCAACCTCGATTAATAACGCCCGAATCGTATCACCAATATGAAATCGATCTTTGGGAATCTGTTCGCTGGGGGGGATCACGGCTTCGGTGCGGTCTAATGCCACAATGATGTTGCCCCGGTCAATTTGCCGGACAGTACCGGTTAAAATCACGCCCGTTTGGTCTTTATATTCCTCATAAATACGGTCTCGTTCACTTTCGCGGATGCGCTGAATCAGCACTTGCTTCGCTAATTGGATGGCGTTTCGTCCAAAATCAGCCAAATTCAAATCAACTTGAACTTCATCACCCAATTCCACTTGCGGGTCAATTTTCAAGGCATCTACCAGTGCAATTTCGTGGGTCGGACGGGTCACTTCATCGACCACCTGTTTGTAGGCATAGACGCGCAACTCTCCGGTGCGGTCATCCACTTCGGATTCAATATCCAGCGTTTTGGAAGCGTTGATATTCTTTTTCGCGGCGGCAACCAATGCAGTTTGTAATGTCTCCAATACGATCTCTCTGGTGACATTTTTCTGATTGGTAAGCTGACGAATCGCATCAACGATTTCATATGTGTTCATAAACGCAACATTCCTCTACTTCTTACGATTTAGACGGCTTAGATGGCGAATCCCCAAAGGGGGATTCAAATTTTAAATTCGCTTTCGTGATGTGTTCAAACGGGATTACGCGAATGTGCTCCTCAGAGAGTGCCAGATAAACCCGCTGCTTTTCAAAGTGATGCAGATGCCCCACATGTATCGTTTGATTTTCGATAGGTTGGGCGGTATGGATTTTCACCAATTCTCCCGCGAAGCGCTCAAAGTCGCGCGGTTTTTTTAAGGGGCGTTCAACCCCGGGGGAGGAGACCTCAAGCCGGTAGCGGTGCGGGATCAAATCTTCCATATCCAGCAAATCTGCCAGTGCCCGGCTAATATGAGCGCATTCATCCAAAGAGATACCCCCGATCCGGTCAACAAAGACCCGAACAACCGCATTGCGGGTTTGGCCGGTGTAAGCCACATCCACAACTTCGGCGTCATACTGATCGGCGGCTTCTTCCGCGAGATACATGAGGCGTGATAAAATCCCGATCTTGCCCATAATTCCATCCGCTAAAAGTTCAATTGTGACCAAAATAAAAAGTGGGTTCGTCCGTGCGAAGAAACCCACTTAGCCCGGCTAATATATATCATCGGCTACCAATTGGCAAGACAAAATGTCACTCAGGACGAGACCTCTTTACTCTCTACGTGCGGTTTCGCCTCGTAAAGCATAAATTCAGTCACAATTTGATCTCGTTTTTCCATGATATGCCGGCGAGAGGATGCCCCATCCCACAGCGTCAGCACCACTAA
The DNA here is from genome assembly GCA_003697105.1 of Gemmatimonadota bacterium. Taxonomy (GTDB): domain Bacteria; phylum 4572-55; class 4572-55; order J002; family J002; genus J002. The sequence continues at coordinate 8,285 of RFFQ01000185.1, read as the reverse complement.
GAGAAGCATCAACACCATCCAGATAAACCAGTAAGTGGTAAAGATGACAATATCTTTGCTGACCGTGATAAAATCACTCCCGAACAAGAGCATAGCCGCGGCGATATTCACCAATAGCGCAATGGTAATCCGGCGGCAAAGACCGGTCAAATTCAATTCGGGTCGATTCTTAATAAAGTAATTGATAAGTTGGTGGCGTCCGTAAAGGGTTGCCCAAATCATGGAAGGAATCGAAATAAATACAGCGATTGTAAAAATCATTTCGGGTGACATGCCGCGTTACTCCAATATCCCCCGCACGGTATCCAAAAGTTCGTCTAACTTGATCTTTTTGGTAAAGTAATCAATATAATCAGATTGGGGGTCTTTTTCGATCATCATCACGTTGGACATTACCATTACCGGTGTTTTTTGTAAATGGGGGTTTTTGTTGATATAGTGGCTTAGTTCGTAGGCGTCCATAAACGGTACGTCCTTTTCAATCAGCACGACACTGGGTTTTTGTTCTTCCAACAGCGAAATTGCATCCCGGGCAGTTTGGGCAAGCGCCACGGTGTAATTTTCACCTTCCAGTTGTAACTTCCGTAACCGTGCCCGGCGGACTTCAGTATCTAGGATTAAAATTTTGATGAACTTATGATATTCTTTATTAATGACCTTCTCTTTCCGTTTATCAATAACATAGTTACTACCTTCCAAACTTTTGGCATAGGCTTTCAATTCCCCTTCAATCGCACTGATTTCCGCGGGGTGTGTGATCTCCCGTTGTTCATTGGTTATCGCAACAATTGTCAAGGTCATAATCGGGAACCGCGTAACCAGACCTTGCCGGTTTTGACTAATAATAAACCCTTGTTGCCGGTCTGTTTCATCATAAAATTCGGGTACCCGGCTATCGAATTCCGTAATAATCGCCTGCGATAGGGATTTGACCCGGTCGGGGGTGGTGATGAATACAAAGTCATCGCCGCCAATGTGCCCGATAAAATCGGTGGGATTCCCTTTTTCCCGAATCGACTTTTCCAAAATCCGGGCGACCAATAGGATAATTTGGTCACCCTGATAGAACCCGTATTTATCGTTAAATGCCTTGAAATGATCGAGGTCTACATAGCAAAACGCAAATTTTGGATGTTGTTTGATGCGCTGGATAATTTCACGCTCGATGGAGACATTGCCCGGCAAATGAGTGATGGGGTTGGCGTCCAGTGTTTCCGTACTCCGGCGGAGCAGCGATTCGACCCGAACTCGCAGCTCCACCGGGTTAAACGGTTTGACCATGTAGTCATCTGCCCCAATTTCCAACCCAGTAACCCGGTCTTCCACATTTTTTTTTGCAGAGAGCATGATGACCGGTGTATGGCGGGTAAATACATTTGCTTTCATCTGTTCGCAAACTTCGTAACCGTTTACATGAGGCATCATCACATCCAGGATTACCAGTTCCGGGTGAAATTCCTCAATTTTTTGCAACGCCTCTTTTCCGGAAAATGCTTTCACAATTTCGTAATGTGCCATTCCCAAAGTGGAGACAACCAATCGCACTAGATGCGGGTCATCATCGACAACTAATATCCGGGGTCGCGACATGCACTTATTCCTTAAAAATGAGGGAAGACAGTGGAGGTGGTGCCGAGCAACGAATAGCGTTTATGCGGTGTTTTGGATGTTTACGTCATGATTTGATGGTGCCAACGACAACACTTTTTTCAAGGCAAAATAAGCAATTTCGAGCTGATCATCTGTGGGTTCTGCGGTGAGCCATCGTTGTATCCAGTTGGTGAAAAATGCTCCCCATGAATTCAATGCCGTCACATGGACACATTCGTATGCCAACAAAATGATGCCGGGAAGGATCATCACATGATTCCACAATCGCCCGCCGGAGGTCAACGGAATCCCGCTCCACATCATCAAATAGTCAATAACGGTGTATCCCAGCGGCAACAGCAATAAGAGCCACCCGACCAATTGAGAGCCACAACGGTTATGGAATCGAGATTGCCGCCGGAGCACATCAACACTGAGTGGTTGGAGGGCTTCATACGCACGGATGGCTTTATGTTCTGCACCATGATATTGCAAAACGCGATGAAAGGTGGCATCCCGAAAAACAAACCCTAGATACAGCCCGAATATTCCACACCGCAATATTCCGGTCATAACATTAAAAAAAAACGGATTGGTTTGCCCTTTTCCTAGATGTTCCACCACCAGATGCGGTAAACCGATAAAGACCAGCAAGGCGATTACCGGTAGGAGGAGCAAGGAATGTACCCGCATCCCAAATTCGCCAAACACATGGGGCGTGGGGCACAACACACGGTGAGAATAGAAGAGTGCCGTGGCACCGTTGACCATATTTTCAAGGAGAGTAAAGCCACAGCGTAACAGCGGCACTCTCAGCAAGGAGTGAGGCGGGACGAGAGTTTGCCACGGGCGGCAATCCACCGCCATCCGTCCGGATGGAAGGCGAACAACGGTCACCATGTGATGGGGAGTACACATCATCACCCCCTCACGAACAGCTTGGCCACCAACACGATACATCTGGCAGAATGCCTCTTTCGGAGAAGTTTAGGCTCAACGAATCATTTGCCCGATCCGGTTCAAGCGGGGCACACATAAAAAGGGGAGCAAGCATTTCTCATTGTTGAGGGAAAAATAGATAACCAGTGCTTTTCCCTTGACTTCATTTTCGTCTAAAAAGCCCCAAAAGCGGCTATCATGGCTATTGTCCCGATTATCACCCATCATAAACAATTTACCCTCCGGCACCACCACCGGTCCGAAGTTATCCCGGACGGAACGGGGGTCTGGCGGCGTGTACACTACCGGATCAATATGTTGCACAAACGGTTCATCCTGTTTTTCGCCATTCACATAAAGAATTTTATTGCGCAATTGCAAGGTATCCCCAGCCACACCGACGATACGCTTAATAAAATCTTTTTTCGGGTCATCGGGAGCTTTGAAGACAATAATGTCACCGCGTTCCGGTGCCTTAAACTGGAAGATACGATCCTCAGAAAACGGTACTTTTGTCCCATAGATAAATTTATTGACGAGCAAAAAATCTCCGATCAGGAGGGTTTGTTCCATGGAACCTGAAGGGATCCGGAACGCCTGAATAATGAACGCCCGAATAAGCAGTGCCAAAATCACGGCAATAATCAAAGATTCCACCAATTCTCGTGTTTTTGATTTTCGCCGGTTGCGGTTGGGGGTCTCCGTAGTTTTCGGTTGGGCTTTTACCGACCCGTTATCTTGCGTTTTACGTCTTTTTTTCGCCATTGTTTAATCCACTTTGAGTACAGCCAGAAATGCCTCCTGCGGAACTTCCACCGATCCAACTTGACGCATCCGCTTTTTACCTTCCTTTTGTTTTTCCAATAATTTCCGTTTTCGGGAAATATCACCGCCGTAACACTTGGAGGTCACATCTTTCCGATACGCCCGGATCGTCTCCCGGGCAATTACTTTAGAGCCAATTGCCGCTTGAATGGCAATCTGGAATTGTTGGCGGGGAATGATCTCTTTTAGCCGCTCACATAACCGGCGCCCCCAATCATACGCTTTATCGCGGTGGATGATCATCGAGAGGGCATCCACCCGGTCTCCATTCAACAGGGTATCGAGCTTGACCAACTTGGATTCCCGAAATTCCAGAAATTCATAATCAAATGAGGCATACCCCTTGGAGAGTGATTTAATTTTATCATAAAAATCGAACAAAATCTCCGTGAGAGGCATTTCATAAACCAGCATAACCCGATTTTCATCGATGTATTCCATCTTGACATACACCCCGCGGCGGTCTTGGCAAAGTTGCATGATGTTGCCCACAAACTCTTTGGGCAGAAACAGTTCCGCCTCGACAAACGGTTCTTCCACATGATCGATCTTTGCCGGATCGGGATATTCCGCCGGATTATCGATCTCTTCGGACGTTCCATCGGTATAATAGACAATGCACTCCGCATTGGGTACAGTCATGATCAATTCCAGACCGTATTCTCGCTCCAACCGTTCCTGTACAATTTCCATGTGGAGTAAGCCCAAGAATCCGCAACGATAACCGAAGCCAAGCGCCATGGAGGATTCCGGTTCGTAAGTGAGAGAGGCATCATTTAGACGCAATTTATCTAGGGCATCGCGCAACGGCTCGTATTGCTCCGGTGTGGTGGGGTATAACCCGCTAAAGACCATTGGTTTCACTTCCCGGTAACCCGGATACGGTTCTTGAGTGGGATTTTCGGCATCGGTAATCGTGTCGCCAATGCGAATTTTGGCAATCTCCTTAATACTGGCGACAATATAGCCTACTTCGCCGGCAGAAAGTTCCGCTTTTGGCACCAGACCCAGTTTGAAGGTACCTACTTCGTCCACTTCAAAAGTCTGTCCGGTCTGATGGAATTTAATTTTCATTCCTTTTTTGACGACGCCATCGCCCACCCGCACATACGGGTATGCGCCGCGATATTGGTCAAATACACTATCAAAAACCAGGGCTTTAAGGGGCTTGTTCGGGTCACCCTCGGGTGGGGGCACGTGCTTGATGACGGCTTCTAAAATTTCCTTTGTCCCAATACCTTGCTTGGCACTCGCCAGCAGGATGTCATCGGGGTCTCCTCCCAACAAATCTAGGATTTGTTGTTTCACCATGTCAATTTCTGCCCCCGGGAGATCGATTTTATTGATAACCGGGATAATTTCCAGATCGTTATCGATGGCTAAATATAAGTTACTAATGGTTTGTGCCTCCACGCCCTGCGAGGCATCCACCACCAGAATTGCCCCTTCACATGCGGCTAAACTGCGGGAGACTTCATAGGTAAAATCCACATGACCGGGGGTATCAATTAGATTTAAAACGTACGTATTACCATCATCGGCGTGATAGTCCATGCGGATGGCATGTGCCTTGATAGTAATACCCCGTTCGCGCTCCAAGTCCATACTGTCTAACACTTGTTCTTTCATCTCTTTGGAACCAAGGGTACCGGTGGCTTCGAGTAATCGGTCAGCTAACGTGGATTTACCATGATCGATATGGGCAATGATGCAAAAGTTACGAATGTGGTCCATGGGTCGTCTGATGTCACTCCAAATCAAGATATTGAATCCAAAAAATTACACCTAAATTGAATACGTATGATAATCACCGCAAAGCGTTTGTCAATGCTTTTCTTAGTTTAGTCTTTGACACCGGCTTGGTTTGAGCGGGTTTCGTTCAAGAATTGAAAAATAGCGGAAAAATCCTGTTGGGCAAACCCGTTTTGTTTTGCCAATTGGAAGATTTCCTTTGCCGTGTTGGTTGCGGGAAGTGGCGTGTCGTGTTCGTAGGCGGTGACGGAAGCCAGTTGCAAATCTTTTTGCATCCATTGCAGGGGAAATTCCGGGTCATAATTCTCCTGCTCCAACTTATGCCGTTTACCGGTCACAAACGCCGGTACGACTGGAGTCGGTAACAGGGTATCCAACAATTTTTGGCGGGAAAATCCCAACGCCTCACCCAGATTCAGCGCCTCCGCAAAGACCAGCATCGCATTACCCAACAGCAGATTTACCACCATCTTCATTCCGGCACCGGCGCCATGCCCTCCCAGATGATTAAACCCCCGACCCATAACCTTAAAGTAGGGTTCGCAATTTGCCACATCTTGGGCATCTCCACCCACTAAAAAGAGCAACTGACCGTTCTCTGCCGGTACTTTTGATCCCGCAACCGGGGCATCCATAAACCGGACACCGTAGCTGGTGGCAGCAGTTGCCATGTGCTGGGAGAAAGAAGGGTTACAGGTAGTACAATCTACCCACAATGACCCCTTTTTGAGATGCTTCAAAAATCCGTCTTCACCCAGAGCAAATTGCTCGACGACTCGTGGTTCCGAGAGCATCGTAAACAGAATATCCACTTGTGACGCCAGTTCTGCCGGGGAGTCCACAAATGTTGCTCCAGCCTCGACCACGGGTTGGGCATGTTCCCGGGTGCGGTTGTAAACTCGCAAAGGAAATCCGGCATTTTGTAAATTCATCGCCATGCGGCTACCCATAATACCGAGTCCGATAAATCCGAGGGAGTGCATCGGTTGTACCTCCGCTGATAAGGAATACAATATGAGATCAACTTAAACAAAAGACCACTTGAGAACGTCCCAAGTGGTCTATTGAGAGATGGTCGGGATGGCGGGATTTGAACCCACGACCCCCAGCCCCCCATGCTGGTGCGCTACCGGGCTGCGCCACATCCCGACCTAACCTATGTCATCACCAAGTAAAGCGGTGATATGCTTCATTAACTCACTAACGTGAAAGGGCTTTGTTAAATAAGCATCAATACCCCATTCTTGCGCTCGCGCTTTATACTGCGCCTGCTTGTACACCGCCGTCATCATAATGATGGGAATTTTGTACCGTTTTTTGACTTGCTTACTAAAATTAAAACCATCAATGGATGGCATCAACCCATCCACCAAAATCAAATCGGGGATAAGCTCATCAACTTTGTCCAATGCCTCTTTGCCATTGGTGGCGATGGTAACCTCAAAGCCCTTGAATTTCAAGACCTTTTCGACTAACTTCCGAATATTGGCATCATCATCAACCACTAAAATTTTCTGGGACATTGGTGTTCTCCACCCTCTCACGATGGGGCAGGTGTTTCAAGGGCAGTCATAATATCATGATCCCCTCAGAAAGTCAAGATAAAAAAGCAGGTTATTGCAACATCCGTTTCAAGCGGTTGGCGCAGGTCTCTTTGCCCACAATGGCAACGGTTGCCGCCAGATCGGGTCCGTGGGTTTGCCCGGTTAACCCCACGCGAACCGGCATCCACAGGTTTTTACCTTTAATTCCCGTTGATTTTTGGATGGATTTCATGAGAGACTTAAATTCATCCGGTGTTAGCGTATCAATCGTTTCCAGACCGTCTAAAAAGGCACGGTAGATCGTCTGTGCCGTTTCTGTTTGGGCGATTTTTGCCGCTTCCTCATTTTCAAACTCCACCCTATCGGCAAAAAACAACCCGACATGTTCTGGGATTTGGGCGAGGTACTCCAAGTATTTTCGGGTCTGGGACACAATTTCCGTGACCTGATCCAAATCATCCGCCGGATAACCGGCAGCCTGCAAGTATGGTTGCGCCAAACGGGCAATTCGTGTTATATCCGCTTCCCGGATGTACATCCCGTTCATCCAGTTCAGCTTCTGGATGTCAAACTTTGCGGCGCTTTTTCCGATCCGGTGAATATCGGCTTCTGCAATCAGTTGGTCAAGTGACAATAGTTCTTCACCGGATTCAGATGACCAGCTCAAGAGGCTCAAATAATTAATAATCGCTTCCGGCAGATACCCCCGGTCCCGATATTGTTCCAGATAGATGGGGTAGCCGTACTTTTCGGCATCCCGTTTTGAGAGTTTTGAACCATCTTGACCCAAAATCATGGGCATGTGAGCAAATTCCGGCAGATCAAAGCCCAATGCGTGATACATAATGATCTGTTTCGGGGTATTGATTAGATGATCGTCTCCGCGAATCACATGGGATATTTTCATCAAGGCATCATCAATCACACAGGCATAATTATAGGTCGGAATGCCGTTGGCACGGAGGATCACAAAATCCGGTAGATCGGTCAAATTGACCGTTACGTTACCTTTGATAATATCGGTAAAGGTGATTTCCTGATCCGGCACTTTGAAGCGAACTACGGGTTGGCGCCCCTCTGCTTCAAACGCTTGTTGCTGTTCAAGAGTAAGCTCCCGATGACGGTTGTCATAGCCCCCCTGCTCCCGCAGTTGGGCTAATTCCTCAGCAGAGGTGTAGCAATAATAAGCATGCCCGGAATCAATCAGTTGTTGCGCATATGTTTGGTACAACGCTAAACGCTCCATTTGGCGATAGGGACCTACCTCTCCGCCGCAATCGGGACCTTCATCCCAAGAGAACCCTAACCACTTGAGAATTTCAATCAAACGGGTTTCCGATTCTTTCGTAGAACGTTCCTGATCGGTATCTTCAATCCGTAAAATGAACGAACCGTTGTGATGGCGGGCGAACAAATAGTTAAAAATGGCGGTGCGCACATTACCGATATGCAAAAATCCGGTAGGGCTGGGCGCAAATCGCACACGTACTGACATTTTGAAGAGTCCTTTTTTGGAGTAGAGTAAAAGCAGAATATACTAGGTTCTGTTGACATTTAGCGTAACCATATCAATGTGGCTACGAACTGTAAAAATGCCATAAATGACGTATCGAATTTATCAAAACGGGAAAAGAC
>RFFQ01000184.1 GCA_003697105.1 Gemmatimonadota bacterium | reverse complement strand
TTGACCATTGATCCGTTCGTAATTTTGATGACATAGGGCGTTTCTCCTTTCAAAGAAACAATATGTCATAAACAAATTACGAAATGTCAACAGAACCTAATTTTCGGTTGCCCCAACTTAATACGCCTTAGACCGGTTTTCAAGAGTTATTTCAATAACCTCTGTTTCCGTTAGCAGTGGGGTCCGGTGGAGCGTCCCCTCTGCTGGGGTAGTTCTCCTGAGAAAATTTGCTTGACGTAACGCGGGATATATCGTAGACTACCAGCGCACTATGTTGCCTTCAATTTTACACGAACCCGCAGGAAAAATCCGTGAGAATATTTATCATTGCCAATTTAGAAGGTGTTGGCGGGGTAGTTTGTGCAGACTGGAAGCAGATCAACCCTCACGAATATAACCGTATCCGCCAGTTACAAATCGACGAAATCAATGCCGCGGTCACCGGTGCGATTGAAGCGGGTGCCACGAAAGTCATTGTTCGGGATTTTTACGGCAGCATGCGCAACATCACGCATGTCGATCTTTATGAAGATGTGGAGTTGATCAGCGGTCCCCTGACCTCCCAAATTGGAGCCGAATTTGCCACCTTTGCTGAACCCTGTGATATGGTCTTTCTAATGGGATTTCATTCCGATCTCAGTTCTGGCAAAGGGTTTTCCCTGGCGCATTTGAGCGAAGTGATGCATATCGAAATTAATGATCGCGCTTATGGTGAAGTTGGCGTATTAGCCGCCGTTGCCGGACATTATTCGATTCCGGTTGGCTTGGTCACTGGGGATGCGTCGCTCATTGATAGTGTGCATGAAATGCTACCCGGTACCCAAACGGTGGCAACGAAAATTGCGTATTCGTCTATGGCGGCACGCTGTTTACACCCGCACCATGTTTGTCAGGAAATTCAAAGCGCCGCCCGCACCGCCATTGTCAAAGCAAATGAAATCCCGCCCTATATTATCGAACCTCCCATCCATCTCAAGGCAACTTTCCCCCGGACAACGTTGTGCGATATTGCAGAATGGATCCCCGGGGTCCAACGGGTGGATGGTTATCAGATTTCGCTGGTTGGTGTCAATATGATCGAAACGTACCGCACCATCTACCTTCTATCTTGTTTAGACGCAATCGAAAAAAATTTGACATGAAACCCATGTTAGTGGGAATGTTGTTACTGGTGAGTCTGCCCCAGCAATGCACCTCATGGCTGGGTTGGGAAACCCCCGCCGAGGAGGGAAGAACCCCTTCCATTTTAGGAGCCGTCATTCACGCCCCGAATGAACCGGCAACCCTTACGCGAATTCTAAACCAGACAATTATCTCCACGTCCCAGACCGGTCAGATGGATTGGTTGGAGTTTATACCCGACCGGGATGCGCGACCATTGGCGGCACTGGACATCGCGTTGGCAAATCCGGTACAGTTGGTTGTGGTTGTCCTACCGGATGATCCAGCGCCGCTAGAAGATTATGCCCGCGCATACCCGCATCTTTCGTTTGTGGTGATCTCGCACCAAGAAGCACAGACCCCCAGCGAAAATGTGATTTACATCGATCTCAACCAGATTCAGACACTCGAAACAGAACTTCAACGCATCGTATCGACGCTAACCTCTTAAAAAATATAGGAAAATATGTACATTTTAATTAGCAATGATGATGGTGTTCAGGCGCCGGGAATCCAAGCCTTACGCGACGCCATGCGAACTCTCGGAGAGACCATTATCGTCGCTCCCGACCGTGAACAAAGCGCCACAAGCCACTCGCTCACCTTTCACCAACCGATTCGGGCAACCCATCTTGATTCAGAAACCATCGCGGTAAGTGGCACACCCACGGATTCCGTGATGTTGGCACTCCGTTCCTTATTAGACCGGCAACCCGATATTCTGGTCTCCGGTATTAATCGAGGTCCCAATCTAGCAGATGACGTTACCTATTCCGGCACAGTTGCCGCCGCCATGGAGAGTACTTTGTTGGGCGTTCCCGCCATTGCGTTTTCGCTGGCAAGTTATGAATCGGAAAACTATCAAGTTGCCGCCGATTTTGCCGCCACCTTAGTTAAACAGGTGCTGGAACACGGTCTGCCACAGGATGTCCTGTTGAATGTCAATATTCCGGCAGTTGACGCCGGTGAGATTCGGGGAGTGCGCATCACACGATTGGGGAAACGCACCTACCAGAATCCAGTAGTTAAAAAAGAAGACCCGCGGGGACGCAATTATTACTGGCTTGCGGGTACACCCGTCAACACGGATTTGGGCACGGATACCGACACCTATGCCATCGAGAATGATTACATCTCGATTACCCCAATTCATCTGGACTTAACGCACTATGAAACCATTTCTCATATTCGGGAGTGGGAGGTCAATTTGTGGCAAAACCGAACATAATCCGCCGGTTGTATGACTGGGTATTGCACTGGGCAGAAACACCGTATGCCGTGCCGGCGCTCTTCCTGTTAGCATTTGCGGAATCTTCATTCTTCCCGATTCCCCCCGATGTGCTCCTGATTGCCCTTGCCGTTTCCATCCCCCGCAAGTCCTTCTTATACGCCTTGATCTGCACGACTGGTTCGGTTGTGGGGGGTATGCTAGGCTATGGAATCGGATTATTTGCTTACGATACCATCGGTGTTCAGATCGTTGAGTTTTATCACGGGCAGGCGGTAATGGCGAAAATCCAATTTTGGTATGATACCTATGGCTTTTGGGGCATCTTAGTTGCCGCCATCACCCCCATTCCTTACAAGGTGTTCACCATCGCTTCTGGAGTCTTTCATTTTAATTTTTTGACCTTTGTGGGTGCCTCGATTATCGGACGTGGATTCCGGTTTTTTTTCGTCGGAGGCTTGATCTTCCTCTTTGGGGCAAGCATCCGTACCTTCATCGAAAAATATTTTGACATCCTCGCTATTTTGTTTACTATCTTGTTGATCTTAGGGTTTGTGGTCTTAAAATTCATTGTTCATTAGCCAGAAAATTGAACTGATGCTCAAATCGTTCTTCAGGAGACCTATTTTGTCGCTGGGCTTGTTGGTGTTTGGGGCAGTACCCGCATTGGCACAAGCCGCCGGCGATGCAATGGAGCATAGTAGCCCATCCCTTGGGACAGTCTTACCGCTGTGGACGGTTCTTCCGTTTGCGGCAATGCTCATCAGTATTGCGGTGATTCCACTGATAAAGGCGCATTGGTGGCATCTCACCCGGAACCAAGCCTTGGTTTCCGCCATTTGGGGCGGCCCAATGTTTATTTATTTTTTGTTCATTGATTATCACCAGTTGGTTCACACCGGGCTTGAATATATCTCCTTTATTGTGTATGTCGGGGCGCTATTCACAATTTCTGGAGGGATTTACATTCGTGGCGAATTGAAGGGAACACCGGTTGTAAATACCAGTTTTTTGGGTGTTGGAGCGATACTGGCAAATTTCATAGGAACGCCGGGCGCCAGTATGTTACTCATCCGGCCGGTACTCCGGGCAAACAAACACCGCCAGAATATCGCCCATATTCCGCTGTTTTTTATCTTTTTGGTGAGCAACATTGGTGGTTGTTTAACCCCACTTGGCGATCCCCCGCTCTTTTTAGGTTTTTTACGCGGGGTACCCTTTTTCTGGACGTTGCACCTCTTCCCGGAATGGTTGACTGCCGTTGGTATGTTGATTACGATCTTTTTCGTGTGGGATACAATAGCATACCGGAAGGAAAGCCTCTCCGAGACCCCCAATAGCGGCGAAACCTTCGGGTTAGAAGGCATCCGTAATTTTATTCCGTTGGGTATTGTACTGGGAGCAGTACTAATGACGTCTGAAATTCATACCGCTTATGAGCGGTTGCACCTGCCACAACCAGAAATGTGGGCGGGCTTGACTCGCGATGGAGTCATTGCCCTAGCGGCGATTGTCTCGTACCTCCGCACCCCCCAAGAAGTCCATCAGAAGAACGAGTTTAATTTTTATCCGGTGAAAGAAGTTGCCGTCCTGTTTGCGGGCATTTTTACGACCATGATCCCAGCGATGCTGATCCTAAAAGCAAAAGGGGGAACGCTGGGTATTGTTGAGCCGTGGCAATTTTTTTGGTCAACCGGATTACTATCATCCGTGCTCGATAATGCGCCGACATACCTCACCTTTGGGTCTATTGCCCAAGGCGTGATTGAATCCCAATATTCGGTGACCCTTCACCAAATAGGCGATTTGATTTTACTAAAAGATCAGATAGGGCATGCAGGGGAACAACTGCTAAAAGCCATCAGTTTGGGGGCGGTCTTTATGGGTGCAAATTCCTATATTGGCAATGGACCCAATTTTATGGTGCGGTCTATTGTCGAAAATAAAGGTACACCGATGCCTTCATTTTTTGGATATATGTTACGAGCGGCGCTTATTCTTTTTCCGGTTTTTATCCTGATAACATTTATTTTTCTACGTTAAATCCGAGCTTAACAGGAGAGGACAATGGCTACAATCAAATTTGGAACGTCCGGTTGGCGGGCAATTATCGCAGATGAATTTACCTTTCATAATGTGCGGGTCGTTTCCCAAGCGATCGCCGATTACATCAAAAAAACCGAAAATCCTGCCGGTGGCGTAGTGATTGGTTATGATAGCCGCTTTATGTCCGAAAATTTTGCCCACACCACGGCGGAAATCTTGTGTGGCAATGGTATCCCCGTATTTATCTGTGACCGGGCGACCCCGACTCCAACGATTGCGTTTGAGATTTTGCGCCGGAAAGCAGCCGGTGGCATCAATTTTACTGCCAGCCATAATCCACCGGAATACAACGGGCTGAAATTTTCACCGGCTTGGGGAGGTCCCGCCTTACCGGAAACCACCCGGCAGATTGAGCGACGGGCAAACGAGCTGATGCAACACCCGGAATTCCAGATTAAATCCGTTGAGGATGCCACAGCGGAAGGCCTGCTGACACGGATCGACCCCCGTGAAGATTATTTTGCGGCGGTTCTGGACAAAATTGATGTGGATGCCATTCAAAACGCGAATTTGAAGATCGTCGTTGACCCGTTGTACGGAGCGGGACGGGGGTATCTTTCCACCCTGCTGGAACGTGCCGGGTGCGAAATTACAGTGGTGCATGACTTTCGAGACCCGCTGTTTGGCGGGGCGCAACCCGAACCTTCCCCCGAAACCCTCAAAGAGATGCTCAATATCATGCGCGATCGCTCTTACCACTTGGGTTTGGCGGTCGATGGTGATGCCGACCGCTACGGCATCGTCGATAATGGCGGAACATTCATCAATCCCAATGCGTTTTTAGCGATGGCTCTGGATCACTTGATCACCACACGTGGTTGGAAAAAAGGCGCGGCTCGATCCGTCGCCACCAGCCAGTTGGTTGATAAAGTTGCCCAACAGCATGGTATTGAACTACACGAAACACCGGTCGGCTTTAAATGGATTGGGGATTTAATCAGCAAAGATGCGATCACCATTGGCGGGGAAGAGAGCGCCGGTTTGACCATCCGTCACCATGTCCCGGAAAAAGATGGTATTTTGGCATGCCTTTTGGCGGCGGAGATGGTCGCCGTGAGCGGCAAAACGCTCTCCCAACAGTTGAAAGACCTATACGCAAAAACCGGTACGGTGCTCAACGAACGGGTGAATCTGCATCTGACCCCGCAACGGATGGCATCCGTCCGGGAAAAACTAAAAACACCGCCAACCCGCTTCGGAGAGTTGACCGTCGAAAAGGTTGTTACCATTGATGGTACCAAATTCATTTTTGATGATTCCCGTTGGATGTTGATCCGGCTGTCCGGTACAGAACCGGTGGTTCGGCTGTACGTAGAAGCAAGCAACACCACCGATCTGGAACATCTAAAGCAGATCGGAATGGCATACATAGAAGAAGAGTAAAACATGCGAATCCTAGCATGGGTTGTTCTCGTGACCCTTTTTAGCGGGGCAACCGCCATACCAGCGCCGTCCCGTATAGCCGTACTGGATTTTGAGAATAACGGTACATTTCAATATGATTATCTGAGCGAAGCCATTGCCGATATGCTGGTGACCGAACTGAGTAAACATGAGGCACTGCTTCTGCTCAACCGGGATGCGTTACGCTCCCAAACAGCCAGCACTCCGGCAAAAGCAATTCAGGTCACCAAAGCCTTGACACCCGACCGGATTGTGATGGGGTCCTTTGTCAATTTAGGGCGAGTCATTCGGTTGGATGCACGGGTGGTGGAGGTTGCTACGGGGCAGTTTTTGCCCGGTTCGGGCGTGAGCGCCCGGGCAGACCATTTAGACCAAATGGATCTGGCAGTGGCAGAACTTGCCAATAAACTTAGCACCGTTTTAGTTCGGTCACACCTTCCCGAAAACACCTCCAGAGAACGCGGGCAACTCGAATTGAGATTGGACGACGACCGCGCGACCTTCCTCTTAATCAATGGTGTCCGGGTGATGCCAAATCGGAAGGGTACCGTCATTTGTGATATTCTTGCCGGTGCCCATCAGATTCAACTTTTCCTACCCGAACGGGGCTATGGCGGGTCCATAATAGCTGAAACGACAGTTCAGGTTCGGGGGGGCTACCGGACGCATCTTATCTATCGCAATCACCGGTTTTACGAACAAAAAATTACCCCGATTCCCGTTACCGCGGATCCCGTTTTACCCGATTTCGATCCCCTTGAAATCCGGGAGGCAATGCGACCCGCAGATTTCACCGCTTTACTCGCCGTGCTGGAAAATGAACCTTTCGAGCGAAACCGGCTCAATATTTTAGAGGATGCTTCCACGCATAATTACTACACGGTTGATCAGGTGATCGATATTTTAGAGACCTTTGTCCATAGCACCAACCGGGTCATGGCATGTAAGATGGTCTATCCCCAAATTGTCGATAAAGGGAACTTCTTTAAGGTGTATAACTCCTTTGTCCATGCCTCGGATCGTGCGGAAATTCGGGAGTGGGTCAAAACGTTCGAGGCGGAACACCATTAAAGCGGTATTTTCGGGAATGGAGCGTTGATCTGCGGGTTCGCCACCGGCGTTTTTCCGGTGAAAGTACTTTTTTAGGCTTTTTTCATTCCGCCATACCGAGCAAATCCAAGATGACCGCATATTCAAAAGCGATTTCCCGCAAATAATCGTATCGCCCCGATGCTCCCCCATGACCTGCGCCCATATTGGTCTTTAGGATCAGCAAATGATCATCCGTTTTGAGCGAGCGCAATTTTGCTACCCACTTTGCCGGTTCCCAATAGCCTACCCGTGAATCGTTTAATCCGGCCGTAACGATCATGTGGGGATATGCTTGCGCCGTGACGTTGTCATAGGGCGAGTAAGAACGGATGTAATCATAATAGATACGCTCCTGTGGGTTACCCCACTCATCGTATTCCGTGATCGTTAACGGGATGGTAGGGTCTAGCATCGTGTTGAGCACATCCACAAAAGGCACCTCAGCCACGACAATCTGGAACAAGTCGGGGCGCATGTTGGTCACGGCACCCATCAGCAAACCGCCCGCACTCCCGCCACTAATCACCAGTTGATCGGACGACGTATATCCGGTGGTAATCAGATGTTCGGCACAAGCGATAAAATCCGTGAAGCTATTTTTTTTGTTCAACAGCCGTCCGGCATCGTACCAATCCCGCCCCATTTCACCGCCACCTCGAATGTGTGCGATGGCATACACAAATCCCCGATCGACTAAACTCAACCGGTTGGACGAAAAATAGGGGTCATAGTTGTCACTGTACGCCCCGTATCCCGTCAAATAGAGGGGATGAGGTGTCCGGTCGTGTTGCCCGGGATCGGTGGCGGCATACATCAACGAAATGGGGATACGTGTACCATCCTGTGCGGTTGCCCAGATGCGCTCGGCACGGTAATTATCCGGGTTAAATCCGCCAAGAACCTCCCGTTGTTTCAGTAAGGTACGCTCCTGGGTTGCCATATCGTAATCAAAAACGGATGGGGGAGTCAAAAATGAGGAATACACAAAACGTAGTTTTGTAGTCTCGAAAGTGGGATTATCCCGCAAGTAGCAGGTGTAACTTGGTTCAGGAAAGGCAATGAAGTGTTCCTCCCCACGTTCTAAATGCCGGATTCGCAGTTGGGTTATACCATTTTCCCGTTCTACAATCACCAAATAATCCTGAAACACTTCAATATCATCAATCCGAACTGAATCCCGGTGGGGAATGACGGTTTCCCAGTGATCCCGTTCAGGTTGATCCACGGGGGTTCTCATCAATTTGTAATTTCTGGCATCATCCGCATTGGTCAAGATGTAAAAATAATCCCCGTGATGTTCCACATCATATTCCAATTCCGGTTCGCGTGCGTGTATCACCGTAAATGTGCCACTTGGATTCCCGGCGGGGAGGTAGTGTACCTCGGAGGTCGTCTTACTATTCAGCGTTAAGAAAAGATATTTTTTACTTTTGGAACGGGTAATAGCGGCGAAAAAGGCGCCGTCATCTTCTTGGTACAGTAGCGTATCCTGAGCGGGATCGGTGCCCAACCGGTGACGGTACAACCGGTACGGGCGCTGGGTTTCATCTAATGTGGTATAAAAAAGGGTTTGATTATCTGTTGCCCAACGCACATTGCCACTGGTATGCGGTATCCGATCCGGTAGGAGCATCCCCGCACGCAAATCCTTGATATACAAGGTATATTGTTCATATCCGGTTGTATCTACCGCAAATACCAGCAGGTTGTGATCGGTACTAACTCGGGCAGTACCAAGATCAAAAAAATCATGCCCTTTCGCCAATTGATTTTCATTGAGCAAAATTTCTTCTGGGGCATCCAACCCACCTTTTTTACGGCAGTAAATTGCATACTGTTGCCCTTCTTCCTCCCGCCAATAGTAAAAATAATCATCCAAATGTACCGGTACCGATTCATCCGTCTCTTTAATCCGCGATTTCATCTCCTGAAATAAGGTTTCTTGCAGACCGGCAGTGTGCTGGGTCATGGCTTCTGTGTATTGATTTTCTGCTTCCAGATAGCGGATAACTTCTGGATTCTCTCGATCGCGCAACCAATGGTACGGGTCTGTCCGAATCTCCCCAAACAGTGTATCCACATACGGAATTTGGGGAGCAATGGGTGGTACGATTTGGTCATCTGCAAACAACATTAGCGGGAAAAGCGTGACTCCCATCATCACTATGCTCCTTTTCAACCCGATATTCATCAATAAAACCCTTTCAGATAAAAGTAAAAAGTTAAACACCGCTTGCCTCGGAGATAATTGAGGGGTGAACTTAGCATTGCCACCACAAATTGTCAAGCGCAGAGAGTAACACACGTGGCGGGGTGCATAAAATTAGGGTTAGACAGATGCCGGCGGAACACCGGCGGTTTAAAACTACAAAAACCCTCTCGGCTATGAACCGGTCAGGGTTTTCAATTGGGGAAACACCAGCTTAAGGATTATGTAGTACTGAAATTCCGCTCCGCAATCAGACGCAAACCAAGTAAGGTCAAATCCTCATGTACGGTCTCGATTTCATGGGAATCGGTCACGAGAAGGGTTGCGAGTCCCCCCGTTGCGATCACTTTACAGGATTCAACACCCCACTCCGCCTTCAATTGGCGAACAATGGCATCACATTGTCCTACAGCCCCATAAAAAATACCCGCTTGCATTGCTTCAATAGTGCTTTTACCGATTACACGGGGAGGTTTCGTCAACGGAACCCGGTACAGTTGTGCCGCATTATCCGCCAAACTACTGGCGGCGGTCTGGATACCGGGTGAAATCACGCCGCCCAAGTATGCACCCTCTTTCGCTACCACATCAAACGTGGTCGCCGTACCAAAATCGACCACAATACAGTTATCCGCATACAAATGCAATGCCGCGACGGAGTTGACCAAACGATCCGCACCCACTTCCGCCGGATAATCTACGCGAAGTTCAATACCTAATGGAATTTGATGTGTCACAACCAACGGCGAAAGATCGAAGTATCGCATCATCATCTCCGTAAATGTGCGGGTTAAGCGTGGCACAACGGAGGCGATAATCCCGTGTTGGAGTGTTGCCGGATCAATGGTATGAATCCGGAAAAGGTCGTGCACCCATACACCAACCTCATCAACGGTGCGCTCACGGTCGCTGTTGATCCGCCACAGATAAAGTAATTGTGTGGCGTGATAAACTCCGATCACCGTATGGGTATTGCCAATATCAATCGCCAATAAGGTCGCCCGTGCCATTACACACCATCCCGGTATAACCCGATCACTTTGCCTAAAACCTCGATGTCCAGCTCCGGGCTTATCTTGTAACTGAGCGGTTTCATTCGGTTATTATCGGGAACGAGTTTGATTCGTGTTTTGGTACGTTCTACATATTTCAGGGTGGCATCATTGCCAACTCGAACGGCGGCAACATCCCGCTTGCCGACTTCTTTCTGTTTACGAATAATTACAATATCCCCATCCCGAATACCGCGATTGATCATCGAATTACCCCGGACTCGCAGGGCAAATTTATCTTCGTTACGGTTATCAATGCCCATGGTGCTCAAATTAAGATACGTTTCAATATTTTGCACCGCTTCAATAGGCTCTCCGGCGGTGATCGTCCCGACCAAAGGGATCGACCAATTTCGGGCGATCCGGATTGGAACAATTCCCCGGCTTTTGCCGGCTTCATTGTCCAGATAGCCCTTTTTCTTGAGTACTTTGATATAATCCGTTACCGAGTTATACGAGCCAAAACCGAAACGCTCCGCAATTTCCTCATAAGTAGGAGAGAAACCTTTGCGAGCGTAGTACGTTTCAATGTAATTCAGCACAGCTTTTTGCTTTTTGGTTAATTCTAACGAACGTGCCATCAAATTATCCTCCTGAATGAATGTTAAACCTGTTTATAATTACAGTACACGTCCGAACTTGTCAAGCAAAAAGAAAAGGATGCTTATCTATGCCTAGCATCCTTTCATCGCAACTTTGGATGGTCCCATTATACTCTCAAAAGCGTCTCTCTTTTAGTAGCGGGACGTGTTCCAATTGGAACCACCGGTGGATTGTCCTGTCCCGGAGGAACTGCTATCAGTGCTTTTTAGTTTGGAGAAGATCATCCGTCCAGCAGTCGTTTGGAGTACGCTCGTCACTACAACATCCACGGTTTTACCAATATAATTGCGGGCTTCATCCACCACAACCATGGTGCCATCTTCCAGATAGCCCACCCCTTGATCGTATTCTTTACCGCGTTTCATCAACCGGATGCGCATTTCTTCATTGGGTAAGACGACCGGTTTTAATGCATTCGCTAATTCATTGATGTTGAGCACCGGTACACCGTGCAATTCGGCGACTTTATTCAGATTGAAATCGTTGGTTAAAATTTTTCCTTTGATGGTCTCTGCCAATTTGACCAATTTGGAATCGACTTCTTTCAAATCCGGGAAATCGCGATCATCGATCACCACCGCCACGTCATTTTGTTCCTGAATTTTTTTGAGAATATCTAAGCCGCGTCGCCCACGGTTGCGTTTGAGGGCATCCGCAGAATCCGCAATATATTGCAATTCCTGCAGAACAAATTTGGGGATCAACAGCGTGCCTTCTAAAAAGCCAGTTTCACAGATGTCGGCAATACGCCCATCGATAATGACACTCGTATCCAGCACTTTACTTGAACTCGCACCACCTGCTCCCTGAAAAAAAGGTGAAATCCGAAACTCATCACGTTTCCGAATGCCGGTAATAATGCCTAAATAGGCAAAGCAGAGATTAAACGCGATCAATAAACCAGATTGGATCGCTTCAGTGGTTTGCAATTGCGTAATATGGATAATGGTATAACCCAGTAAATTTGCAACGAGCAATCCTGCTAATAAGCCAAAAAGTCCAAATGCGATCTGTTTTGCCGTCAACTTTGCAAAAATCATTTCAATGCTAATGATTGTGATAGCGATAGCGAATCCGACAATAAACCCGATAACGGCACCCATTGAAGAACCATCATTGAGTAGCAAAACGAAAAATAAAATAGAACAGATCGTCAGGATTGCTCTTGCCCAATGGAGGGCATTTTTCATGAAGAGATACCTCCTTTAGCGTTATAGTGGGATTAAACAAAACTTGTGAGTTATTATAGATATCGGTGATGTGCCTTCCAACACATCCTAGACACATGAACAAACGTGATACGTGGTGGAAAAATGAGGGTAAAAATAAAATGGATGATTGGAAAGTACCCTGATGAAAATTAAAGTGTATCTAAAATAATACGGTAAAACAGGGTCAGCGTCAACGGTTTTTTCCACTGGAATAATCGACCTTTATCCTTGATTTTACGAGAGTTAATAACTAGGTTTAGCAGGTGTCTTTGTCTCTTGCCATCTTTTGCGGGAGCGGTCTATGGTACTGGATGCCGATTTTTTAGCCAAACTTGAACGATTAACCCTACTTTCCAAACAAATTCATCGCGGAGCAACGTCGGGGGAACGTCGGAGCTCCCGCTGGGGACATAGTGTCGAATTTGCCGATTATAAAACCTATTCGGTTGGCGATGACTTCCGCTATGTGGATTGGAATATCTTTGGGCGGTTGGAACGGCTCTTTCTCAAGTTGTTTTTAGAGGAAGAAGACCTTCATGTGTATATCCTGATCGATACCAGCGCTTCCATGAATTTTGGAACACCTACCAAACTGGAATATGCCGCTAAAATCGCCGCCGCCCTTGCCTATATCAGCTTAGTGAACCTTGACCGGGTTAGTGTCGCAACGTTCAATGCAAAATTGGTACGAATGATCCCCCCCGTGCGCGGTAAGGGGCAGATTTTCCGAATATTGAAAGAGCTGGAACAACTTGAACCCAAGGACGGTACAAATCTACATCGCGCCGCCGCAGACTACAGTTTACGCATCAAGCGCACCGGTGTGGCTCTTCTGATTTCCGACTTTTTAGACCCGCAGGGCTACCAGATGGCACTCAAACGGTTTCTACACCGTAACTTTGAGGTCTTCACCATCCATCTGCTCAGCCCGGAAGAGATAAACCCCACCGTTACCGGCGATCTCAAACTGACGGATGCGGAAACCGGGGAAACCTGCGAAATTAGCACCGGGGAACGCACCCTCAATGCCTATCGCCGGACGGTGCAAGCATTTTGTAATGAAATTGAATCTTATTGCCGGAAACGAGGCATCCGGCATATTCGCGCTACCACGAACATCCCTTTTGAAGATTTAATTCTCAACTATTTACGACACCGCAATTTTGTCCGGTAATATTTCCGTTGACAAGCATCCGCCACCGGTTTACAATGAGAAAATGAAATAGCGCGGAACGTATTTGAGGAAACTGAGGTGGAACATGAATAAACGAGGCGATCTTCACGAGCTTCTAAACGAGAAATTAACCCGGCTACGACAAGCCTATATTCACGAAACGGATTCCGCCCTTAAATTTAAGCTGGCAAAGCAAATCGAATCAACGGAATCCGAACTCAAGGAACTTCAGCGGGAACTGAAAATAATCCAGCAACTAAATGCCACTCCCCCAATAACCAAACAGAGTGCCCCCGAGCATCATTTTGATGCCTTCCTTGGCTATCACCGGGAAGACGCTGAATTTGCCGAACAAACCAAAACCCATTTGATGCAGGATTACCAGCTTTCCATTTTTGATGATTGGAACGCGCTTATTTCGGGGATGACTTGCACTTTTGAAACCGGATTGATCGTGACCGGGCATGTGGAGCCTTGGCGCGATAACGACCTCGCCCGGGTATTGATCGAACTGAGCCAGCAAAATATCCCCTTCATTCATCTGGTGCTCACCCCGAAAAAGCCGCATTTCCCGCTCTTTTTGGAGAGCAAATATGTGGTTGAGATTCCGAATATCACCACTGATCCCTTTTCGACCATCGCCAACGTCATCCAACAGGTTAAACAAAAATAACTCATGGCAACGGTACTTTCAACCTTACAAAATCTGGTTAACCCCGCCACCGTGAATCCGGCAGTGTGGGGCTTTTTTTTGGGGATTATCTTTGCATGGGTGGATTTAGCCCGCAAGTATCCAACCACCCAACGGTATCTTGCCGGATTTTTTTCCGCCTATTTTTACGTGTTTGTTTCTGCCTGTGGTGCGGCGGGGGTTACGTATGCTCTGGCGGCGCTGGGCATCAGTTTTGGGAATGACCTCTTCCTAAACAAAAGTTTGCAAAGCTTATTGGGGGCTGGGCTGTTTATTGGCGTGATCTCCACCGTGGCAGTGCCGACCGTCTCCCAAGGGGAAAATACGCCCCAACTCAAAACACTTCGGGATTTCATTTACGATTACCTCAATACCTCCATCAACCGCAAACTGACCCAGCGTATCGACCGCGAAATCAAAAAACTCCACAACAACATCATTGATAAAGAGCGCTTCCAGAATGAAGCCGAGTTTATTCTGCAAGGAATTCATGATCTCACCCAAGAAGAAAAGAAAAAACTGAGTATGGATTTCACCCTCTGGGGGAATTCCGGGCGCTATTCCCTGATTATCCGGGAACTGGTACAATACCGGGACTTAGATTTTATTATTCAGCAACTTTCCGACGAAAATATTATCAGCCAAGACACGTGGATTGGTGAACCGGACGATACCCCAGAAAAATCGAAATTATTGGAAGACGTTCAGCTGGCAGTACACCAGTTTATCCGCAAAGACCCCAGTTTTGACCGGGATATTTATTACGATATTTTCGGAATGGTCTATAATCGGTTGGGAGAATACGCTCAACACCAACACAAGCCGGAGATTGCCCAGCAATATTTTAAGCACGCATTTTATCTGGCGGAACGGGTCAGAAAAACAGCAAAACAAGCCGAATACAGCTATAATTTGGGACAGTTGGCATTGACCCAAAAGGATTGGGGCGATGCTAGTAAATGGTACATCAAAACGATCTCACTTGCCGCTGAGGATACCACCCTGAGCCATCTTATGGCAGGTGCCAATTTGGGTTTGGCACGGGTGTATCAAGCGGAACAACGCCCCGAATTAGCCCGAAAACTTGCCGAGGACGCTTTGAAAATCTACCGGCAAACCAATGATACGAACGGGGAACAAGCGGTACATACCCTACTGGAGGAGTTAAAACAACCCCCCCATACGGCGGCATAGCCAAGGTTCAATAGCTTTAGAATACGCCTGTGCACCATTTAAGGGTTCACAGGCTTTTTCATTGACACCCACCTACCAGACTCGTTACATTCCAACAGTTGGCTGTTATGAGTTGATGAACAAAGGATATGTCATGGAATCCCTCTATTACAAATTGGATCAGATTCAGCGGCGGCTGCGTTGGGTGCATCTCATTCAGCAGATTGTATTTTTCTTGCTGATCAGCCTTGCGCTCTGCTGTGGGCTGGTGATGCTTTCCAAGGGGATAGTAGTACCTCTACCGGTCGGGCTGATGTGTTGGGGGATAATCGCCGCCGGCATGGCAGGCGGAATATTCAGCGGCATGATGAAACCGGTTACCCGTAGCCATGCCGCCCGGGTGGCAGATGCCCGCACCCATTCACAAGAACGGCTTAGCAGTGCTTTGGAATTCGCTGCCGATCCGATCTCCCCTTTTACCAAACCCCTGTTAGATGATGCCCGCACTATCGCCAACCAACTGGACCCCCAAAGCGTGGTACCGTACGTTTTGCCTCGCCAATCCCGTTGGGTGTTCTCTCTGGGTGTGCTGTTGATCGGGCTTATTGTATTGCCAGATTTTCCCGGACACTCCGCGCCAACAGACCCCGATACCGTAGCACTCATTCACAAAGAGGCAAAAGAACTGGAAAAATACGCCGGCCAGCTTCAAGATAAGGCGATTGAAAAAGAGTTGGATGAGGTACGAAAGATGGCAGAAAAGATGAAGCAAATTGCCAAACAGCTCCAAAAACAGCAAATCGATAAAAAAGAAGCACTCCGCAAGCTCTCCCAAATGGAACAACAGATTACGGAACAGCAAAAACAAGAACTGGCGCAATGGGATACAAAGAAGCTCCGTCAGGCGGTGAAACAGCTAGAAGCGGCACAAAACAATTCGACAAATGAACTGGCAGAAAACCAAACCGCAGATGTAAACCGGCACCGGCTCGCCTCACAAAAAGCGCAGGAACTCGCAAAAGCCAAACGACAATTAGAAAAACTCTCGCAGGCATTACAAAACGAGTCTTTTACCAAATCGGAACAAAAAGATGTCGCAAAAGCTCTCGATCACATGTCCCAAAATTTGGATCAGATGGACATGGAAACAGCAGGAGATCATCTAGCGGATGCTGCCGCTGAACTCGATCAAGGTGATCAACAGGAGGCGGCAGATGCCATTGAGGACGCCATAGCGGCATTAGAACAGGAAATGAAATCTGCCGAGCAACAGCTCGCCCAACATCAGGCAATGCAGGAAGCACTCGATCAGGTACGGGATAGCAAGCAAACCATCGCCGGTGCTTCGCAGCAAATGCAACAGGCGGAGAAATATGCCCAAACCTTTGATGATAATCCCAGTATCTCATCCGGTCAAATTGGGCAAGATGGCGAGCCATCCGGCACATCCAATCCATCCGAACAAAACCCGCAATCTGGAACGTCACCGGAAGAGGCGGTATCAGGGGGTACGCCCCAACCACAAAACGCTTCTGGGCAAGGACATGCTCAATCCGGTACAGGTGACTGGGGAACAGAATCTACCAATTTGGCACAGGAATCCGGCAAGGAAGTAAAAAACGAACCCTCACAGCAACATCGGCAAGGTGAAGCCCCCCGCTCTCAGGTGGAAGCCTACCACCGGTTGTATGACCCCCGTCGAACAGAAGTCACCACCAAAGGAACACGAGTTACCGGAAAATTAGGCGAGGGTGAGTTCGCCGGACAAGCCGAGACAACGGCCTTACCAAGTGGCGAAATCGCAAATCGACCCGCCTATGAAATGTACCTAGACTACCGGCAGGCGGCTGAAGCGGCGCTCAATCAAGCCGAAATACCGCGTGGCTATCAAGGATATGTGAAAGACTATTTTGAAGCCATTAAACCGGAATGAGTTGGGGAGTTTGGGAGTTGAGGAATCTGGGAGTTGAGGAGTTCGGGAGTTAGAGAATTACATGAACCCCTAAATCCTAATCCCTAAATCCTGATTTGGGAGTTTGGCTCACTGCTAACTGCGGACAGGCAACTACCTCATTCATTATTAAATTATTGAGTAATTCATGAAAAATATTGCTTTATTTTACGGTAGCACCACGGGTGCAACAGAGGAAATCGCCAAACTGATCCAACAGATGATGCCGAATCAAATTGCGCTGGTCCAAAACATTGTTGATACGACACCGGATGACATCGCTCAATGGGATCAGTTGATTTTAGGTGTCTCTACGTGGTACGACGGGGAACTACAAGATGATTGGTTAGATTTTTTCCCCCAACTGGATCATATTGATTTCAAAGGCAAAAAAGTCGCAATTTTTGGGTTGGGCGACTGCTTCCGCTTTCCTCAATTTTTTTGTGATGGGATAGGGATTTTGTACGAAAAGTTGATCGAGCGAGGGGCAGAGATCATTGGATTTTATTCAACCAAAGGTTATAAGTTCCAAAAATCCCGAGCGGTCGTGAACGGTCGATTTGTCGGATTGCCGCTGGACGAAGATACTGAATATCATCTTACAGAACAGCGAATTGAGACATGGATCCAGCAGATCAAAACTGAATTTTTGTGAGTTCGGGAGTTGGGGAGTTCGGGAGTTGAGGAGTTTATGAGTTCGGGAATTACATGAACCCCGAAATCCTAATCCCTAAATCTTGATTCGGGAGTTTGGGTCACGGCTCACGGATAACGGTTCATTCATGTTTCAATCGCTAGAAAACCACATTGCCTACGATATTGGAAAACGGAGCATCGCCCCATTACGCGTCCCCGGTGACCTACAACAAGCAACCAAAGCCCTATTTACCGCTAACCGGGTCGGAATTTTGACCGGGTTCTATGTCCTTCGTGCCGGTACCGGTGAAACCGATGGACCTCCCGGTGCCATTGCGCTGGCAAGGGGACTCGCCAAACTCGGTAAATATCCGGTAATTTTTACGGATGCACCCAACCTACCCCTTTTGCGTGCCGGACTGGATACCGTTGCACCTGACATTCCATTGGTTGAATATCCCTTTGAAAATACAGATGTCTTTGTAACACATCAATTAGATAAAGGATTTGACCATCTGGTGGCAATTGAGCGGGCGGGTGTGGCAAGGGATGGCAATTATTACAGCATGCGCGGGGAATCTATCACCGCTTACACCGCGCCGATGGACTGCCTAATTATCACGGCGCGTTCAAGGGGCATCCGAACAACGGGCATTGGTGATGGCGGTAATGAAATCGGTATGGGTAAACGGTTCGGTCTGGTTCAAGCCTATATCCCCCATGGTGAAACCATCGCCAGCACCACCACAACCGACTTTTTGATCACTTGTGGTGTCTCCAATTGGGGTACATGGGCGCTTTTAGCCGGATTATCCGTACTGAGCGGCGAATCCGTGATGCCTGAACCTCATGTCGAACACGATGTATTGCAAGCATTGATCAGGGCAGGAGCGGTTGATGGGATAACCGGTATTCCGAAAATGCTCATCGATGGATTTCCACTGGCAGTCCATCTACAAATGTTAGAATCGATTCGGCATATCATGGAGATAAACCAATGAACATCATCGAACATGTAAATCATCAAATTCAAGCAGATACGGGTCAGTGTTGGAACATCCGCCACATTCCTTCTGAAATCCTCAACGAAATGCGCAAATCGCAGGATACCCAGATGTGGTTTGTCCATGAGGGGCAACGGGTACGGGCATTTGACGGCTATTTCACGGAATTTAGCTTGGTGGTATATCCCTACATGGATTTTGTCGATTTAAAAGCCTGTGGATTGCATCGAGGCGGGATCGACCTTCAGCTTATCCAAAAAATGGATGCGCTACAACAGCCGGTTACCCCAGAGATTCTGGAGTTATTCCACCGGCAGCGTCAAGATTGGATGGATAAATAACGCGGGAGTATCTATTCGTGGCGGGACTGCATCATCTGCGGGCGGCTTTCAATCCGGATGCCCTGCTGGCTTGGTGAGGGAATGGTCGCCTCAATCGCAATGGCGTTGAGCCCGGCTTGTAAATAGGGGGTGATTTCCGCCCGGTACTGCATTGCCTGTTGTGTACGGTGCAAAACAACCGCCTCGCCATTGATCCATACTCGTGGCGGGGTGATGCTCCAAATATTGAGGTCATGTGGCAAGGGTACTAGCCCTTGCGTAAATGTACGGCGCAGACGAATCTGCGGGATGGGTTCGGGATACCACACCCACGCCGATGCCGCCGCTTCGCTTAAAGAAGTAAAGGCGACAACGCTGGTGATGCCCGGCGCTGGTACAGTCTTAACAGACTGCCAATTTTGATCGTCAAAATGCGTATCTATCCAGTGCGGAACGTCCTCCACGCTGACCTTCCACTGGGCATCGCTCACCACCTGCTCCGTTTCCAAATAGAGCCGCTGTTTGATTTGGGTCTCCCGAGTTTGCGCCCGGTACTGCCAATCCGCCGCTAATTGATTTGCAGCCGCTTGCGCTTGTACTGCCTGATATGCCGCCAGTGCTTTTGCTTCGTAGGCGATTAATTGGTCCTCCAACTGGACGTTATACGCCATCCGTTCCGCCTCATCCAAACCAGCCGGGCGTTCCGATGTCCATAAATCGACTAAAAAGCGCTCATAAATCTGCCCAATACGAAACAACGCCGGTAGTGTTGTCTCTGCCACTGCCAGATCGACCACACGGCTATACTGATGCAACGCATTATCCATGTGATGCTGTTTGGCGGCAAAATTCTGGTCGAGCGGTTCTACGAGTGCAATCGTCTGGAATGCCTCGTAATCCATTTCTGCCAGCAGATAAGCACAACGCGCTAACCACAATCGATCTGTCAACGAAGCGATGGGAGAGGGTGACTCCGCAAGGATCATTTGGCATTCCTGCCGGATTCGGTTTTCATCTGGATTTGTTTGGGTCAATGCCAATACTGCCCGGCAGCGAGCTTCCAATACCAGTTCCTGATCCGGATACCGCTGGGCAAAGGCTAAAAACACATCTCGCGCAGACCGCCAATCTTCCATCTCGCTCAAGCATTCCCCCCACCGAAACAGCGCCCGCGGCACATATTCCGACGCCGGATAATCTTGAACGATTCGTTGATAGCACCGAGCCGCCTGATCCCACGTACCGGCTTGCCGACCCAGTTGTGCGGCATCCCACCAAAGGACATCGACCGCTACCCAATCGGAGTGCGACGCCGCAAAGCGTTCAAGCTCTGCGACGGCACCCAGCAGGTCACCTTGCGCCTTCAAATCATTTACCTGCCGGTAAACATCTGCCCGCAATTGGTCACGCATTTTAGCTTTTAATGCCGTACCAACGCGGTTATCGGCATAAATTTGTTGGCGCCAGGATGTGGCTACATCCCGTTTCCCCGCGAGTTCATAAGCATGCACGGTCAGTTCCAGTGCTACCGGATAGACATCAGGGTCTGCCTGATAATTTTGCGCGACATACGTATAAATCTCCGCGGCGCGGTCGTAGTCATGTTGGTTCAAATACAGTTCACCTTGCTTCAGCAGGACCTCAGCCCGGCGGGGGTCATCTGAGGTCAATTTGATAAATTTGGTGCAAGCTTGTAACAATTCATATTCAGTTTGGGGATTGGGGGCAATACGGTTCAGAGTATCCAAGCAAGCAATGACGGTGTACGCGGCATCCACATGAAAGGGATTGTCGGGAGCAAGTGCCACAAATTGGTAATCGAGCCGTGCCTTCTCAAATTGCCCCATTTCCCAATAACATTCTCCGCGATAAAAGTTGACAGCTAGGGCACGTTCCGACTTTGGAAAGTATGTCAGAAATTGTGAATATAGCTCAATCGCGTCACGATAATGCCCTTGTTGGTGCGCCTCAGCGGCAAGGGTGTACATCCCATCTTCTACCCATTGAGCCGTGCGCTGCTGGACTTCCGGGGACTGTGCCCGGTACCACTCACTGTGGGGTTGGTATCGTTCAAAAACAAGCCGCTTTTGCCGCCAGAGTTGATCGACATTCAATGAATCCTTACAATTTATCATTTTCAGGCTAATTTGGGGTGCGTGCGGGTGCAACGGTGCCATCTCCAGAAGGTGTTGGTACATGGCGAACGCGGCATCTGTCTTATCCAATACCTGATAAACCTCGGCTAAACGGGTCATTACCTCGTAAGCATAGGTCTGCGCTCCGGCACGTTGTAGGGTACGGCGGGCAACTTCTGGCGCATCTTCAAAGGTAAGCAAACTATTGAGTACCCAATGCTGTGCTTGCTGATATTCTTCAGGAGTAATCAACGCCCGGTAATGCTGATCATCCACCACTTGAGCAAATGCCGTGATGGACTGTTCGTAGGCTTCCATTTGGTAGTACATTTTCCCTAACCGGAACAACGCTCGTGCAGAAAGCGGGTCTTCTTCAAAGGGCAACACCGCTTGATAGGCTTCTGCCGCCTGTTCGGGCTGATTGAGTGCAAGCAAAGCGTCCCCCCAACGCAGGTAACTATCGGCGGCATACATACTGGTTGGAAACGCGGTAACAAGTGCCTCAAATGTGGTGGCGGCGGCTTCCAAATCACCCATTTCGCTGTAGCAATAGCCCGCACCATAATATGCCGCTTCTGCCAACTCGCCTTGTGGATCAAAATCGATCACCTGCTGGTAATAGCGGAGTGCTTGCCGGTGATCGGGTTGCTCGACCCATCCGGCTAAAAATTTTTCATGCTCAATAAGGTATGCCAATTCCGCGGCTTGCAATAATACGCGGGGTAAATATTTACTGTTGGGATAAATATCCAAAAAGGTTTGGTGACGATGAGCCGCCATTTCATAAGGGATCAACCCCTCTGCCGCCATCGCGTATGCTGTCGCAACTAAGCCATATTCCGCATCAGCAAGTTGCTGAATTTTCTCATACTGGAAGTCATTATATGAGTATTCCAAGTCATCTAACGCATGGATGAGGGCTTGCAACTCGGTCTCGACGGTAGTTGCCTGTACGGCGAGTTGTCCCCGTTGTTGTAATTGACTGAGGGCATTTTGGAGTTCCCAAACCCGATTTTGTTCGCTTGCAATTTCGTTCAACAACCGTTCTCGTTTTGCTTCGATCTGGGTGCCGGTCAATTGTACTTCCAGTTCGGTAATTTCACTGGTCAACGCTTCCAAGACATCCATCTGATCGTAAATTTTAGCCTGAAATGCCCAGTCATCACCGGCATTTTCGGTCATGCTGGCTAATTTGACCTTTTGCATCGCAATCCACTTTTTCTCAGCGGCAATTTTACGCACCAATGCCTGCTCCGCCGGAAGATAAAATGGATTGATCGCAATAAAATCCATAATTGCCGTATGGTATAAATCGTCTGCTCGCACATATTGATGTTGGTTTAAAGCTAGATGTCCTAAGGCAACCGCCGCATTTGCCGCCGCTGGGGTTCGTGGAAAGTCCGTCATGACTTGCTGTAATACAAGGGATCCGGCCTCGATGTTACCCTGTTCGATCAACAGCCAGCCTTGGGCAAACCGTACATCCGGGTAAATCGCACTTTTTGTTGAAATCATCTGATAAAAATTCAATGCTTGATCATATTTTTGAGTACGCCGGTATGTTTCCGCCAAGCCAAACCGGGCTTTTTCACAAAGGGCGTCACCGGCTGAGGTTTTCAGCGCATTTTGAAAGGCAACCTCGGCAGCCTCATATTGATTCAATTGGAGATAACTATGTCCCAGTAGATGTTGGGCATAACTATATGCCGGATGTTCCGCTACGACCCATTGTGCGGTGCGGGTAACCCCTTGCCAATCTCGTTCTTGATAGTAACTAAGGGCGGCTAGATAACTTGCTAATGAAACCCACTGGGAATGGGGGTAATTCCGGATCAAACTGGCATGGTAGGCACGCAGATTTTCAAATTGATGTAACGCGTAAGAAAGCCGAATCAACCGAAAATACGCTAAATCCACATCATGGCTCAACGTGGTATCAGAGATCACCTGTTTATACAGCGGAGCGGCAGCGGCATATAGTCCTGCCGCAAAGAGAATCTCTGCCACCTCAAACGGAGAGGTATCGCCGGTGTTTTGGAGCGCATGGAGGGCTTGTGTTACCTGTTCCAGTTTGTGGCTCTCATACTGAATCTGGGCTTCCAACTCCGGTAACTCCGCCGCTTCCAGCCCCCACATACCGGAAACGATAATCAGGCTTGAGAGTAAAATGAAGATAATGAATTTCATCGATTGCCACCGGTTCCCTGAGGTGGGATGCTATAGTGAAGAAAGTCGGTTGTGAAATCGCTAATGCAGAAGTAATACCACTTCAGTAAAGTATTTATAAAGAATAAGTTATAAATATTCGCAACCCCGGTAAGGAATCCAGTGACCAAATTTTTTCCACCCTACAAATACTCATTGACAGCAAATCGGGAATCCACTACAATTAATGAAATAACATAT
>RFFQ01000183.1 GCA_003697105.1 Gemmatimonadota bacterium | reverse complement strand
GGACTGGCTGTCATCGTAAACCGAAAATTAAGTGTACGGTGGCAAACAAACCGTCATTTGATCCAGACGGTCTTGATATTCACAAATTCTCGGATGCCAAACTGTGCAAGTTCCCTCCCATAACCACTTGCCTTGACCCCTCCAAACGGCAGGCGCGGGTCTGATTTGACAAAACTGTTGACAAACACGCACCCAGCCTGAATCTCTTCGGCGGCAAGACGCTGACCTTTTTCGATATCCTGAGTGAAGATTGCGGCACCCAAGCCGAAAGCGGAATCATTCGCGATGCGGATGGCCTCTGCTTCATCTTTCGCCGGAATGATCGCGGCAACCGGACCAAAAAGCTCTTCGTCATACGCCGGCATCCCTTTGGAAACTCCCGTTAAGACGGTTGGGGGATAGAATGCTCCTTTACCCGGTGGGATTTCACCGCCTAATAAGCAGGTGGCGCCCAGCTTGATGCTCTGCTGAACTTGTTGGTGAAGTTCGTCGCGCAGGTCTGCCCGAGCTTGCGGACCTAAATCGACCGTTTCGTCAAACGGATCTCCCATTTTTCGCTGTCGCATTTCACCCACAAACAATGTGGTGAAGCGCTCGCGCACCGCGTTCACTACGATGAACCGTTTCGCGGCAATACAACTTTGTCCGGCATTGATCAAGCGGCTTGTGGCACACGTTTGGGCGGCGTGTTCCAGATCGGCATCTTCTAAAATGAGGTAGGGGTCACTTCCCCCCAGTTCTAGTACCGTTTTTTTGAGGCATTCACCTGCTTTTTGGGCAACGGCTTTACCTGCCGGTGTACTTCCCGTTAGAGTCACGGCTTTCACGTTTGGATGTTCAATCACAGCATTTACGCGGGAACTCCCGATCAACACGCTCCGAAAAACATTTTCTGGAAAACCCGCTTGGCGAAAAACATCTTCAATAGCTAGGGCACAACCAAAAACATTGGAGGCATGTTTTAGCACGCCCACGTTACCTGCCATCAATGCCGGAGCTGCAAACCGGAAAACCTGCCAGAAAGGAAAATTCCACGGCATCACGGCTAAGATGACCCCTAAGGGTTGGAATGTGACAAAGCTATGGCGGGCATCTGTCGCAATCACTTCATCTTGCAAAAATATTTCGGCGTTTTCCGCATAATACTCACAAACCCACGCACACTTTTCCACTTCGGCACGGGCTTCCTTCAGTGTTTTGCCCATTTCGAGCGTCATCAGGCGGGCGTATTCCGTCACATTTTGCCGTAAGATCGTCGCGGCTTGGTTCATCAGCCGCGAGCGCTCGGGGAAAGGCACTTTGCGCCAATTGTGAAACGCCCGATCAGCCTCATGGATAATTTGATCCACCTGATCGGGCGTCATTTCATCATACGAATGAATTTGCTCATTCGTAGCCGGATTAATACTGGTAATCATCATTCCTCCTTTCGTTGATAATGGTAGGGGTTGGTGCGGGGGTACCCGCCCACTAACTGCCCCTGCCGGTTTTTGATCTGTTCGGCATATTCGAAAGCGGTTGCCGATATTTTCATGATCCAGTCGATCTGGACACGTTGCCGGTCGCTCAAATAGCCGTAGCATTCCCCCTGCCGGGATTCACCGGTAAAGTGATCCTGTTCGCGATGCCAAAACACCTCACAACCCGGCACGAGGGGGAGATCACCCACATCTAACCGCCGCAGTTGTTGGTCAGATAGAGTACGCTGACCCAAATCAAATAAATTCATTTCGATTTCCATTACATCAAAATTCGGAAGAAAACGATAGACCCGGCGTTGCAACACATGGGTTGTATCCGTGGCAGAGCGTTGCACCGCAAGAAAGACATACCGTCCGAATTTCGGCATTTCCACCCGGCGAAAAATCCATTGCTGGTGATCATGCGGGGTTGCCGCACGCGCCGCACGCTCATGTTCCACCTGAGCCGCATTATCGAAACGTCCCTCAAACCAATCGACTAATTGCGCGAAGTCCTCGTCCAAAGTGGAACTTTGAGCAAAAAGAAGGGTTCCCCCACTTAAATAAAACAACCCGATTACCAAAATAAATATCCGCATAACCTTTACCCGAAAACAGTGAACCGTTAGCAACTCCCTAACTCAAGGAACTCCCCAACTCCTCACCGGTCTTCAATCACAAATGTCGGTACCGCGCCACCGCCGGCGGTAACATTGCTTAAGCCGCTCGCACCGGAGAGCCGGGTTAGAATACCACTCACTTCGTCTTCAAAGGTGTAGGGGTCAAAATCCACAATCAACTCTTCAAATGTCAGTTGATTATTTTCAAAGCGGGGGAATTCCTCTACTGGAATGGGTGTACGTTCTTGTACTACAAAATATTCCCCATTGAGGGCGGTTTTAATAACGTGATCCCATGTTGTTTGATCGACGTTCCAGCCTAACGTGACCCCTTTACCACCGTACTCATCGTTCGGTTTGATCACCAGACTATTTTTATGTTCCCGGATGAAAGGGATCAAATCGATTTGGCGTCCGGCAAAAACGGTTTTGCGCTCTTGAATTCGGCGAGTCCAAGGAACATGGGTATGGATGACAAACCGTTCTTCATCGGAAAAAATCCGTTGAAATCGTTCATCGGTGAGCAGGGCAAACAAAGACTTTTTATGGATCAATTTTGCCCGAAACGAATTGATGACACAAACCGCATGGTCTTTATAGGCTTGGATCAATGGTTGTAATTCATCGATCTTTGCCAGCAATTCGTTGGTTAATAAACGGCGGTAAACCAAGTCGATTCCGAGTCCTTTATAGCGGAGTCGTCCGTTGGTATATTCGAGTTCGCGGGGGTCGCACAGTACGGTCTTGAAGCCTTGACTCTCAAAAAATTCTTCAAACAATTCAAATTCGGTCCACGTCGGAACATCACGCCAATCGACAATCGCAATGCGCGGTAAACTGGACATTTTTTTGGTGTCCACATTGCGCAGAAAATCGTAATAGCCATGCAACAGTGCCGCCAGCAGTGACCCGCTTGTCCCAAAGCGATAAACGATATACTTTTTGCTAAACTCTTTAATTATCGGATTTTCCATCATGACAGAGGTCATCCGGTCGGAATAGGCAATGCCGGCAGGTGCTTCGGCATTGAGTTCCACAAATTTAAGCGAAACTGCGGTAAAAAAGGAATCCCACCGCGAGGTGATCGAAAGCCGGTCATAACCGGGGTAGATGTCGGTTAAACGGGCTTCTGCCTCAGTAAGCCCAATTTCATCATAAAGACCCGGCACTTTGAATAATGCCTCTTTCAGCTTGATCAGTGCCCGTTGCAATACCACATTGACATTTTTAATCAACGTGAGTTGGCCTCGTGTGACAAACTTGGGGCGTAAATAGGCGCAAATCAAGCGGTCACCATAACTTAGCTTGGACTCTCGCATCCGTTTGCTCATAATCTCATTGATTTCCTGAGCACTCTCCTTATGTTGGCTAACCAGATCGTTATACACTTTTACTGCTTCTTCGAGCAACATTTCCTCCATCAACTCTCCCCTTTCTGGCATAACTAGGTCATAAAACTTGGATTCTAATCATGAGTGCGGATCTCGCTTACCGCTGTAAAAAGTGTGACCAGCGATACTCTTGAAAATCCAAAGGTGGTTGCTGTGCCAATTCCACCAGATATTGACTTGCCGCATCCAACACCCAATAAAAATTCTCTTCTGTCACGGAGTGAATATCACAATCTGGTGCCGGATTGGTAAAGTCAATGGCATATGGGACACCATCCCGAATGGCGAATTCGACGGTGTTAAAATCGTAGCCTAATGCCGAGCAGATTTTGGTTACTTCGTTTCGCATTTGTGCTTCCAACCCAGACGGGATCGGTTGTGGATTGCGAACGTAACGCAAATGGTGCGGTTGCAATGGATCGTATTCCATCAACCAAACATGCTGGTAACCGATACCATAACAGCGGTAGTAGCGTTCAAACTCAATACCTTCTTGGAGCATCATACACAAATCACCGGTTTGATTGTAATAGTGGAAAAATTCTTCCCGGTTATGGATTTTGTAAACATGCTTCCAGCCGCCGCCAGCATGGGGTTTCATAAAAGCCGGAAATCCGATATAATCAAAAATATCTTCCCAAGAGAGCGGGTATTTTAGATTCCGGTAGGATTTCGCATCCGTATCTGGCGTATGATCTCGATTCGGGAGTAAGACCGTTCGGGGCACGTTTATTCCAATCTTCCGGAGCAAGCAATATCCAAAGAATTTATCATCTGCGCTCCACCAAAAGGGATTATTAACCACCCGGACACCGTTCAGCATGGCATTTTTCAGCATCGAACGATAAAAGGGAATATCCTGCGAAATCCGGTCTAAAATCACGCGATAATCGCCAAAATCCGGTGCTTCTTTAACACCATCAATCTCGATAAAATCGGCTTGAACATCTTCCACTCCCATGCGGTTAATCCGTTGAATGAGTGCATCGGGAAAACTATCCTCCTGTCCACGGAGTATGCCTATTTTACGCATCTTGATAAACCTCCTATACGGGTTAAATGTGAGTCAACATCGGTCGGTTATTGTGGGAATTCTTGCGTGCATCATATCGGAAAAGGAAAACGGTGTCAACAAAATTTTTGTTGGCACCTCCTTTATATGGCACGGATGATCCGGTATGCATGACAACTAATAACCGGAAATGTAAAAAGCCTGCCGAATTATTTCAGCAGGCTTTGGGGGGTTCCAGAATGGAGTTGTTAGCTCAGATTTCTGTAAAGGACTGGACCGTTGCGGCATCCAGTTTTTTGAGCATTGCCACGCACAGGTTAATGGTAGCTTCCACATCCGCCAGATCGATGTACCCATAAGGGGAATGGATGTGCCGGGTAGAGACGTTCAGAGTCAAACTGGGACACCCCACACCCGTGAATTGGAAGACACCGGCATCTGTGCCGCCGCCCCGCAAATGCGAAAATTGGTACTCAATATTGTTTTCTTCAGCGGTTTGCACGGCGAACTCTAACAAGCGCGGATTGGGGATCATGGAGCCGTCATACGTGACGATGGAAACACCCGCTGACATTTTTGTCGGGGCTTTGGTAGGAGGTACACCGGGCACATCGCCGGAAATATCCACATCTAAGGCAAATGCCACATCCGGTTGTACCAAACCGGCCGTGGTGCGCGCGCCGCGTAATCCGACCTCTTCTTGTGTCGTTGCCGCACCGTAGTACGTGTTGGGATGATCGGAACCGAGTCGTTTCAACACTTCTAGGGCAATAAAACAACCGACCCGATTATCAAAAGCTTTTCCTAACGCTAGTTGCACCTCTTGTGTTTCGGTTTCACCGCCATTTTCACTCTTTTTGATCCGTTTGCGGTTCAAAATCTGGAATTCGGAATGCGGGACCACCGGATCGCCCATCCGAATACCTAATTCTTTCAGTTCCTCATTGGATGTACACCCCACATCAATATACATTTTATCTTTTGTCACCACGCTTTTTCGTTCTTCAGGGTCCACGATGTGAGGGGGTTTGGCACAAATTATCCCGTCGATCAAATCCCCTTTGGAGGTGCGCACAATCACGCGTGTGGAGAGCAGGGTTTGATCCCACCAACCACCCAGTTGCCAGAAGGTGAGAAAGCCTTTCTCCATCCCGCTGACAACAAATCCGATTTCATCAGCGTGCCCGGCAATCAGTACCCGGGGTGCTTCTGCACGCCCTTTTTTAGTAAAAACCAGCGATTGTAATCCGGTCGTCAAAAATTCATCGGTGTAAGGTTCTGCGGCTTGTTTGACCAATCGTAACGGTTCAACTTCGTGCCCACTAGGTCCAAAACTGCTTGATAACGCTTCGAGTAGATTTAAATCCATTGTCGCCATAAGCCATCCTTTGCTGGTAAAAGGGTAAATAAACGATATGAATTAAGACAGGGATACATTAGGTATTCTATTATGGATTGTCAAGATTTTTTACCGGTTAGGAATGTCCATCGGGGTGCTGCACAAAGTAGGTATTCTTTAAAGTGTCCGCTAATAATTGGTTGTGATCCCGGTACACTTCTGTGTTGATTAACGTACTATAGTTTGCTTCGAGAATAGCGGCAATGGTGAGGGCGTCAATATCTGGGTTCGTTTTCAATAGGTTAATCAGTTCAAATTTCAATTTAAGGGTATATAATGTTGTGTACGCGGGGTCATTTACCCCCAGCAGGATTTCGGGTGTAGTCTGTAGAATACGTTCAAGTTCGGTAAAACCGTTCTTCTGAATTTCATAAAGTGCGAACAATTTAATATACTGGGTTATATCCCCATCTCGTTGCGCTTCTCGCAACTGTAAGGCAATTTCAGCAACAAGTTGCTCTGTTTTGGCTGCCATAACCCCAATACTATAGGTCACTTCAGCAATAGACGCTTTTGCAGCTAACCTAGCTTTTATTTCTCTGAGTTCCGTCTCCAGTTGAGTTTGAACAATGTCCAGTTCATGTTCGATTTTAGTATTGAGATACTTTTGCTCTTTTTCCAATCCATGATACTCAAAATGACCCGTGATAACCTCCACACTTTTCGGTTCAATAAACAGTAATAAGCGGTTACTAATTCCCCGGTCAAACACGCGACCCTGGGCACGGTGAATTAAGGTGATGATCGCATCAACCTCATTATTGATGAACTCTTTAAATTCATCATCTGTCATATTCAGTTTGTTAATATCACTTAATATGTCTTTATCCCCTAAATGCTGGTAAATTTCCTTTAAAAACTGGTGGTGCATGGTATAGTGTCTCTGAAGGTGATCTAACAGATTCTGGCGAAGTAACTGGAAATCTTCCTCTCGTTTACGGTGGTGATATTCTACTTTCAAGCATGCTTCCAGCACCATTTCAACAAGCTGGGCTTCGCTTCTGGCTTTAGCTGTAGCGGCGGAGATTTCGATATGTTTCGTAAGTACTTCCAGTACCAATTCTTCCAATATCTTTTGAGCAGACTCAATCAAATGTAAGGTCTTATCTTCAAATAACTCCTCTATATCTAGGTTGCTAGCTTCTTTGGGGTCTAACGTCAGTTCTTTTCCGGTAAGTAGCGGGAAGAGACTAAAAACAACATCAAATGCCGCGTTAGATTGTTGCTGAACCAATGTGGGTAAAATAAATCTCGGAGCATATCCTTCCATACAACGTTGGATCAAAAAATGCCAAGCGTCATCTTCAGAAGGGGCGGCATATTTCAGAATTAAGTCTTTATCGATCTGGCTAAGTTGCTTTCCTGCCAAAACCTCATCCAAAACCGACTCAAACACCGCTTTTGTTTTGCATTTTTTGTGATTGATTTCATCTTTCTTGGTTTTTAATACCTCGATGATATCCTTAGCAACGTTCTTTTTCTGGAGTTGGTCCAATGTATATTCGAGAATTTCATACGGTTGTTCACGTTGTATTTCTTCAATTTGATGAATAAACTCGGCGGTCTTAGGGGTTAGGGGGTGGCTATCAAACGGGTACATATCCGCAATAAACTGCTCGATGGGGCGGCGTTGTCCCGCTTGATAGTCTTGAATATAAAGATCAAGGCATTTAATGACACGAATTACCTTATTTAGTTCTAATTCACGTTCTTTATGGATACCATCGAATAAGACCGCTACAGGCTCTCTTAAATTAAAATGAACCGTCACTGCACTTGTGGGGTCTATTGGGGGTATCCCTTGATACAATTTTTGGTAGTATTTCTTTTGCAGAAATGCATTCCGCTTATGACCATAATTTTCGATTTTGGTTTTGGAAGTACCGTTCACATGATAAACCTCACCATCTTCCGCAAAAGTAACCTCCTTTAAATAACTGTGTGGAAAAAAGCTGGTTTGTTTTTCAATTGTGTTTAACTCGCCTTTTTTGCGCAATTCCAGTTTAGCGTTTCGGACGGCCGGTAGCGAAATATACCGGTTACGTCTGCGGGTCTGGATGTTGTAAAGTTCGATGGGGAAAGAGTATTTTAAGTCAAGTGGGATTAACATGGGGAGAAAATCGAATCGGGAATCAAAAACAGTCCGCTCGCCGGGAACGGGTGCAATATTTAACATAGAATGATAAGGTTTGAATCGTTTTAAGATTAAATCATACTCGCCGGTCACAATTGCCAGCCGTAAATATTCAGAAATATAGGGTTTTAAGGGACGGTTTTCAAAGGCGAATGAAACATAGACATGGGCTTGGTTATTGGGGCGTAGCATTTTTAGGGAAAGCCCCAAATCATAATATTTTTTAAATAGTTCACTATTACTTCCGTCATGGTTAATACGGTAAAATTTATAGACATATTCAAGGAAAGAAAACGTCTCTTTCGGAAGGGCGCGGTAACCTTGCTGGGAAATGCGAACGGATTCCGCCCAGCATCGATATACATATTTTTTAATTGCTGGATGGTTTAAATATGCTTTTTCGGCAGGAGTTAACCAATCAAACAGGTATAAATGACAAAATTTCCGCAAAACCTTTTTGATCCTCCCCCAACGCATTTGGGACTCATATGCGGACTTCGTGACGTTTGTGATTTCATTCAATGCATCACGAAATTCAATTTGGACTTGGACTGTATCCTGTATCGCGGAAGCCCAATCATCCTTAAATTTTTTTCGTTCCGGATTGTCGTCACCAGCGGTCTTTGGAGACGACTTTGGACTCGGGACAGGCTTTATATTTTCATCCTCATCTTCTTGCACGGGGCGTAAATAAACCAACAGAATAATGACGATGAGAAGTATTAGAAGTATTAATAGTCCCACGGAGAATATAAGTTGTACTGATAATAATAATGTTGCAAGCTCCGGTAATGATAATGTCATGGGGCTTATCTTCCTTTCTATTGATAGAATACGCAAGAAACTGAAACCATGGGATGTGAACGGAAAAGCGGCGATTTAAATTACAAAACCCAGATTATCAGAATTGATTCATGCTGATAATCTGGGTTACGAGGTGTCACCCGTTGGGAAAGATTTCAGGTGATGATTATGGTAATTGAAACCAAATCGGACGCCCGGGTTACCGGTGCGGTTTTTGGTACGATTTCGTGGTCTCTCAAGCTGTCTTTGCTGGGGAGATATGGCAAATCGTATCAGCGTGCGGGTCGGCATACGGAATTGAAATTTCAATTTCAAATTCTCATACCATGTGACGAAATTTTGTCTGGTCTGGCTATAATTCATCATGTACTATGACAATGTTTAAATGCTAGTAATTTACAACCCTCCTTAGTAGAGTATTCTATAAGTTATAAGATATAAAGTCAAGTAAATTTTCGGAAAAATTTACCTAAATTCAAATAAACTCCGTAATGGTGGCTTATGATGTCTTGAGTTCGCGCTCCAGATGGTGCAAATCCCCGAAATAGGTGGCGGTATCTAGCAGGGTTTGCTCGGTAATTTCCACGTTAGAGATTAGGGCATCTAATTCGGTGGAAAGTTCCTCTGGGGAATTCATCGTTAGCACTTGGTCATGCAGCAATCCGAGGGTGTCATCAATGGTTTCTAATTGGGCTTGCAGGGTTTTTAAATGCCCCTCGAGGTCATCGAGTTTATTGAGCCGTTTCTCTAAGATGGATATATTTTTCTGGACGGCAGTCCGGGCAGAAGAACTTTTAGCGAGGACTTCATCGGTGGCAAGACGCTCCTGTAATTGGCGGAGATTGGATTCAATAGAGCGGCGATCCGTAGATTGCAGATGGCGCTGATACCGTTTCAAATTCAGTGAAAGGTTAAGAAAGGATTCAAGGAGATAATCGAGTTTCGCAATATCGGATTCAATCAAGAACATCATATCTGAGCCGGAGTCATTCACCATCCGGCGAATTTTACTCACTTGCCGCTCCAACCGGCGGAACCGCAGTTTTTCTACTGTGGACAGCATCTCATATTTTTTATGACGTTCGGCACGTTTCTGTGCGAGTAGGAGTGCCTTTTGCTGGCGGGCTATTTTTTGGCGGTAACGTGGTAAATTCGGTACGACTGCCAGATACGCCACTTCCAACCCCGCCCCAATTGCCAAATACATGGGGTCACCAAAAATGGCAGCGGCCGCAGTGGCGGCTAACCCGATCAAATTCGCCTTTTCCCAAAACGCGGATTTGTAATAGTGCCATATCGTGGGGAATTCTTCTGTCATAGTCACCTTAAGTTCATCTGAGATTCACCTAAAATCGGGATTCCATCTGTCCAGAATAGGTGTGATTCCCGGTGTTGTCAAGCTCTAAATCGTCGTGAGTTTACCGGTAACTTCCGTGTTTATTCGGACGCGGACAAGCCCATCTTCCAAAGTTGATAAACCATCCATCCACCGCATCTATTCCATGAAACCACCGTAGTTGGGAGCTTCTTTTGTGATCGAGACATCGTGCGGGTGGCTTTCCGCCAAGCCGGCATTGGTGATCCGGACAAAACGCGCCTTTGTCCGCAGTTCAGTGATAGTTGCCGCTCCGACATAGCCCATTCCCGAGCGCAAACCGCCGATCAGTTGAAACACCACGTCTTTGAGCGCCCCGCGATACGGCACCCGTCCCTCAATGCCTTCCGGTACCAGCTTTTGGGAGGTTTCGCTCTGGAAGTAACGGTCGGCGCTGCCGCGTTTCATGGCACCAATCGAACCCATCCCGCGATAGACTTTATAGGCACGCCCGTGATAAAATTCCTTCTCACCCGGACTTTCATCGGTACCGGCTAGGAGATTT
Organism: Gemmatimonadota bacterium; assembly: GCA_003697105.1. Lineage (GTDB taxonomy): Bacteria > 4572-55 > 4572-55 > J002 > J002 > J002. The sequence continues at coordinate 34,351 of RFFQ01000183.1, read as the reverse complement.
CCCATCATGACGCAGGACGCCCCTGCCGCAATCGCTTTGACCACATCACCCGAAAATTTGATGCCGCCATCGGCAATAACCGGTATATGGTAGGAATCCGCAACTTTTGCACAGTCATAGATGGCGGTTAATTGGGGTAATCCGACACCGGCGACCACCCGTGTGGTACAAATGGAGCCGGGACCAATTCCAACTTTAATACAATTTGCTCCCGCATCAATTAAGGCTTGAGTTCCTTCTGCGGTGCCCACATTTCCGGCAATGATTTGTAAGTCTGGGTAGTGTTGGCGAACACGCCGCACTTGATCCACCACATTTTTGGAGTGCCCGTGGGCGGTGTCTATGGCGATAATATCCACTCCGGCGGCCACCAGCGCCTCAATGCGCGGCATTGCGTCAGCGGAAACCCCCACTGCCGCGCCCACTAACAACCGCCCGCTGCTATCTTTGGTGGAATTAGGGTAATCTGCCGCTTTTTCAATATCTTTGATGGTAATCAATCCCTTTAAGTAACCCTGATCATCCACCAGAGGTAATTTTTCAATTTTGTGGGTTTTCATCAGATGTTCCGCTTCGGTCAACGTCGTATCGACTCCCGCCGTAATGAGCCGTTCGCGGGTCATCGCTTGGGCAATTGGAATTTCCAGATCATCTTCAAACCGCACATCTCGATTGGTAATAATTCCCACCAATTTGCCTTCGACAACAATCGGCACGCCGGAGATGTGATAATGCGCCATCAAATCCGCCGCATCCCGGATTTTGTGCTCCGGCGTAAGAGAGTACGGATCGGTGATAATCCCGTGTTGGGAGCGCTTAACCTTATCCACTTCTGCCGCTTGCGCTTCAATGGACATATTTTTGTGGATGATGCCAATACCCCCCTCACGCGCTAGCGCAATCGCCAGCCGGGATTCGGTGACGGTGTCCATTGCCGCACTCATTAAGGGAATGTTCAACCGGATGGTCGGGGTCAGTTGCGTGTTCACCTCCACATCGCCCGGGAGTACTTCAGACATCGCCGGGACGAGTAGCACATCATCAAACGTATAGGCATCTTTGAGGATTTTTCCCTCCATAGTTGACTCCTCATCATAAAAGGCGAAAATACTCGTTATTACTGACGATTATTGATGTAATATAGAGATCATGCGGAAAAAAGCAACACCATAATCGTGGGATTCGGCGAGAAAGGTGGTGCGTGGGGCGGCGGCGGGTACCGGACGATATTTGGAGAACAACGGGCGGGTGTCAAGCTAAACCGGCACTAACCCACCCATCCTGCGAGCGATGCGACACCAGCCGGTATGCCGGCTGAACCGGTAATGAAATGGTGAAGGTACTGCCACGATTGACCGAACTCTTCACATAGACCTCACCACCATGTACCCGCAACACGTGACGCACAATGGAAAGCCCTAATCCCGTACCGCCGGATTCACGGCTACGGGCTTTATCAACACGATAAAACCGCTCAAATAGGCGGGGTAAATGTTCTTGGGGGATACCGCTTCCCTGATCTTGAACGTGGACACAGACCGCCGCTTCTGTGAACTCCGTAGTGATGGTGACCGTTCCACCAACGGGGCTGTATTTGATGGCATTATCGATCAAGTTGACCAGCGCTTGTTCAATCAGGTGCGGATTAACTTGCACATCTGGGCAGACGGGGAAATGTACCTCAATAGTGATTTGCCGCTCAATGGCTTTGAGTTCACAATCCTGAATCGCATGTTCAATTATGGTCTGAATCGATATTTTATTAAATTCCAGTTCATTAGGTGCTTCCAATTGGCGTTCAATACGAGAAAGCGCCAGCAAATCATCTACAATGGCATTCAACTGATTGGCTTGCCGTGCGATGATATTCACAAAGCGGGCGGCTTTATCGGGGCGTTCCAGAGCACCCGCGATGAGGGTTTCCGCAAATCCTTTAATCGAGGTGATCGGGGTGCGCAGTTCATGCGACACATTCGCCACAAAATCTTTTTGCGCGGTTTCCAGCCGGCGTAACCGGGTTACATCGTTAAACACCAAAATTACACCCAGTTGCTCTTTGCCGGCATTCTGCAAAATCGACCCGTGAATCTGCAAAAAGATGTCGTTCGCCGCACTTTCACCGTAAAGGGTAATATCTTCTTCGATGGGATGGCCGCTTTCTAACACATTTTGGACAAATTGATGTAGATTTGCCTTCCGAATCGCCTCTTGTAAGCGGCGTCCTTGCATCTGATCCGGTTCGATGTTGAGCAGTTTTCCCGCGGCTGGATTGATCAACAAAATACGCTCTTCGGTATCCACGGCGATCACCCCTTCCACCATGCTGGAGAGTACCGCTTCTTCTTCAATCCCTTTTTGGATCAGTTTATTGATGTATTTGTTCGTTTTGTGAGCCATTTTGTTGAGGGCAATGCCAAGTTCTGCCACTTCCACAATGGAAGATAGCGGAAATTTACCCTCCCGGCGTTGGCTAAACTGGTCTGCATGGTGTTGAAGAGCCGTCAAAGCGTGCCGAATCCGGCGCGAGACCCACAGGCTCATAACCCCGCTTAGCAGCGCCAAAAGAATCACTCCCCAGCCGAAAATGTGCCATCTTAGTCGGTGCTGAAAACTCAGAATCGGGCTGAGGGGTTCCGCCGCCCGGAGAACTGCCACCGTCTGCCCTTGATGGCGAATGGGTGTACCGACAAAGATCATCTGTTCATCAAAAACAACACTATCGCGGAGAAGACGTGTTGTTCGCCCATCAAACGCGGCACGAACTTCCGGTGCATCACGGCTAATGCGGTGTTCAATATCCCCATCAAAACCAAGGATTTTACCCGACGGAAAGATCACACTCAGCCGGGCTCCCGTTGACCCCGTAAAAGAACGGCAGAGGGATTCAATCACGCTGTCCGGCTGGGCATCTGCTAAAGCGCGTGCAATTGGCGGTTTGATGAGTTGGATCTTTGTTTCCAGATGCACTTGTGCTTGATCCAGATAAAATTGGTGAATTTCATGGAAGACCAGATGACTAATCAACAGTAGTGCCGCTAGGGAGATGATCCCATAGGATGGAAATAAAACCCAGGACAATCGTTTGCGTGGCATGATGACCCCGTAATTTGGTGTAAAAAAGGTATGATTGGGGGTACATTCGTACAACCCGATTGTTCAATTTTTATAAGTAAACCGTTAGCGTCAGGTTCAGATGAGGCAAAACACCACGCCTAACCTCCAAAATGACGTTCGTCAACTTCCGATTCATCGTCATACGGCGGCACGTCAATAATTATCGGGTAACATAAACGGTAGAACACCGGCAAAGCGTGCTTTCAAACAAATGTTGCGAGTTCATCCAACGACTTTTTGCGGATGTTTGGAACGTGGGCGTCTTCCGCGGGATACCCCACTACTAAAATTAAAAAAGGCTTTTCATTTGCGGGACGATTTAAAATCGTGTTGAGAAATTTCATCGGGCTAGGGGTGTGGGTCAGGGAGACCAGCCCGGCATGATGGATCGCCGTAACCAGCAAGCCGGTGGCAATACCGACGGATTCCGGAACGTAATAATTTTTCCGCTGGGTTCCATCCGGCATGATCTGGTACTTTTCCGCAAAAATAACAATCAGGTAGGGGGCAATTTCCAAAAACGGTTTGTGTGCATCGGTACCCAGTGGCGCCAAATCTGCCAGCCATGTGTCAGACGCGCGGCGTTCGTAAAATTCGCGTTCTTCTGCTTCTGCCGCTTTCCGAATCTGGCGTTTCACTTCCGGATCGCTGACAACGACAAAATGCCACGGTTGTTTGTTCGCACCATTGGGAGCAGTTCCAGCGGCTAACAGGCAGTATTCAATTACTTCGCGCGCAACGGGGCGATCCGAAAAATCTCGCACAGAACGGCGGCGGCGTATATCTGCATAAAATGCTTTTGCCCGGGCAAGCATCTCATCCGGGGGATATTCGTGATAGTGGTTGAGACGAATGAAGTTATCGGGTATCATTGATTCTCCTTATGACCTTATGAATTGGAGGAAATAGCGGAAACGGCGCGCCTAGTTTAACAGATTATAGGAGCATAATCAAGCTAAAACAAGCGGATTAGCGCCATTCCACAGCCATCCACAGGGGGGACTTTTCACTTGACAAACCCCCATAATATGGTAAGATTAAAGCGGTTTTTGACCAAAGGCACTCGTCAACTGAAGGAAAGAGAGGACTCAGGAGATGGCAAGCACAAAGTTTAGTGATTTTCTCAACGCCGGTTTGGCATCGGCAAAAAATTTTGATAACGAAATTGCACTGGTGCACTTTTCCACCGCGGAAGACCTGTTACTTCGGGAAAAGGAAACCACCGAAACAAAAGCCAATTTCGTACAATTACGGTTAGCCCGGGGGGAGATTCTCATTCAACAAAGTGAGTGGGACAATGCCTTGCAAGATTTTACAAAAGCCTACGAAACTGCCAAAGAACTGGATGATAAAGAAGCCATGACCAATGCGTTGATCGGGCAAGGCAAAATTAAGTTGCAACAAGGGGACTTGCAAACGGCAAAATCCCTCTTTCAAGATGCGCTCAATACCGCGGATGCAGGGAAGTTAGAGCATAAATTCCCCGAATGCCAGTTCCATTTGGGCAATACGCTTTCTCGTCTTGGTGAAAATGATAAAGCGCTCATGATTTTGGAAAGTGGGGTGCGTATTGCCGACCGGGTCAATGCCGACCCCGATATTTATGCCGGTATCAACACCCAAATGGGTCTACTTCATTTCCGTATGGGCATGATGGACGATGCGGTGGGGTTCTATGAAAAAGCGTTGGAAATCCTTCAGGACGAAGAATTGAGCCTGCGCAAAGCGGAAGCATACCGCTATTTAGGGGTGATTTACAGCATCAAACGCAACTATTCTAAATCTTTAGAAAATTACGATAAAGCCCTCGAAATTTATCTGGATGTGGAAAATGAGTGGGGTATGGCAAAGACATACAGCAGTCTGGGTCAAGCATTTAAAGAGATGGGCAACCATCATGAAGCGATCTTTTTCTATGAAAAAAGCCAGAGTTTGTATGAATTTCTTGGCGCCAAATCCGATATGGGAATGATCTACGGCAAATTAGGCGATGTGCATATTATGCTGGAAAACTATGATGCCGCTATTGATTATTTTCAGAAAGATTTAGCCGTCTCGGAGGAATTAAATAACACCCATGCCCTCTCTTACACCTATCGAAATTTGGGGAAAATTTACCGCCTGAAAAAAGATTACGAAAATTCAGAAAAGTATTTTCAACGCAGTTATGAGTTCTTTTCCAGTGTACAAGATCAGATGAATACCGGCCGGGTTTTCTTGGATATGGCGCATCTCTTTCTGGATATGAATCAGATGGAAAAAGCGTTGGAACACGCCCAAACCGCCGAAATGATCTTTAAGCAAGAGCGCAAACCGCGAGCACTTGCCGGAGTGGATGTCGTTATGGGGAAATATCACCGGCAAAAACGAGAGTGGGACACCGCAGAAGCGCATTTTGAAAAAGCACTGGATGCACTGGATGAAGGTAAACTCTCGGAAGACCTCGCCAGCGCACATTACGAATACGGGTTGATGTGTATGGAAAAACGGGATGATAGCAAAGCGATCAACCATTTTAACCGCGCCTTAGAAATTTCTGAAGATTTGGGCTTAAACCGGATGATCGAAGAATGTCTGCACTGTATTGAAAAGATCGACGAACGTGAAGTGATCCGGATTGCCCTCCGGCGTTTAAAAAGCCGTGAACTAACGAATACCTTGCTAAAACAGGTCGGCCAAGGAAGTTAGTCACGCCCTTCATATACCCTACGAACTCGATTCCAAACCCATCACAGGGGAGCATGCTCCCCTGTTTTCACAAGGGATGATTCATGTATTATCGAACGATTAGTCTGCTGTTGCTGGTCGCAATGTTGCTGGGCGGATGTGCCAATCGTATTGAAAAGCTTTCCCCTGAGGATCGGGAACTGTATGATGACATTGCTTATATTGCCACCCCGGCTGAAAAAGAAGAGTTCTTCAATCTACCGTCGGAAGAACGGGCGGAATGGGTGGAAAAGTTCTGGCAACGCCGGGACCCCACCCCGGGGACACCCCGAAATGAACGGCGAGAAGAACATTTACGGCGCGTCCAGTACACCATCGATAATTTTTCATTAAAAAGCGCGAACATCCCCGGCTGGAAAACGGATATTGGCCGTATTTACATCAAATATGGTCCACCAGATGAAATCCTCAACAAAGATGTCGGTCTCCGGCAGGATTGGATTTACTACGATCTGGGTTTGAAATACCGGTTTGATGAATTTGGTAGCATCATTTACCCGTTTCCCGGCGATCAAGAGTATGAGGTATTTATCCGCCGGCAAAATGCGGCCCCCTTGGATCGATTTTTACATGGGGGAGGGAAATTACCCCTCGATGTAGATTGGGCACGGTTTTATACCCCTGAAAATCAGGTACAGTTGGAGTTATATTATGAATACTCCGCGAAAGCGCTTTATTTTGCGGAAACCGATTCCGGCACTTGGGCAACTGTGGAACACCGGTTCAGCATTTTGGATATTAACGAAAATGAGATCGAATCCCGCGTGTTTGAACAGCAATTTACCCCAGATGACGTCAGCGCGGATAATTCGTTACGGCATCGCGAAACCTTTACCTTAGACCCCGGTGAATACCATGTGGTGATGTCGCTAACAGACAAAAACAATGAACGCATGGCACATTTCCGCTCCTTATTCTACCTGCCCGAACCACCTGACTCGCTTCAAATTAGTGATCTTGCCTTTGCTCACACGGTGGAACTTCTCTCCACAGACTCGCTTTATGCCCCAGAGAGTTACCGAATGGAGCCGAACCCCACCCGCCGTTTCCGGCAAGGCGGTGTACTCTATTGTTATTATGACATTTATCACATCCCACTCAATACGGACGGTACTGCCACAATTGAATTGGAATACCGGGTGCGCGGACAAAATTTGATGGGTGATGTGATGCAATTTAAAGAAACCCGCACCATCGACCGACAAAATGCGCGAATTATTGGCGTTTTGGATTTAGAAAATGCCCCGTATGATACGTATAATCTGGTAGTCATCGCCCGTGACCAAAAGAGTGGGATTAGTGTCTCCACAACCAAAACATTCCAGATTGTCGGCTGGAGCTTGTACTAATTACCGCTCCGATTCTCAACCCAACAAAACATTTCCCTAGTTTAACTCTCGGAGTAACCCATGCACGTTTATCTGGATATGGTCCGCTATGTGTTGGAACACGGTGTCTGGCAGGAAAACCGCACCGGTGTGCGCTCCCTGAGCGTGTTTAGCTACTTTTACCGGGTCGATTTGCAACATGGCTACCCCCTCCTGACCACCAAAAAAATGTATTTTAAGTCTATGTTGCACGAGTTATTTTGGTACTTGAGCGGTGAAGCCCACATTCGCCATCTGCGCCAAAAAACCCAAATTTGGGATGCGTGGGCTGATGAACAAGGGCACTTGGAAACCGCTTACGGGCGATTTTGGCGACGATTTCCGGTACCCGAACACGGGCACGAAGCCGGTGAAAAATGGGGTCATAAATGGATTTCTATCGATCCCGTGACCCAAGCGCCGGTCTTTGATCAAATTCAATATGTGATCGATACGTTGCACGCCATCAAAAAGAATCCAGCGACTTCCAACCGGCGCCGGATGATTGTCAGTGCCTGGCATCCGGGGAACGCCGCTGAAAGCAAACTACCCCCGTGCCACTATACCTTTTGTTTCAATGTTACCGCGGGACGGCTTAATTGCCACTTAACACAACGATCCGGGGATATTGCGCTAGGGATTCCCTTCAATCTTGCCTGTTATTCGCTCCTCACGCTGATGCTGGCACAAGAAACCGGTTACCAACCGGGTGAGTTTGCCCACACCATCATTGATGCCCATATTTACGAAAATCATCTGGAAGGACTCTATACCCAATTGACACGTGAACCGTTACCCTTACCAACAATCCGGATTGCCCCCAAACCCTTCAATCAATTACAATTTGAAGACATTACGCTGGAAAATTACCAAGCGCATCCAAAAATCAATTTTGAGGTGGCAGTATGATTCCCCAAGAAAAAACCATTATTGCCGCTATGACGGCAGACCGTGTCATCGGTAAAGATGGCACTATCCCCTGGCATATCCCCGAAGATTTGAAATTGTTCAAACGGTTAACCCTGAACAACACGGTGATTATGGGCAGGCGCACATTTGAATCCATTGGCAATCCCCTGCCTCAACGGCACAATATTGTGGTAAGCCAATCCTTATCCCCCCAGGAGCACTTTGATATTGTGCCGAATATCTCCGAAGCTATCGCGCTCGCCGAACAGCATCTTAAACCGATCTTTTTTATCGGCGGGGCTTGTATTTATGACGAAGCACTGCCGTTGGTAGATCGATTGGTCATTTCGTGGATTAAAGGCAAATTTGAGGGGGATACCTATTTCCCGGAAGTCGATTTCACGGAGTGGGTCGTCCAAGGACGCCGGATGTATGATCAATTTGAACATGTGATGTACCGCCGGCGGACCGCAGCCGATTCTAAAAATCCATTGAATCAAAAAAGAACTTAATTTTAAACATATAACATGAGGAATATCATGCGGTTACAAGATAAAATTGCGTTAGTTACCGGCGCTTCACGCGGAATTGGAAAGGCGATTGCCCTCACCTTAGCAGGCGAAGGCGCTCATTTGGTTATTGGTAGCCGAACCGAAGGAGCATGTGCCGCAGTGGCAACCGAAATCGAAGCAATGGGACGGCAAGCTCTCCCAGTGGCGGTGGATGTCCGGGACTCAGAGTCGGTTGACAACATGATCCAACAGGCAAAAGAGACCTTTGGACGAATTGACATTTTGGTCAATAATGCCGGCATTACCAAAGACACCCTGCTAATGCGCATGAAGCCAGAAGATTGGCAACAAGTGATCGACATTAATCTAACGGGTACATTCAACTGTACTAAGGCGGTCACACGTTTGATGATGAAGCAACGCTATGGACGCATTATCAACATTACCAGTGTGGTCGGGCTAATGGGCAATGCCGGGCAGTCGAATTATGTGGCATCCAAAGCAGGGGTTATCGGTTTTACGAAATCCGTAGCAAAAGAGCTTGCCAGCCGGAATATCACCGTGAATGCCGTTGCACCGGGCTTTATCGAAACCGATATGACCGCGAATTTACCGGATGAGGTCAAAGCAAGTTATCTCCAGCAAATTCCGCTGGGTCGGATGGGAACCGGGGAAGATGTAGCGAAAGTAGTCCTCTTTTTGGCATCTGAAGATGCCGATTACCTGACCGGACAGACCCTATCGGTGGATGGCGGTATGCACATGTAAACAACGTGGAACCACCGTTGTTTTGCTTAGCCTCATTCTCAATGAGCCAACCACATCGTACATTACAGGTAATGTGCCCATGCCAGACAATTACGAACTCGAAAAAACCCTGTGGGCCACGGCTGATAAACTGCCTTCAACCGACAGGACTGCCAGTCCTCAAAGGACTGGCAGTCCTAAGTCCTCTCTCGGCGTCATCTATCATATCTACAACCGCGGCAACAACCGTGAAAACCTGTTCATCGAAACCCGCAACTATACCTACTTCATGAAATTGTATGCCAGATATATCGAGCCTGTGGTAGAAACCTATGCCTATTGCCTGTTGCGCAATCATTTTCATCTGCTGGTGAGAATTCTCGATCCTCAGGACTGGCAGTCCTCTGAGGACTGCCAGTCCTTAAAGTCCTTAAAGTCCCCCTCCCAAGCGTTTTCCAACCTGTTCAGCACCTACACAAAGCCATCAACAAGGCCTACGGGCGGACGGGCAGCCTGTTCGAAAAACCGTTCAAACGGAAACCCGTCCAGGATGAGCGTTATTTCGCCACCCTGATCGCCTACATTCACCGCAATCCGCAAAAACATGGTTTTGTGGATGATTTCCGCAAGTGGCCTTTTTCATCTTATCAGGCAATCTGCTCGACCCGATCGACCAAAGTAGCGCGTGCCAAAACGCTGGAATGGTTTGGGGGTAAAGAAGAATTTGAAGCGTTCCACCAGATAGAATCTGATTTGGAGATAATCGCGGAGTATATCGAAAATGAATAGTCCTGCTCTCTGTGAATCCGAACTCGAACCCATGCGGCGCGGCCTGTTCGACAAGCACACCCTGCTGGATGTCCTGCGGCACTTCATCGTCTTCGAGAAAGCCCGCCAGGGACACAGAAAAAACTGCCGCCTACCACCAGTATTACGCCGTCAACCGGGCGATTGACTCCACCCTGCGGGCGGCTTGTCCCCCAGACCCCCGTCCAGGCCGCCAGCCGCGAGGAACTCAAAAAACGGCTCGCCGTGGCCCTCCGGCGGCATCGTCTTCTCAGGCAAATCGCCCTCAAACTGGTGGAGGAGGTGCGCAAAAACGCCACTATCGACTGGCAACTCAAAGAGAGCGTGCAGGCCAAACTGCGTGTCATGGTCAAGCGCATCCTGCGCAGATACAAATACCCGCCCGACGACCCAGCCACCGGCGAATACACCGAATCCGTCACCAAAGTTTTGAGCCAAGCTGAACTGCTGGCAGATTTTTGGACTCAGGCAGGATAGAACTGACGTTAAATAAGCTTATTTTCTGTAAACGAGTCATTCGGGAATGAAAAAACCCCGCCATAATGGGGATTTGTGGGTTACCGGCGGATGGCTCTTCAACCTAAATTAACAGGTGCGACGCACTTTCAAAGTGCGCCGCACCTGTAAAAAGTTGGGGAATGTCCCCAAATGGGTCAAAGACACCATTTATGAATCGTACAGGTTAAAAATGAGAAACCGCCTGAAGAGTGGATTCCAAAAAGTTACTAATTTGCTGTAATTGGTGATCTTCGGAATCGGTTACAATTTGCGACGCTGGTAACGCCGTGCCAAACCAAGCGTCCGTGTACCACTGTCCCGCTCCGGCAAGTTCAGGCAAGCTGTTCGGATTTACGTCCGGCTCAGGTAAAAATTGACCATAAAAGTACGGTTCGGAAAATGCTGTATCCCCCAAAGATAACCCCAAACAAATCGATTGTTGTGACGTGGACTCCGAAGATTGATCCAAAAAATAGACAAAACGGATATCAAATGGCTTGGCCCGGCAATAGACCTTGTTCCCGGGTGAAAGTTTTGCCGCTAATGCCTCTAAAATGAGATGTGCATTACTAAAATAGCGGGTGAGTTCATCAAATGCTTTTGGATTATCCACCTGAAACCGGCTCGTTGCTCCCCCAGCTAAACCGGATGGGGTCTCCATCATGAATTGATCCGGATTGAATCCCGCGTGTGTTAAATGGTCTTTCAACCACGCCAACGTGTGGCTAAGTGTCTGCTGACGCATTCCATATTCGCTTAAAATCATACCGAATTCATCGAGCCACAGCAAGGTTAAATCCGGTAAGCGGAGTCCAACTCGATATGTCTTGGCAGGAGCGGAAGCCACACCCTTTAAGCGATCAATCCAGACCAGCCGGGCATGTATGCCATCCGGTTGAGGCTCCAAATAGGACATCCCAAACGCCCCCACAAGTTGTGCCGCTTGATGTAATTGCTGTCGTGCCGCGACAAGTTGCGCCAGCGGAATTCTACCGCATATCTGCCATTTGGATTTCAATCGATTGAGTCTGATCATCTGATTTTGTTCGAGAAATAGGTGACAAATATAATGTTATCTGATTATTACGGTTTAGTATACCCGAAAATTCAGAAAAATTCAATCTCTTTTTTGACGCGCATCAATGTTTTTCTTTGACGGTATCTTTCACATGGAAATATTTTTCCGGGATTCGCTGGTAGATCGTCACCAAAACTCCGAATAAGACTACCAAAAATACGGCTTGGAAGTAAAGCGTGACCGGGAGGGTTGTTTTGGCGGCAATCCAGCCAATCAGCGGTGAGGTAAGCGCAAAAAAGAGCCGGCTACCCATCGAACTGATCGATAAAATCGTTGCCCGTTTATCAGCGTAGGTGTATCGCAAAATCCAATCACTAATAATCGGTCGAGACATACCCCGCACGGTCTGGTGTCCTAAAATGAATAGAAAACTAAGCGGCGTGATAACCAGTCCCATCAAAATGAGCGGGCTGACCTGCAAAATAATAAATAGCATAATAACACCATTTCGCCCCAACCGCGTTTCAACATGATGGGCAACATGGCTGGCACCTGCCGCATATAGATTAAAGATGGCAAATGCGGCGCCAAACCCCCAGACCGGTAAGTGGCTCAATTCCATGTAGGGTTGGTAAAGCCAGAGTAGCCACGCGCCGCTAGTGGTCGTCACCCCTAAGAAGAGCACTTGCCAGCGCACAAATTGGTGCTTACGCACAAATGTGAACGAACTACGGATTAACTCGCGGTACGCTTTGAAAGCCGCTCGGTAGGATTCGCTTGGCGCCGGTTGATTGACCTCCACAAACCCGATGGCAAGAATTAAGCCCACAAAGGGTCCGATGGCGGTTGCCCAAATGGTTGCCCGGTAGGAAAACTCTCCGATAGCGCCTCCTAACAGATTCGCTAACGCAAAAACCACCATTTGGATTGCCCGCGCGCGTCCTTCAATCCGCTGATAGTCATCCTGCCGTCCCAGATGGTTGAGGGTATCGTACAGTAAAGCGGAATCTGCTCCTGAAAGGAGTGAAATCCCCAGCGAGAGCACTAATTCTGCGAGAAGAAATACCCAAAAGGAACTCCCCACCGCATAGACCACCAGCCCGATGGTCATGATCGACATGGCAAAAATCAGGCTGGTACGCTTGCCCAATCGATCCGCAATCATTCCGGTCGGAATTTCCAGAATCACCATTCCAAGGGCAAAAATACTTTGCAATAGGTACACCTGAAACATATCAAGCCCATTTTCCTGCCAGAACAGGACGATCACCGGTAACATGATCGGCATAAAGGAAATGGCTGTAAATAGTTGGTAGCGCCAAATGTTCCGGGCAATGGGGTCTGTCATCGCGAGCGACCTCAAAATTGGGAGATTAACGTGTTCAAATGAATGTCTGTTAGATGTGTAACCACTATGTCAGCCGGCTCTAATCCTTGCGAACGGGCATTCGGTGCGGCATACCCGATACACCGCATCCCGGCGGCTTTTGCGGCTAACACCCCATTACGGGAATCTTCAATTACCAAACAATGCGCCGGTTCCACCTGAAGCCGGTTTGCCGCCAGCCGGAAAATATCCGGTGCAGGTTTGCTTTGGGGAACCTCCTCGCCCGAAACCCGGATGGGAAAATAATCACCGAACCCAAGCCGCTCCAAAACGATACGAATATTTTCCCGCGAAGAAGAGGATGCGAGGGCAATTTTTAACCTGAGCTGGTAAACTGTTTGGATCAATGTTTCTGCCCCCGTTATGGGTGTGATGGTGGGTTCGCGATGGAAATACTCCAAATACATGCGCTCTGACTTCTCCACCAACTCCGGTACAGTCCAGTTTAGATGATACCGCTTAATGAGTATTTCACACATGGTTTTGGTACCCATCCCTACAAACTGGTTGTGCTCCGCTTCACTCATTTCAATACCCAATTCCCGGAATAAATCCAACTCTTGGCGTTGGTAAATAGGCTCGGAATCCACCAGAACCCCATCCATATCAAAAATAACGGCATGAATCATCATTTTTTCCTTTTTTTGTGCGACGAAATTGATTTTGGATTGACAGAATACACCATCTAGGGTATGATTGCAACGAAATTTATCTGGTCACATGAACAATCATCGCACGTTGTCGATTCAACGGGAGGAGACCAATGGGTTCCAAAAAAATAGCATTAGTTACAGGAGCAAATCGCGGTATTGGTTTGGAGATCTGCCGGCAGTTGGCGTATGAAGGCGTCGAGGTTATTCTCACGGCACGTAATGCCTCGGCGGGAAGAGCAGTCACTAAGAGTTTGGTTAGTCAAGGTTTGGACATCCATTTTCATCAGCTAGATGTTACGGATGAAGCGAGTATTATCCAGACCGTCACCTATGTGGAAGCAGAGTTTGGGCGCTTGGATATTCTGGTCAATAATGCGGGCGTCTTGCTAGACCGTTCGGATTGGGGCTTGACCGTTTCTTTAGACAAAGTGCGAGAAACCATGGAAATTAATGCCTATGGTGCTTTGCGGTTATGCCAAATGTTTATCCCGCTGATGAAAGCCCGAAATTATGGACGAATTGTCAATGTTTCCAGTGGTTTAGGTGCCTTACACTCCATGGCTGGCGGCTACCCAGCATATCGCTTATCCAAAGTGGCAATGAACGCCATGACTGCTATTCTTGCGGATGAGTTGAAAGATACCAATATTCTGGTCAACGCGATGTCCCCCGGCTGGGTCAAAACGGCAATGGGGGGAGAGAACGCACCGCGACCCGTGGACGAGGGGGCAGATACTGCCATTTGGCTGGCGTTATTACCCGATGATGGCCCCACTGGCGGCTTTTTCCGGGATCGAGCCAAGATACCGTGGTAATGCAGAGAGATACACGCCTCCACACCATTTATAATACGACAGATTTTCCTTTGTCCGTAAATGGCAGGAAACGGAGAGAAGCTGTACTTTAGAAATTAAAGTGCACTTACGAAAAAAGGGTTGACAAATTGCTACTAATCGCGCTATAATTACGGCGCATTTTTAAGGCTGGGGCGTCGTCAAGCGGCTAAGACACTGGATTTTGGTTCCAGCATTCGCAGGTTCGAATCCTGCCGCCCCAGCCATTTTTTTGTTATGTTGCTTGATGGTTTAGAAGGTGATTTTATGAGATTCACATCAGGATTGGGCATCATTACAATTCTAACTTTATTTTCACTCTCCACGGTAGGTGCTAAAACCGCACCAGACTTCACCCTGCCTGATAGTGACCATCAGCTATATACCCTTTCGACCCGCGCCGTAACACCGTTGATAATCATCTACACCGGCAATTCTACTGATATAGCCCCCTATGAGGCTATACTTACCGATTATACCGATTACCATCTGGATGTATGGGTGGTTTCTCCTGAATCAGTCTCAGTTGAATCCACTTCAGCTTTATATCCGCTTCTGCAAGATGACGGAACGTTCGCCGATCTGTTTGCGATGGACGAACAGGGGTATTTGCTTATTAATGCGGAAAATGAAATTGTCTCTCAAAGTTTGGAACTCCCGGGGGAACGTTTGTTGCGGGACAAATTGAATCAGATGCTCGGAATTTCCCATAAAAAAAATAAAACATGGGGTAAAATCAAAAGCCTTTATTTGGATTAACACCTGAGGAGGTCTATTGTGGCGAGCGTAAATAAAGTGATTTTAATTGGAAACTTAGGTGCCGACCCGGAATTGCGTTACACCCCTAGTGGAGTGCCGGTTGCTAATTTTAGTTTAGCAACCAACGAAACGTGGCGTGATGATAGTGGTAATGAACAAACGCGCACGGAATGGCACCGGATTGTTGCGTGGCGGCGCACTGCCGAAATCGCCAGCGAGTATCTTGCAAAAGGGCGGCAGTGCTATATTGAAGGCAAACTACAAACCCGCAAATGGGAAGACCAAAACGGGGTAACTCGCTATACCACCGAAGTGATAGTTGACCGGTTGTTGTTGTTGGGCAGTCGGAGTAGCGGGTCGGATTTTGCGGGACCCCCGCCACCGAGTGATGAAGATGCTCCCCCAGAATGGGGTAAACCCAATGAGAGTACTGCCCCTGCACCGGCAACCGGTGACTCAGCCCCCACTGAGGAAACCGATGATGACCTGCCGTTTTAAGTACCGGCTTGATTAAAATTGGACTTAAACCGTCGATCATACAACTCTCCCTAGAACTGAACCCAGTTTTGCGGAAAGATTGTGTTGTTGGCGGTTTTTTATATCTGGAGGTTGTCAGTATGCGCAATGTTGCAATCCAAATCCTGATGATGGTGATGATTGGAATAGCCAGTGTCACCACGATTTTTGCGGATGAGCAAACGGATTACGATGAAGCCGTGCGCTTGTCCCACTTAGATGACACCGAAAGTCATCTAGCCGCGCAAGCTAAATTTGAGCGCTTTTTAGCAGATTATCCGAATAGTGATAAAGTCCCCGGCGCGTTGTTTATGCTCGGTAAGCTTGAATCCAACCCGAATCGTGCCATGAGCATCTACCAAAAAATTGTGGATCGCTATCCGAATAGTGAATATGCAGACGATGCTTTATTTGAAGTCGCACAATATCACTACAGTGTTGGTCAGTATTTAACGGCAATTGATCAGCACCGGCGCGTATTGGAAACCTCCAAGGATATAAATTTGCTTTGCCGGAGCCAATATTGGTTGGCAAGTGCAGAATACGCGACACAACAATACACTGCCGCGCTGACAGATTACCAACATGTTATCGACCAATATCCCAATTGTGAAAAAACATCTTGGGCAATGCTGGGTGTTGCTCGGACCCAAATGCGCTTTGGAAAGTTTGATCAAGCGGAACTTACATATCGCCAAATATTGCAGCAATATACGGATCGGGGTGTACTTGCCGCCGCATTTTATGGCATTGGAGAAAATGCGGAATTAGGGGGGCGATATGACTTTGCGTTGCAATCCTATGAACGCGTATTGACGGATTTCCCTACCTCCCATGAAGCTGCGCTGGCACGGGAAAAAGTGACCCAACTCAAAAAGACGATTACCGTACCGCCACAATCCACCCCGCCACCCGTGACTCCCCACCCCGCACCGGTAGCACCACCACCGCCCGCCACTCCAGACTCAACCGTCCCAGAAAAGACCATCTTTACCATTCAGGTTGGCGCCTTTACAGATCGCCTCAACGCTGAAAAACAGATGAACCACATCCGGGAAATCGGCTATTCTGCTGAAGTGATTGATCGCACGGCTGAAAACTCCCAAACGCCGTTTTTAGTCTGGGTTGGTCAATTTGAAACCCGCGAAGAAGCGAAACATGTGGCGCGCCGTCTCCTCGAAGATATTCCCGATATTTCCACATTTATTCGGGCACGGTCAAACTGAATCGATTTTCAACATAATTGCCCACGAGACACCTTACCGGTTTCGTGGGCACAGGACTATTTTTGAACTCAGAGAAAGGAGTATTGTGACCCAATGAACGGCATGATTTCGCGAACATTAATGATCGGTTTAACCTTATTTATGGCAGTTTTCGCGTGTTCCCAACAAAGTGTAAGTAATGATGGCGCCACCGTTGTGGTAAAAATTGGTGATGATGTCATTACGTTGGAGCAATTGGAAGCTCGACTACAGGACGTCCCTTCCTTTGCTCAGAAAAACTACCAAGGGGAAATGGGTAAACTGCGAATGCTCAACCAGATGATCGATGAAAAGTTGGTGGTGCTGGATGCCAAAGCGAAAAAACTAGACCAACTTCCCCGTGTTCAAGCTCGTCTGGAACAAATCCGAGAGCAAATGATGAAGCAGGAATTGTTCAACGATGAAATTACCAGTAAAGTGAACGTCACCGATGAAGATGTAAAAGCATACTATAAAGCTCATATTGACTACTTTACCCAACCGGAAAAAGTGAAAGTTCGGCACATTTTGGTCAATTCGGAAACTGATGCCCAAGCCGTACTGGCACGCCTTCGGAAAGGAGAATCCTTTGAAGATTTGGCGGAAGAACTCTCCCAAGACCCGAAAACTGCCAAACGAGGTGGCTTGATCGGGTTGATTACAAAAGGGCAGGAAATTCGATTTGTCGGCAAATCTGAAGCCTTTGAGAACGCTGCATTTTCGCTGGAAGCCGGTGAAGTGAGCGACCAAATTATCCAAACAGACAAAGGGTATCACATCATTAAAGTCGATGAGCGGATCGCGGAATCCACCCAACCGGTGGATGAGGTGCGAGAGCAAGTAGAAGCTGCCGTCCGCCGTGAGAAAATGACTGAATTACGGGACGCATTGATGACCCAACTCAAGGCAGATTATCAGATTAAGGTCTATGAAGAGAATATCCCCGAAACCGTGGATTTTAATAGCCCGATCACCGATGAACAAAATGTGTTGCTGGCAGATTTGGGTGACGAGACCATCCATCTCAAAGATTTACAGCAAATGATGGAAAGCGCCCCCCCGGCAATCCGATCCCGTTACAACAATAAAGATGGTGTCCTCTTTTTGGTCGAACAAAAAATTAATGATATGCTCATTTACCGTGCTGCCGTGGACCGGGGTTATGCAGATAATCCGGTGGTGCAGGAGCAAATCGAACGCAGTACCAATGCCTTGCTCGTGGAAACACACTACACCGAAGAAATTGAAGGTAAATTAACCTTTAGCGATGAACAATTGCGGGAATACTACGACGACCATATCTCCGAATTTACCAAACCGGAACGGGTTCAAGCTTACCATATTCTATTGGAAACCGCCGAAGACGCCCAGAAGATCAAAAAGATGTTAGATGATGGCGCTGATTTTCAGGAAACCGCCAAAACCTATTCTAAAGATGTTCGCTCGGCAGAAAAAGGCGGTGCCCTGGGTCTGGTGCAAAAAGGGCGGTTCATTCCATCCGTTGGACAGTCTCCAGATTTTGAAGCGGCGATTTTCAACCTGAAGCCCGGTGAAATCAGTGATATTATCGAGACTTCTAACGGCTTCCATATTGCCATGATTGATGAAAAGTTGCCAGAAGAAGTAGAACCGTTTACGGATGAGGTGAAAGACCGTATCCGGCGCATCCTGACTCCGGCAGAATCCCGTCGATTTAAAGCCAAGAGAATGAAGGAGTTACGCAAAGAATATGGCGTCGTCGTTTATGAGGATAAGCTCATCGATCCCGAAAAGAAAATCGAATGGCTGTTTAATGAAGCACAGGAAGCGCAAGCCGATAATCGTCCCGATGAAGCCCTCGACAATTACGATGAGATCATTGAGATGATGCCGGCGTCTGAACATGCCTACAAAGCACAATTTATGAAAGGTTTTGTTCAATCCGAATTTCTGAAGGATTACGACCAAGCCATCCGAGAATATGAAAAAGTGTTAACTTACGAGGAAGGCGAACTCCATGATGACGCCGCATTCATGATCGAAGATTTAAAACGGCGGAAACAGGGTGGCGGTACGATGGATTTAGTAATCCCCAAAACTGGCGAATAACCAGCGGAGCTATTTAGTGAAAAATGCTTTTATTATTGGCTTGGCGGCCTGTTTAATCCTACATTTATGGATGCTACCGGTCGCCGCTCAATTACCAACATTGCCCAAGTCGTCTGTCCCCTCTGCATCACCGTCACTCGGTGCTTCGGCGTATGTGTATGACCCGATTGGTAGTCCCGGTTTAAAAATTGAGGTTTACATTTGGGGGCAGGTCAAGCGTCCGGGGTTATATATTGTGCCGGATAATACCAATGTATTATCTTTGATCTCCCTTGCCGGCGGTCCGGACGAAAACGCAAAATTGAACCGGGTACGTTTGGTGCGTTCCAATCCAGAAACCAAGCAACAACACGTTATCAATGTGGATGTTGCCCGTTATCTGGAAACCGGTGATATGAACGAAATTCCGGGATTACTGCCCGGTGATACCGTGGTGGTTTCGGGTACGGTGTTCAAAGCGTTTTCTAAAAGCGTGACCTTTATTTCTGGGATTGCCACTATTGCCGCGGCATATTTTCTGATTTTTGATCCCAATTACCGCCGCTAAATGGAGGTCTTATGCGGGTAATTCTGGTGGGGTTAATTATATGTACCATTATTCCCGGTAGCCTCGTTGCCCAATGGCAAGATACTCCTAACTTTGAAACGGCAACCCCAACAACGCCACCGGATGACGATTCGCCTGTTGCATTAAACCGGTCCATACAACAGCAGACCTCAACCCCCAAATGGGTACTTCGCCTGATGCTACGGGCATACCAGATTGGGCTTTCCCAACATGATGGCAATATTTGCCCTTTTTATCCTTCTTGCTCGCGTTACGCATTGGCGGCGATTGAGCAGTACGGCGTAGCACAGGGCATCTGTATGGCGTCAGACCGCTTGCAACGGTGCAATGGGTGTATTTGGGGACATTATGTTTACTCGTATTCCCATCGTCGATTTTTAGACCCGCCGGCCGACCACGATATTTTTCGGACACCGATACCCTCCGAACCCCGGATTCCGTAATAATTCTGTTTTTGTTCTCAACTTTTTCCGCAAAGAGGATGAATCATGCCGCGTATGTTGAATCTGTTGATACTAATTCTGATGGGGTTGCTAACCGCATGTTCTCCGCAGAACAATTCACAAACCACACACCAGCAAAGCGGGACATCTCCCTCAACACCCCCTTTTGTCATTGGGGCAATTCCCGATCAAGACCCGGAAAAATTGCAACGGTTATATGGTGATCTCGCCGCCTATCTCTCTGAAAAATTGGGTGTTCCGGTGGAATACAAACCGGTCACCGATTATACTGCCGCCGTGACCGCTTTTCGAGTGGGTGATCTGGATATGGTCTGGTTTGGAGGTTTAACTGGAGTACAGGCGCGGTTGCAAGTACCCGGTGCTCAGGCGCTCGTTCAACGGGATATTGACGCCGAGTTTCATTCTATTTTTATCGCCAATACCTCCACGGGTTTGCAACCCATCGCCGACACCGATGAGTGGGATGTGGTGCGGGAAAAACTCGGTGCGTTAAAAGGGCACACGTTCACCTTCGGGAGTGAATCCTCCACTTCCGGGCGGTTGATGCCCCAGTACTTTTTGAGCCAAGCCGGAATAGAATTGACCGATTTTAAGGGTGAACCCGGCTTTTCCGGCTCCCATGATAAAACCATCGAACTGGTTACCGCCGGAGCATACGATGCCGGCGTGCTTAATGAGCAGGTTTGGTATAGCCGGCTCCAGACGGGAGATGTTGATTTGGCAAAAGTGCAAGCTATCTGGCGCACACCCGCTTATCATGACTATCATTGGGTGATTCACCCGGATGTCA
Organism: Gemmatimonadota bacterium; assembly: GCA_003697105.1. Lineage (GTDB taxonomy): Bacteria > 4572-55 > 4572-55 > J002 > J002 > J002. The sequence continues at coordinate 13,350 of RFFQ01000183.1, read as the reverse complement.
TAACTCGTTACGGTACAGATTTTCCACAAAAGGTAACGGATGCCTTTACCGCCTTGAATGCGGCAGATTCCACACAGGCAAAAATCCTTGATATGTTTGGCGCCACCCAATTTATCCCCACCACAAACGCCAATTATGATCACATTGAAGCGGTGGGGCGCCAGATCGGGAAAATTGTCGATTAATCTGAATCGAAAGAAAACAGGTATCACGGTTGACCCGGGAAATGTGCCGGTCTATCTTGGTAGAAGTGCCCGCCCGGCTTTGGCGGTTGAACAAATCCTGCTTTCCAAAACATGTGACACCGGCATCGTTGGCACCAGCAAATAATCTGGGGTTGTTAAACGGATACACGAACAGACCGCCGTACGAAATACCCAACACCGGTCATAAAACCCATAGTAAAATGGAAAGCAACTTTAGGTCTCCACAACCGGTAATTCAATAATAAACTCGCTACCTTTCCCGAGTTCGCTCTCTACGGAAATCACTCCGTCGTGGGCTTCCACAAACCGTTTCACAATCGCCAACCCCTGTCCAATTCCATCGGAAACATCAAATTCACCTTTCCGAATCTGGTAAAACGTTTTGAAGATGCGGGGTTGTTCCGCTTTGGAAATACCATTTCCCTGATCTTTCACCGCGATGATCACATGATCATTTTGCCGGTAACCGGACACCGCAAACGAGAGTCGATCCGGTGGAGAATATTTGACGGCATTCACCAGCAGATTTTCCATGATGCTGTACATGCAATCCAGATCAATATTGATCGTGGTTTCCTGCAACTCTTCCGAGAATGTGTATTGGTACGTAAACCGGTCCGTACGATGCCGTTCTCGTACAACCTCCTTGACGAGCACTTCGCTATCCTCACAAATTTCGGTGAAGCACTGGTAGGCATTGACCTTATTAAAACGGAACTCCCGTTGACTATTTTCCAACCGGGCAACCGCCAATAACTGTTCCACCAGTTTTTTCTCCCGGTCGGCGGCTTTCGCGATGGCGGCGAGGCTTTCCTGTGCCATCTCCGGTAAGTCCATACTTTGGAGGAGTGCGGTGTACCCAATGATGGGGGTCAGTGGTGTGCGCAATTCGTGTGTGATGGCATTGATAAAATTGGTTTTGGATTGCTCCAAGCGGCGGGTTTCGGTCACATCGTGGAAAGCAATCACGGCCCCGATAATCACGCCTGTCCCGTCTTGAATCGGTGCCGCATTGCCCGAAATATAATATTCACTTTTGTTCCGTGAAACCAACACATCATCCCGGGAGAAATGGATAATCCGCCCCCGGTGGAGGACGTTATTCAAAATATCTGTGCGGACATGCCGGGAGGGTTCATCCACGACTCGCAAAACTTCATTCAACGGTTTATTCAGGGCATCGGATTCTTTCCAGCCCGTCAAATGCTCGGCAATCGTATTCATCAACACAATCTGGCCGTGCGTATCGGTCGCGATCACCCCATCAGCGACACTGCGCAAAGTGACTAGCAGTCGTTCTTTTTCGGCTGCTAACGCTTTTTCGGCTTCCATCTGCTTTTGGGTTTTGATTTCCAGTGCCTTGACATAGGTGCGGAACTGCTCCTGCGTAATTTTCTCCTTGGTGATGTCTTCTGTGATGCCGCAAACTCGCTGCCCTTGTCCTAATCCTTCCGCGTGAACCGCAAAGGTGCGGGTGCGCAACCAATGCAAGCCATCCGCTTTTTCAATCCGAAACTCCTCATCGTACCCCGCTTTAAGCATCTGGGTCAAGCTACCTTTGAATTTAGCTTGATCGTCCGCGATGACCTGATCCAACATCGTTTGCGGATGTTGGAGTAGGGCTTCGCGTGAAAATCCCCAAATCAATTCAAATGCGGGACTGACATACAAAAACCCTTGCCGGGTATCATACAGCCAAAAACACTGATTGATATTTTCGGCGAGTTGCCGGAAGCGAGAGTCACTCTCCCGTAAGGCTTCTTCGGCTTGTTTCCGCTCTAACGCATTGACCAAAATCTCAGCAACCGTATTCATCAGGCTGATCTCGGATTCCGTCCACTCTTTTTCGCACCGAATGGCATCAAACCCTAAAAAGCCAATGAGTACGCCGGTATATACCAGTGGTAACACGATAAAGGATTGCACCCCGATGGTACTTAAATGCAGTTTTTCCCGTTGTGCTTCCGGTGGAAGGTCACGGAGATGCGCCACCGCGATGGTCTCTAATTGTTTAATCTTTTCCAGAAACCAACTGCCCTCATCCAGCGGCAAAACAAAATCAACTGGCGGTGACCCCACCAAGGTTTGATGATCCCACCAATCAAACGCTTTTTGAAATTTTGTTCGTTGTTCTGTGAACATCCAGATGTAGGCATGGTCGGCTTGAATGACATCGCAGATCATTTGTAAGGCGTAGTCCACGCCATAAGGGATCATATCTGCCGGAAGATTGATGAAATGGGTAGAAATATCTGCAATGAGGCGTTCAAAGAGGACGCGTTGCTCCAACGCTTTTTCCACCATGTGTTGTTGTTGGGTTTTGTGTTCCAATTCAGCGGCGTAGGAGCGCAACCGGTTTTCCGAACGCTTCTGGGCGGTGATGTCCTCTGTGATGCCGCAGACACGCATACTTTCATCTGGATTTTCGGTGGGTACGGCAAAGGTTCGTATCCGCAACCAGCGGGTTTCGCCTGCCTTTTGGATGCGAAGTTCACCATCAAAACCCGGCGTAAACAACCGGTTCATATCCCCTTTGAATTTTTGCTGGTCTTCTGGAGATAGCCGGTCAAGCCAAGCTGTCGGATCGGTTTTGATCTGTTCAATAGAGTCACCCCAGATGCGCTCATAAGCGGAACTGACATACAAAAACCCCTGTCGGGTATCGTAAAGCCAAAAGCATTGATCAATATTTTCTGCTAACTGGCGGAAGCGGGAATCGCTCTCGCGCAAGGCAATTTCTGCCTTTTTACGTTCCAAAGCATTAACTAGAATTTCTCCGGCGGTCATAACGACTTTGATGTCATCTGTTGACCATTCCGAGCGCGGTTGAGGTGCATCGAACCCCATAAACCCCAGTAAAACACCGGTGTATGACAATGGAATGCCGAGCATGGAGTGAATATGGTTTTCCAAAAAGGTGGTTTTTTCGGAGTGGGCTTCTGCCGGTAAATCCTGAATATTGGGCAGGGCAACAATTTCCTGAGTACGGATTTTGTCAATCAACCACGGGGATTTTTCCACTGAAATCACTTCCCGAACACGCCCCACATGGATAGCCGTATTTGCCTGACTCCAATCATAAACACGACGGATACGGGTGCGCTGCTCCGAAAACATAAAAATATAACCGTGTTTGACCCCCAAAAACTCCCCGATTAACTCCAGCGCGTAATTGACCCCATAGTCGATCATGTCCACCGGCAAATTGATAAAATGCGAGGAAATATTGGCGATAAGTTGTTCTGCTTGCAGCCGGTGTTCGAGCAGGTGTTCCGCGCGGGTGCGCTTTTCAATCTCCCGGCTGAGTTTCAGATTGGTCTCTTGTAAATGGTCTGCTTGGCGCTGGGCATGCTGGGCAACATGTTCAGCGGCTTCTTTTGCCTGTTGTAGCGCATGTTGGTCTTGTTCGATCTTAGCCAACATCGTGTTAAAGGCATTAACCAGCTCTTCCATTTCAGGAATTTCCGGTATTTCTGCCCGGATGGAAAGCCGGTTGCCTTGAGCCACCGCCTGGCTGATTTCGGTTAGTTCGTGAAGGGGTTTTTGGAGGGTATCCAGTACGGCAGTGCGGGTGTCCCGTCGCCGGTTGAAAATACGTATTTGCGCCCAGAGCAGAAGTGGTATTAACACCAACGCAATGAGTAGATTGCGCTTCCAAATACCCCATAAATCGGGGGGTTGAGCGTAGAGCACCACCGTACCCATGTATTCATCCAGCAGAAAAATTTTGTGGTAAATTTTCAGTTGTTTATCGTCAATGTGATGCCCTGCAGTGGATTGAGTCTGCAAGAAGCGATCGTTGGGATTATAGGCGGTAAAAATATCACCATCGGGATTGTAAATTGCGACTGCTTGAATGCACGGGTCTGCGTTGAGGCGGCTCAAAATGATTTTAGCTGAAGCGGGATCATTTTCGAGGATCGGCTCTATGCACTGCTCACCCACGATGTTGGCAAGGGTTTGAAGTCGTTCAATTTCAGCCGTTTGACGGTGAAACCCCTCACTCAAGCTAAACACCGCCGCGATGATGATCACTAGCCCTATCGTAATCGGAAGTTGTCTCCCTGTGAAACGGGGGGATTGAGATGTGAGGTGTGTTTTTGGCATGATTAAGCCAACCTCCCTTTGGGCTTAATCGGAGAAAATAGATACGGATAGATATATCCGTCGGGGTGCCAACCGGTTGGGAGTTGGCACCACTTTCATGTGTACTGGTAGGTTTAGCGCTTAATTTGTCGCAAAAATTCTTCTACTTCGGGGATACCCCCTTGATAGACTAAATAGCCGTTGTAAGGCTCACGTTCTGTGATTTCTCCACTAATAGGGGTCAACATGATCTCCTTCACTTTTTCCAGATCATCTGTTTGCCCCAATGCCCAACCCAATTTCACATACGCCGTTTCCGGAAGCATATTTGCCGTAGGAACAACACCCAGTTGCATCATTTCCCGTCCGGTTTCATAGACATACATTTGCACATAGCCCCATAACGTTTGTACCGTCATGTAAACTGCCACACCGTGCTCCCGTGCGCGTTGTAATGCCGGATAGACCGGCTTATTGACATGACCTAACCCCGTTCCGGCAATGACAATACCCCGGTACCCATTGTCCACCAACGAATCGATGATGTCCGGCTTCATATTGGGATAATAATAGACGATGGAGACTTTTTCCTCGAACACGGCGTTGATATTCACATTCCGGTCTGAGCGCCGCCGTTTGTAATCTTGCCGTAGGGGTGTTATCTTATCCCGGTCCACCATTGCCAGCGGTATATCACTGATCGTCCGAAAGGTGGAACGGTACGAGGAGTGCATTTTGCGAACTCGCGTCCCTCGATGTAACAGTCCGTATTGATCCGAGGTGGGACCAAACATACAGACCATCGTTTCTGCCATATCACTTTCCGCCGCCGTCTTGACGGCATGAATAAGGTTGAGTGCGGCATCGGACGAAGGGCGATCCGACGAACGTTGCGAACCGACCATCACAATCGGGATGGGTGAATTCTGCACCATAAAGGAGAGTACGGCCGCCGTGTGGTGCATCGTATCCGTGCCGTGCCCGATGACAATGCCGTCCACGCCCTTTTCAATTTCTTCACCAATCGCTTCGGCGGTTTTTATCCACTGTTCCGGACCCATGTTTTCACTAAACACCCCGAACAATTTTTCGGTTTCCAGATTACAGTAATCCGCTAATTCCGGTACAGAGCCGTACAATTCGCCGGGAGAAAATGCCGGAATAACCGCCCCAGTGCGATAATCCAGCCGGCTGGCAATTGTGCCTCCGGTTCCGAGCAATTTGACATTCGGTTTGCCCTCATCTACCGGAAAATCTTTTTCGGGAATTTGGTAATGTGCCTCTTTGTAGCCCACTTCCCGGATGGACTGAACCAACTCGGCGGCAATCCCGATATTGTAGCCATTGATCAATTTCAAGACGATGTGTTTGGCATCGGCGGTCTCGGAACGGGGCAAAATCAAGCCCTTAAATTCCCCGCGAGTGGTTTGCATTTCTACTTCGCTCCACACCCGAACGTTGTTTTTTTTGAGTACACTTAATACCGGCTCCCGGTAACCTTTATAACTATCACTCATTATGACTCCTTTATATGTATCGTAGATGAGGTACGTCCCATTCTTAATACTATGCGGAAAATTTACAATACGTATCCAAAAATATCAACCTTAATCTTCAATGCCATGTCTTTCGGACAAAGGCGCTCACGAGGTCAACAAAAAAGGTCAGTGCGATGAAATATGCCAACGTAACCCCTAATCCCCGGTAATCAAAACTGCTGAGTTGCTCTGTGAGGAGACGGCCCAAACCCCCAGCTCCCACTAGCCCCACAATCACCGTAGCCCGCAAGCAAACTTCCCACCGGTAAAGGCTGTATGCCAAAAAGCGGGGCATGGCTGAAGGCAGAACGCCGTAAAAAAAGACTTGCCAGCCCGAAGCTCCCTGATGTTTAAGTGCATTTAGGGGGCGGGGGTCTAGATGTTCCACTACTTCTGCCATCAAACGTCCGAGGATCCCAAAATTGTAAAGCCCGAGGGCAATCGCTCCGGGGAGAATACCCGGGAAAAGCACAAAGAGACAGATTAGCGCCCAAATGGGGGCGGGGATCGCCCGCGTAAAAAGCAGGATCATTCGGGAAACAACCCATACCAACCTGCCGGAAAACCGCTGCCAGAGAGACGCTTTTTCGGGGATCATAATCCCACCCGGCAAAAGCAGGTTTCTGGCGGCAAAAAAGGCAAAGACCATCCCACCAAAACTGGCAAAGACCATCGCTAATAGCGACATTGCCAGCGTCTTCATTGACAGGGCGAGCATGTACCCCGTTTGACCCGGTTCATAACGCGGTGGAAACGCTTGATCTGTGATAGAAATGATTAATCTACCGGTGCGCTCGGAAAAAATACGTCCAAAATCCGGCTGCACATATCCGAGTGAAACCGGTAATAATACTATCGCTAAGAGGATTGAACCGCGCACTAAAAATCGAATGGAAGCGGAATCGGATTGTTCCTGTGTGAGCCGTTTCCGCAACACACTACTCCAAAGGTCTGCACCCCCACTGAGTACCATCAGGGCAAAAAAGAGAGTCCACAACTCCTGATATTTTAAACTTTGTAAGCTGAGCAAAATTTGGTATCCCAATCCACCCACCCCGATTACCCCCAATACTGCCGCTGCTCGGATAGCACACTCAAACCGGTAAAAGGCATATGAGACTAAATCTGGTATAGCTTGAGGAATCAAGGCATAAAACAGTGCTGGGAATGGTTTAGCGCCGCTGTTAAGGAGAGCATTAAACACCACTGGTGAGGTTTCATCCAGTGTTTCCGAGTAAACTTTGGCGACAATCGAGCCAAAAGGGATGGTAATCGCGAGGATTGCCGAGATCGGGTCTAGCCCTAAGATGTTGATAAAAATTAAGCCCCATAAGAATTCGTGGATACCCCGTGGTATGGCAAGGAGTGTCCGTACCGTTAGCCAGCAGACCCGTGCCCGGCGCGAGGAGGCGTCATGGCGGAAAACGGTCTTCCAAAATATCTGGGATGCGGGTAAGGCCAATAGGCTGCCGAAGATCAGGCTAAATGCTGTTCCGCAAACGGCATACGCCAGCGTAACCAATGTGGCATCCAATGTTAGGCGGAGAAAGGAGAGGCTCAGGTCGGGGTGTAAGGCGGCACCGAATACCCGCCCGATCAACGCGACACCGCCATAATTGACCAACTCTTCCCGAAAAAAACCGGTTTGCCCCAGCGAGAACACCAGAGCTACCCCAAAACTTAGCAACCAAAACCGGCGATGCCATAACGGCGGCGGGGATGGAACGTTGCGAGTGTCAGAGGGTTTCAAGGCGGTAAAGCTCATGCACGTGCTGTTCGCTGATACGCTCCGGAACATCATCAAACTGAATACGCCCGTGGCGCAATCCAATGATCCGGTGGCAGTGAGTATAGGCAAATTCGATGGAATGAAGATTGAGGATTAACGTTTTACCTGTCTGATCGACCAGCCGGCGAATTAAATCCATGATTTCATGCCGGCGACGCGGATCAAGGTTCGAGATAGGTTCATCGGCAAGAATGGCTTGGGGGTTCTGCACCAATACCCGCGCCAGCGCGACCCGCTGTTTTTGTCCCCCAGAGAGATGGCTTGTTTGCGCATAGAGCTTTTCGGGGATACCTACTTGTACCAATGCCTCCTGTGCCTGCGCTACCGCAAGTGGTTTAATGAGTGAAAACAACGCTTTTGTCGCTGACCAATGTCCTAAATGTCCGGCATTGATATTGTGAATGACCCGTAGCGGCTCCACGAGATGAAACTGCTGGTACACCGTCCCGATCTGCCGCTGGATGTGGCGCAGTTGCTTCCGACTCAGTGTGGTGAGGTTCTGCCCCAACACACGAACTTCTCCCGCATCTGGCCGGATCGAGCCATTCAGTAGGTTCAGCAAGGTAGTTTTACCGGCACCACTGGGACCCACAATTGCCACCCGTTCCGTAGGCATGATGGTCAGGTTAATTCCATCTAGTGCAGTCACCTTACCGAAGGACTTACAGACGTTCTTTAGCTCAAAAATAGGGGTCATGGTAGAAGCTACTCGGTGATGAATGCTGGGGTCAGGTATGTGTCGCCTGAGCCAATTGATAATACTCACCTTTTTGGTTCATTAACTGGGTTTCACTGCCCAATTCGACCACCTGACCCGCTTTGAGCACCACGATTTGATCCGCGTGTTGAATCGTGCTCAACCGGTGGGCAATGATAATCACTGTGCGATTTTTGCACAGTTCCATCAGGGCGTGATGCACCTGTTTTTCTGTGCGATTATCCAGTGCAGAAGTGGCTTCATCTAAAATCAGGATATCCGGGTCTTTGAGGAGTGCCCGCGCAATTGCAATCCGCTGGCGTTGTCCCACTGAGAGATTTATCCCCCGGTCACCCAGTGGGGTTTCATAACCCTTTGGTGTTTTCATGATAAATTCATGGGCTTTCGCCCGGGTTGCTGCCCGGATGATCGCTAGGTCGTCAACCTCATGTTTAGCGCCGAACGCGATATTATTCCGAATCGTATCATTAAAGATAAACGTCTCTTGGCTGACCATACCCACTTGATCCCGAAAGGTACCAATCCGAAAGTTTGTTAATGGTTGCCCATCGATGAGAATGCGCCCGCTCTGGGGGTCATAAAACCGTAGCAACAAATTGATAAGAGTTGACTTGCCCGCTCCAGACTCTCCCACAATTGCCGTGGTTTTGCCTTTCGGGATGGTAAGTGTTAGATGCCGGATTACGTCTGGTTTTTCCGTCTTATACCCAAAACTTACATTTTCAAACCGGATTTCCTTTTTCAGATGAGTAAATGGCTGCGTTCCATCGGTTAAAAACGGTTTATCATCGGTACGAATCAGGTCTAAAACCAGATTTATTGAAGGTAACTGGTTAATAATATTGCCCTTAGCGAAATTTAACATCTTGATCAATGGCACCATGCGTACCAGAATATACAGAAACGGCAAAAGTTGAATTTGTAGAACACTTTTGTCGGGGGCAAAAACGTTCAACGCCACCACAAACAGGAAACCTACTGCCAATACTGCCAGGCTTTCTGTAATCAGCATCACCAGTGACCCCGCAAAACTCGCTTGATACGCGGCAACCCGAAACCGGTGGATACTGCGATTCAATTTTTGCTGGTAAAGGGTCTCTTTATTAAAATATTTGATCCCCCGGATACCGTTCAGGAGTTCTCCTAAGTTACCGGACAAATCTTGGCTCGCTAGAGTGCGTTTCTGGCCAAGATAGTGGAGTAAACGCCCGTAAAAAAGCATTATTATCATAATCAAAGAAAATAGCCCGGTTGCCAGTAGCGTCAACTGCCATGAGATCGCAATTGCCAAGACTAGCAAGGTGAATAATGACCCCAAAAAGACCACAGATCGACAGATTTCTTGCAGGAATACTTGAAACATCTGCGAATGATACATCACCTTATCGATCAGCCGCCCGACCTGATATTTATCAAAGTAATCTTGCCGGACGCGCAGTAACACATTGATCATACGGACACGGATATCGGCTACAATTTTGGAAGCTAACCAAAATCCCAGCAAAAATGCGAATCCCATAAACAAGTTTTTGAGAATCACCAATACAATGACTGCCCCCATAGAGTATAACAGGCGTTGTTCCGGGGGAAATACCATGAAGGCATCTAACAAAAATTGGAGCGCGGGAGGGAATGCCGAAGTATCTTGTACCTCTTGCAAGCTACCGAGGATTGGAACAAATAGACCGATAGAAATGCTGTCGAGGATAGATGAAAAGAAGGAAATACTAATAAACAGGAGGATTAGCACCCGGTATGGTCGATAAACTTCAAAGAGAAGTCGCTTTTTGGAAGTATCCAACAGGAGTCACCTTTATTCGCACGAATAAGATCGAAGCATTCCCGGATGATTAGAAAACAAGGGCGGCTACCAGATAATCACTAATTAAAATCATCACAGATGATGCGACCACGGCTCCCATAGTTGACTTGCCCACACCTTCTGCCCCGCCGGAGGTATGGTATCCGTAAAAACAACCAATGGAAGTGATAATTCCGCCAAATATCACCGATTTAAAAAATCCGGCAAAAATATCTAAGGAGGTCACAAAGCCTTGCATTCCGGAAAAATAGGTATGGGTGGAAATCGGCGCGACATTAATCGCCGTGAACCAACCACCAACAATGGCGACAAAACAGGCATAGACTGTCAAGGTGGGCAGCATCAGCAGTCCGGCAACGAAGCGGGGCATTACCAAGTAACGCATGGGATCAAGTGCCATTGTTTCCATGGCATCGATTTGCTCTGTAACCCGCATGGTGCCTATTTCTGCGGCAATCGCAGCGCCGACTCGTCCGGCAATCACAAGTCCGGTAAGCACGGGTCCCAATTCGATGATAATCGATTTGCCTACCACCATTCCGATGAAATTGGGCGGTCCCATACCTTCCACCTGATAGGCGGCTTGCACGGCTGCCACCATTCCGGTAAAAACGGAGGTCACCGAAACTAATGTCATGGAGTTTACGCCAATTTTCATCATTTGATCGACTGTTAGGTAAAATTGGCGGAACAAATAGGGGAGTTGTTTAACGATACTCCCCAGCATGAGAGTAAATAATCCCAGATATTCCACTAATTTGATTGTGCGGCGTCCGGCAAGGCGAATGAAGTTGAACATAGCTAATGACGTCTATTCGTTTCAAAAAGAAGAAGGTGTGCTTATTTCTGCGCAACATATTAAAAAGAGCCAGTCAGGGCAAGTCCAAAATCGAAAAACCCGTCTTCTTCAAGGAAGACGGGCTTGAGATTTTTCGGATGCAGGTGTATGCGTTGCTGGGATTTACACCGCATTTAGTCTGATTTTTTATCATTTGCGGCGGCTTCACGCACTAAAGCGCGGCTAATCACCACCCGTTGAATCTGATTGGTACCTTCGTAAATCTGGGTGATTTTGGCATCACGCATATACTTTTCAATGGGATAATCGCGGCAATAGCCATAACCACCAAAAAGCTGGACGGCGTCTGTCGTGACTCTCATCGCGGTGTCCGTCGCAAAGACCTTTGCCATCGCCGCCAGTTTGGACATATCTTTGGTTTTGGCGTCTAATGCCCGCGCCGCGGTGTAAACTAACTGCCGGGCGGCTTCTATCTGTGTTGCCATATCTGCCAACATAAACTGAATCGCCTGATTGGCGACAATTGGCTGTCCAAACTGTTCCCGTTGGCGGACATAATCCATCGCTAATTCATAGGCGCCTTGAGCTAAACCAACCGCCTGTGCTGCCACGCCGGGACGGGCGTGGTCGAGGGTCATCATGGCATGTTTGAAGCCGTGTCCTTCTTTACCCCCCAACAAGGCATCTTCTGGAACCCGGCAATTATGGAAATGGGTTTCGTGTACCGGTACGCAACGGATGCCCATCAAATCCTCACGTTTACCAATGGTGAATCCTTCCCATCCTTTTTCGACGAGGAATCCGCTAACGCCCCGGGTACCTCGTTCTGGATTGGTGGTGGCAAAGACTGAGTAAAGCGTCGCGGCATTGGCGTTCGTTGTCCATTTTTTATCACCTTGAATTACGTAAGAATCTTCCGTTTTGGTTGCCCGAGCTTTCAAAGAACCGGCATCACTACCGGCGGTTATTTCTGAGAGACAGAATGCGACTAAGGTCTCTCCAGAAGCGACTTTGTGGAGATATTTCTCTTTTTGTGCTTCTGTACCTCCCAGCAGTACCGGAAAGCTTCCCAGTGCATTCACCGCATAAGCGACTCCCATTCCACCGCAAGCGCGGGAAAGTTCTTCCACCACAATACACAGGTTTAGAATACCGGCATCGTGCCCCCCATATTCTTTTGGAATCCAGATACCCATTAGTCCGTTCTCCCGTAGTGCTTCGATTACACTCCAGGGATACTCTCCGGTGCGGTCTAGATCGGCGGCTACCGGACGGACATATTGTTCGGCAATGTAACGGGCTTTTTCACGCCACTCTAAGTTTGCTGGCGTCAGGATTTCAGCCATAAATTTACTCCTTGGAAATTGAATGATAAAGAACTTGACAAACACTGGATTGAATCGTAACCTTTCAACCTGAAAATAAAACATTTGAATTAAAATGCAATGCTAAAAATCAATAGAAAGGGGTTTTAATCGATGATTTGGTTTCACGATGACGAAAACGAGCAACAAAAGGAAGAAAGCGATAAGGCACCTAAAGGTATTACGGAAAGTATGCTGGAATCGCGGACGATATTAATCTCTGAGCCAATCAATTCCAAATTAGCATCCCGTGTGATTAGTCAATTACTGGTTTTGGCAGATCGGGACCCAGAAGCACCAATCAAAGTTTTTCTGAATACACCCGGTGGTGGGGCAGATGATGGGTTTGCCATCATGGACATGATCCGCTTTGTCAGTTGTCCGGTTTATACGATTTCCGCTGGATTGACCGCCAGTGCTGGCGTGATCATCCTGTTAGGAGCAAAAAAAGAAAACCGGCTTTCCTTACCCAATTCCCGTATTATGATCCACCAACCCTCCACTGGAATTCAGGGCACCGCAACCGACATCCATATTACGGCTCAAGAGATTTTGAAATTACGCAAACGAGCCAACCAACTGATTGCCGATGAAACGGGACAATCGCTAGAAAAAGTGGAACAGGACACCGAACGAGATTATTGGCTCTCCCCAGAAGAAGCATTAGAATACGGTTTGATCGGACGGATTGTGAGAAATTCCGCGGAGATTTAGTAAATTCATGCCTACGGTTCACGATAGTGGTTATAAGCGGCTTTTCAAGAATCGGACGATTTTCCGGCAGTTGATCCAAACGTTCGTGCCGGAATCGTGGGTTAGTGACCTTGATTTTGATACGGCGGAAGTTATTGATAAATCGTACGTTTCAGAACATTATAAAACGACCGAAAGTGACCTGATTTACAAGGTCAAACGGCGTCCGGATCAAGCTCTGTTTATTTACATTCTGTTGGAATTTCAATCCACGGTTGACCGGTTTATGGCTCTTCGGGTATTGAATTATCTCACGAATTTTTATATGGATGTGG
>RFFQ01000182.1 GCA_003697105.1 Gemmatimonadota bacterium | reverse complement strand
GGGGGGGGGGGGTGGGGGGGGGGGGGGGGGGGGGTGGGGGGGGGGGGGGGGGGGTGGGGGGGGGGGGGGGGGCGGGGGGGGGGGTGGGGGGGGGGGGGGGGGGGTGGGGGGGTAGCGGGCTTCACGGGGGTTTTATCCGTGGTCCACTGTTGGCGTGGGGGGATTACCCGGACGGGGCGGGGCAGCGATCGCGGTTGTGACGGTGGACGCGGCGCCGGAAGGATTTGTAACCGGTTGTGCTCTTGTTGGTCCCAGGAATTGAAAACTATCATGTGACCGTCCGGTGACCACCGCGGCATTCCATCTTCTTGACCACCTGTGTTCAAGGGGTGTTTATTGGTTCCGTCCGCATTCATGACCCAGATGCGCCGGGAGCGGGTTTGCAAATCCCACACTTCATAAAGAATCATTGACCCGTCGGGTGAAAGGCGCGGGTGGGATTCATTGTGCATGTCTGTGGAAATGGGTCGTGGGTTTTCGCCGTCGGCATCCATCACCCAGATGTCGTAACGGGTTTTGGGACTGTATTGCGCAAATAGGATATGCCGTCCATTGGGTGACCAACTGGGATGGGTTGATTTTTGGTGAGTCAGTTGGCAGGCATTTGTGCCATCCAGATTCATTTTCCAGATACGGTTATCGCCTGAGACAAAGAGGACTTCGCGTCCTGAAGGTGAAATTTGCGGGGCGGTTGGATTGCTCACAGGGGTGGATAGGCGCTGTTTGTTACTTCCGTTGCGGTTTATCACCCAAAGATGCCGCTCTTTCGGGCGACCATCTGGGTGTGAGGAATAGATAATGCGTGTTCCATCCGGCGACCACGAAGGATAACTATCCCAAGAACTATTATCGGTAATCATTTTTTTGCCACTACCGTTGGCGTTGATAATCCAGAGATTGGTTGCCATACCGCGCCGGGACCCTTCGGTGGACACAAAAACGAGTTGCCGCCCATCCGGTGACCATTCTGCCAGTCCGCCACTTAATCCCATATTGTTCACCAGAGCTTGTGCGGCTGGGCTACCTTTGGCAGAAGCGAGGTGTATTAGTAGGATGAGTCCATATAGCCAAACATATTTCACAGGGTATCCTTTCGGGTCAAAAGTTCGTCGAGTTTTGCCGCCAATTGGTGCATAATTATCCGGCCAGTGTCGGAGCGGGAAAACCGTTGTAAATGTACGCCATAGACACCGTCACGGAAAGCAATGGTAAATGTATCATAAAAACCACCGTTGCCCCATGTGGAATCCGGTTGGCAACCGGCATCATTTAACGTGGAAATCCAGTGACGTGCCGTTTTCAGGCTATCAAATTCAAAAAGGGTTACTTCCACGGAATCCCCCTCCAAGGAATAGGTCGCGCGAGCCTGATCTAGGGGGTGAATCTCCGGTGCTACCGTTCCCAGCCGTTGGAAGACCCAGGGGTGGGTGAGCGAATCGATGCGAGTGGGCACTGTGCGCACCGTCGCAGGTAAGATCGGGAAGCAGGTCTGAATATCCGGCTCTATTTTCCCGGTTTTGGATGTCGTCTGCCGCACGTCCGCCTGAGGCTGGCATCCCCCTATCCCTACCAAAATGCCAAGGTTAGCTATTATCATCAGCCAGTTGGAGCACTTTTTCCACACGATATTCATCTGTTAGGTAGTCATGATGCAGTAACACATCTAGGGTTCGCCAGTGCTGTTCGATTTTCGGAATCTGTGCCAACAGTGTCTGTTCCCATGTGGAAATCGGCGCTTGTCCTGCGGGGGTTGCAGCGGTGACGGCGGGTTTGCTTGTCCCGGCAACCTCGACCAGTACCGCATCAACGATCTCCTGGGTCGGGGGTAGATCATTGAGGACGCAGTTGGCAACAATCCGGTTTACGGCGCCGATCAACTCGCGGATATTGGTCTGGATGGTATCGGCGATATGGTTGATCAGCGCCGGCTCCATCGTAATGTTTTCGCGGGTTAAAATGCGTTCAATCAACTGGGTACGGACTTCTTTAGTCGGGGCTTTGATTTCCGCAACTAATCCGCCTTCAAAGCGGGATCGGAGGCGGTCTTCCAGTGTGGTAAGTTCTTTGGGGGAGCGATCACTGGTCAGGATGATCGCCTTATGGACGGTGTACAGGGCATTGAAGGAGTGGAAAAATTCCTCCTGCGTGCGTTCCCGCCCGGCTAAAAATTGAATGTCATCGATCATAAGTACATCCACTGACCGGTATTTCGCTCGAAATTTCTCTACTTGATTATCACTAATTGCCTGAATCAGTTCATTGGTGAATTTTTCGGCACTGAGGTACGCCACTTTCCGCTGAGGGTACTTTTGGAGGATACGGTTTCCGATGGCATTGAGCAGATGTGTTTTCCCCACGCCGACGCCTCCGTGAATAAACAGCGGGTTATAGCGTTCACCCGGCGCTTCCGCGATCAATTGTGCCGCCCGATAGACCATTTTGTTGCTTTCGCCCACGATATAATCTTCAAAATGATAATCATCTAGGGGGAGGTCAAAATCAAACTGTTCGGTTTCCAACTTTTCCCGTAGGGTCGCGATGGCTTGCTCACACCACGCCACGGCGGCTGGATCAAATAAGCGGGCTTGAATTCGGCGAACCTCAAATAGTTCCTCTTTGGGCACCTCCAGTGCGCTAAGTTCGTCTTGTAATTCCATAAGCCGGTGCACGTTTTGTTCAAATTCCTGATAGGCACGTTTGGCATCTTCTATGGTGCCGCGGAGTGCTTGGCGGATGCTATCGACCTCAAATCCACGATGCTCCCACATTTTAATTTTTTCGCGGAGTTCATCTTTTTCGCGTTGGTGTTGGCTGATTTCGATGGCGATACCTTCCACTTTTTCGGAAACGCCGCTCAAAAAGTCCGAAAATTCGTTGGAAAGGGCTTCTTGTTCTTTTTGGAATTCTTCCAGCGTTTTGACTTCCGGCGCTGGGGCGGGTTTTTCACCCAATGCTTCACGGGCGACTTCCAGCGAAATCTCGCGGTCGGTCAGCAGGGCATGTGCCAATACTTTGTTCAAAGCGCCTTCTAATTCCCGCACATTGGTCGGGACATTCTCGGCAATTTTATGGACGACTTCGGGGGGTACTGTACGTCCGGTTTCTTTAATTTTTCGTTGGAGGATGGCGATTCGTGTTTCTAAATCGGGATGTTGGATATCAACGATCAATCCGCCCTGAAAGCGAGAACGCAACCGTTCTTCTAGGGTGGTCATATCCGTTGGGGGACGATCCGAGGTAAAGACCAGTTGTTTTAAATTCATCAACAGCATATCAAAAATACGGATAAATTCTTCTTGCTTTTCTTCACGCCCAATTAAAAACTGGACATCATCGAGGAGCAAGACATCAATTTCTTCAAATGAGAATCGAAATTCATTTAGAGTACCCCGGCTCATGTGCCCGGTGAGGCTCTCCATCACCACTTCTAGCGAGCTATATACCACTTTCATTTGCGGGTTACTCTGAACGATTGCGTTGCCAATGGCGTTCAATAGGTGCGTTTTGCCTAACCCTACACTGCTGTAAATGAATAAGGGGTTGTACGTATAAGCCGGGTTCTCTGCTACACCCTTAGCGGCAGCAAATGCTAATCGATTATTGTGCCCCACCACATAGGTATCGAACACATAATGTGGAATCAATTTTTGGTCTAGGAAACTCATGATGTTGTGGATGGCTCCCGTCAAAAGTCAATAAAATCCGGTTGTGCTTGCCGTATCGCCTTGAAGCGCCGGATGAGATCGTCAACCGGTTGGTGGCGTAGCTGCAAATAGTAAATCATCATCCCCACGAAAAGCTCATCCTCGCGGGAATAACGTTCTTCGAGGACGTGTAGATGTTCGTTTGCGATGTCATACAATCGATCTTGTTCGTGGTAGCGATGCAACAAGGCGTCAATTTGGTAGGTTAATAAGTAGCTTAAAAATTCTTTTTCGTGGTCTTCTGGGTGGATTTCCCCTTTGTGGAGTACCACCTGTTGCCATTGTCCTTTTTCCCCGGGGATCAGCAGTTCGGTTTCCGGGGTGTGGAGGATGATAAATCGGAAAATACCGTTTAATAAGTGGTCTATCTGTTCCGCTTGCACTTCACCGGTTTGAATGGCATGGTAAAATTCACCGGAAAAGCGGGAGGTTCGCAGATCGGTGAGCAATTGCATTAGGCGTTGTAAGACCGGCAGTGGCAATTCACCCGATTGGAATTGCTCCCCGGCATCGTCGAGAAGGTGCTGTAAGCGCATCAGCTTTTGGACGGGTGCCACATAACTTTGCGCGACCGAGTTCATTTGTGACATCCACGTTTCCACATCAAATGATACCCGGCGGGGGTCTTCCGCAAAAAAGGCTTGCAGGATGCGCTCTAAGCTTGCATCCAATGTCGCGATAAGATGCTGGTACGCAGTTTCCGGCATGAATTACGCCTTTGCAGTAGTCAAAAATGCCTCCAAGAGCTGGTTCAGGTGTGCTACTTTCTCGCTGAGGTGCAGTTTATCTTCTACAAGCGTTCCGTTGACGGGATGGATAAGTCCGGTTTGGTACAAAATATACAGGATTCGCCCGGTCTCATCGGCATCTAAGGTCGATGTTTTTCGGAGTTCGTCCAGCGTCCGGATACCATTGACCTGCGTCAGGGTGTTCCATTCTTCAGCAGTGAGGTGCAAGGTAATATCCGCCCTATTGGGCCGAGGTTTCAATCCGAAAACGGTTTCGGCGGGGACAAAATCCGTCCGAACATCTTCCCATTGGACCCGGCGCCGCAGACCTTCCAAGATCAAATTTTCAATAGCTATCTGAAGAAGGACATCTTCTTCTGGGGGGGACATGCCGGTCATAAACCGGTATGTGCCGGAATTCCAATCCAAGACTTCAAGCACGACCTCTTTAATTTGATCCTGCATCAACTGCTCTATGATGGCGGCTCCCACGAACTGTTCATCGATCAAAATCCGCCCTAACCGGCGGGTTTCATCGGAACGGCGTTGGATGGTGATTGCCTCCCGCAGTTGATCCTCGGTGATATATCCTTTGGCAACCAACCGGTCTCCCAACCGGTCTTGCTGGCTGGATTGTTTGGCGAACACAAGTTGTCCATTACTAAAATAGATGCCGGCTTGGCGGTTGCGATCACTGACGATCAACATGCCGGTTTGGCGTTCGTATGCCAATTCCCGGTAAACGTGTGCCAGTTGGAATCGTCGAACCGGACCTTCCAGTTGCATCGGTTTGCTCCTCCCCTTCTCAGTACCGCAGACGAGAGAGCCGACCGGACATTTTCCACATATTGGCTGCCCCAGATAATGGCGCGGAGGGTGCGGTTGGGGAGGCTTGCATTCGTGCTTGGTGAACCTCCAACGCGACTGCTATCGCGGCGGCTTCCGCCAATGCGGGGTCGATGGTCATTTCAAAGGATTTGCGCTCCAGATAGTGGGTATCAATTTGACCGGCGCGGAAATCGTCATCTTCCATTACAAATTGGTGAAAGGGGACATTGGTGGCAATGCCTTCCAACCGAAATTCCCGGAGGGCATAACGCATTCGATCAATCGCCTCGGTGCGGGATCGCGCCCAGACAATCAATTTTGCCAGCATGGGGTCGTAATATTCACTGACGGTACACCCCTCGATGATACCGCTATCCACCCGGATGCCGTTCCCGCCGGGTTCGTTTAGCTGTTCAATCTTTCCGATGGATGGTAGGAACTGGTTCAGCGGGTCTTCCGCATTGATGCGGCACTCAATTGCCCATCCCTGAAATTGGACATCGTTCTGCGAAATCGAGAGGGGCTGACCGGCGGCAATCTGAAATTGCTCTTTAACAATGTCCAAGCCGGTAATACGTTCGGTGACCGGATGTTCCACTTGCAACCGGGTGTTCATCTCTAAAAAATAAAAATTCAACGCCGGATCAACAATAAATTCGACGGTTCCGGCATTGACATAATTCGCCGCTTTCGCAATGCGGATGGCACATTCCCCCATCTGTTGGCGCATTTCCGGCGAGACGACCGGTGAGGGGGCTTCTTCAATCAATTTTTGGTGTCGCCGTTGGATGGAACATTCTCGTTCACCTAAATGAATCACATTGCCGTGTTTATCTGCTAAGATTTGGATTTCGATATGGCGGGGATTTTCGATGTATTTTTCCATATACACGCGATCATCGCCAAACGCGGCATACGCTTCATGGCGTGCCGAGCGGAGAGAGCGTTCCAAATCCTCCGGTTGGCGGACAATCCGTATCCCTTTACCGCCGCCACCGCCGGCACTCTTTAATAGGATGGGGTATCCGATTTCGTGGGCGATGTTCCGCGCCATTGGTTCATCTTCCAGAGAGAAATTTGCACCCGGTACCACCGGTACGTTGGCTTTGGCGGCTAAATCTCGTGCCGTGATTTTATCGCCCATGGCGCTAATGGCGCCGGAGGGGGGACCGACGAAGGTGATACCGTTTTGTTCGCACTGTTCCGCGAAGGTGGCATTTTCGGCTAGAAAACCGTAGCCGGGATGGATGGCGTCCGCGTTGGCTTGTCTCGCCACCTCAATGATACGTTCCATCCGCAGATAACTTTCAATGGAAGGGGGTTCACCGACCCGGTAGGCTTCATCTGCGAATCGGACATGCCGCGCAATGCGGTCGGCATCGGAATAAATCGCGACGGATTTCATGCCCATTTCACGGCATGCGCGCATCACACGAACCGCAATTTCGCCCCGATTGGCGATGAGTACTTTTTTAAACATGATTTTCTCACTTTAGGGGTTCCGTTTCAGCACCCAACCGGGTACCGGTTTTCCCGTCCAACGCCTCGCGGATGCGTTCCAGCGAGGTAATCAGGACTTCTTTACCGCCATTTTCAATAAAAGAGACCGCGGCTTCAATTTTGGGTCCCATACTCCCCGGCGGGAAATGACCCTCGGCTAAATAACGTTGGGCTTGTGCGGGTGTTAATCGATCAAGCTGTGTTGCCTCTGGTTTGCCAAAATTCAAACAAACTTGATCGACGCCGGTTAAAATGATCAACATATCCGCCCCAATGTTATTTGCCAGTACGGCTGAGGCTAAATCTTTATCGATCACAACATCGACCCCATCATAAATTTCCGGTGCTAAATCCAAGCCTAAAATCTGAGCACGTTTTTGTTTATCGTGTTTAATGTCAGGCGGGTCTGTTGGATTTTCTGCTAATTCGATCACGGGAATACCCCCACCTCCCACCGCGATCACAATTACATTGTGTTCTAACAGCATGGAGATGACCTCTTTTTCGACCACCTTCACCGGTTTAGGTGAGGGCACGACGATTCGCCAACCTCGCCCACTATCTTCGACCATGTGATAACCTTTTTCGGCTTGAATTTGGGCGGCTTCCTCGGGGGAGTAGAATTTACCGATAGGTTTAGTTGGGTGGTCAAAGGAGGGGTCTTGGCGGTCAACGACGACCTGTGTCACGACGGTGACGACTGGGGTTGAGATGCCGCCCGCTCGAAGAAAATTCTGTAAACTTTGCTGGATCATATAGCCCATTTGCCCTTGTGTATCAGCGACACACACTCCCAAAGGTAATTCGGGGATGAAATCGTGCGTGGCTTCGACCATCAAGAACAGATTGCCTACCTGAGGACCATTGCCGTGAGTTATCACGACCCGATACCCTCGTTGGATGAGTTCTACAATTGCCGGTAAGGCTTGACGGGTATTAGCAAATTGCTGTTGGATGTTGCCTTCTTCACCCTTGCGGGTAATCGCATTACCACCCAGTGCGACTACCGCAATCGGATCCGGCGGGTGTAAAGATGTAGTTGCCATGTGGTTATCCTAAAGATGTAATCCGAAACAATAAGGCTCAAATAGAGTAAAACTCTAGCATGTTTACCATTTTCCGTCAAGGCTTTTTTGGATGTAAACCAGTGTCTTGGCAACCGGTTGGCGCGGTTCATCAGGTCATTCGTTCGGGTACATTGTCGATTAATTGCCACAGTTTCAGGGGGATATTCTTCGCTTCCGGGGCGAATAATCTCTCGTGCAAACCGTTCACAGGTTAGTCTATTTCTGATGTTTGGGCGGATTTTACGGGACGGGTGCTATCGTGGCATCATTTCTGCCTAAGGGGGGTTTAATACATCCTAAAAAACTGACGCTTTACGTTTTACGGAGGAGATCATGTTACGGAAAACCGCCTTACTGGTGCTTATTATTTTGGTGGGATGGGGTTCCCAGAGTTACGCCACAAAATACGCTGGGGAGTTTCTCAGTTTAGGTGTTGGCGCCCGGGCATTGGGTATGGGTAGTGCTTATACGGGTTTGGCAGATGATGCCACTGCCAGCTACTGGAATCCTGCCGGACTTTCTTGGGTGGGCGAACGGGAATTGGTATTAATGCACGCGGAGCAATTTGGCGATATTGCCAATTACGATTATGGCGCATATGCCCAACCTTTTGGTGAAAACGGTACGTTATCTCTCAGTTTGGTGCGGCTCAGTATCGGTGATATTCCGGTGACGACCGGTGCCTTGAATGACCTAAATGGCAATGGCGTCCTCGACCCCGGTGAAACCCTCAATTTGGACAACATTAAAATGAGCAGTGATGCCCAAAATGCCCTCTATTTTTCCTATGGACGCCATCTTAGCTTAAAGTTGAAAGTGGGCGGTTCGGTCAAGATGATCTACAAAAAAACGGTTGATAATCATGCGTGGGGGTTAGGGTTAGATGTCGGTGCCATTTATGCCCTTTCACCGCGACTGCTGGTCGGCGTCGTGCTCAAAGATGCAACCTCCAGCCCGTTGGTGTGGGATACCGAAGAGAGTACCACGGAGACCATCACTCCAAGTTTACGGTTGGGATTTGCCTTCACAACCGGCGCACCGCTGGGGGAAGTAACCCTCAGCGGAGACCTCAATACGTTGTTTGAAGGGCGAAATAGCGCCGCGCAGTTCGGCAGTGATACCGTTAGCGGGGATTTGTATTTCGGGTTAGAGTATCGCCTGGGGCAACGGGTAGCACTCCGGTTGGGTAATCAAGAAGGGGATATGACGTATGGCGCGGGGCTTAACGTCCGTATGTTTCAGATTGATTATGC
>RFFQ01000181.1 GCA_003697105.1 Gemmatimonadota bacterium | reverse complement strand
TAATTATGTTATCTGTTTTTATAGATATTCACAATATCTTGTGATGTCAGTACTTTACAACACACAATATGTAGGGGTTTTGTTATTTTTGGTTCAGCCACTCCTGAAGTATTGTGGTGAGTTCTTTAATATCTTTAGCTGTTTCCGTCTCTTTCGAGAGTTCTTTCTTAATTTTTTTATGGGCGTGAATAACCGTGGCGTGATCCCGATCACCGAAATTTTTCCCAATTTCAATCAGAGAGGCGTTGGTGTACTCCCGGGAGAGGTACATCGCGATTTGACGCGAGCGGGCAAGGTGGCTATGCCGCTTGGAGGATATGAGATCCGCCATTGAAACATTAAAATAATCACCAACAACCCGCTGAATAATATCAATTGTGATAGTGTGATTTCCCTCACCCATCATATCTTTAAGAACCTCTCCTGCCATTTCAATCGTGATGGGCAGGTCTTTAATTTGGGCATAGGCAATTAAACGGATCAGCGAGCCTTCTAGCTCTCGAATATTGGAATCAATATTGTGTGCAATGAAGTGCATCACATTGTTGGGGATTTCAAGGGAGTGGGATTCGGCTTTTTTTCGGAGAATTGCCACCCGTGTTTCAAAATCTGGGGGTTGAATATCGGTAATTAACCCCCATTCAAAACGAGATACCAGCCGTGCTTCCAAGGTGGGTATTTCTTTAGGAGGGCGGTCACTTGTGACAATAATCTGCTTGTGTGCCCCATGAAGTGAATTAAAGGTGTGGAAAAACTCTTCCTGCGTACTTTCTTTTCCGGCAATAAATTGAATATCATCTATCAATAATACATCCAAATTCCGGTGTTTATTCCGAAAATCCATGATATTACCATGCTGGATCGATTGGATCATTTCATTCATGAAATTTTCGGCTTGAACATAATAGACTTTGCTCTGGGGCTGTTGTTCTTTAACGCTATGCCCAATTGCTTGCATCAAGTGTGTTTTTCCTAAACCGACACCACCGTAGATAAAAAGCGGGTTATAAATTTGGGCAGGTTTTTCAGCCACACCTTTTGCTGCGGCATGGGCGAACTGGTTACTTTTCCCGACAACAAATTCACTAAATGTGTATTTCGGATTTAAAGTGCTTTCAAGGGTTTGAACCGGGGTGGCTCCGGAAACCCGTTTCCGAGAATGATCCGGTGGGCGGAGTGTGGAAGGTGCGGGTGATTCCGCGTGTTGAGGGCGAGGGGCTTGACCTTCAGCAACGATACATTTAATCCCAACGGATTTATTGTTGACCGTTTTTTTTAACACCGCTTCGAGTTGATCCTTCATGTTACGATAAATATAATTCGCAGCAAAATCACTCTCGACCTCAATATATAGAAAGTCTGTTGAGAGTGACACGCCTTTTGCACTGGCAAGCCACGTTTCGTAACTTTGTTCATCGACTTCCGATCGGATTCCTTCTAATACCTTTTCCCAAAGTTGAGCCGCTGTGGAACTCATAAACTTCCCTTCATCCCCGCATAGTCATGCACCAAAATAATCGAATATCCTTCGTATCCCGCTTATAAAAAGAGCGTTTGTCGATAATACAGGAGATTATTTCAAATGTCAAGAAAAATTTCAGGGATTTTTTCTCAGATTTTGTTGAAGTTAACTCTTTTATTTCCAGATGGTTATAGATATTTTTTTTAGGTTTTTTTGTAAGTTTTTGTTTCAGATTAATCGCTCAAATTTTAGGTGATAAAGCGATTTAACTTGTTGATTATAAATATGTTATTTGAAGTAGAATAATACGGTGGCACTTGCCGCCCATCCGTCCATCTCGACATCATACGTTTTACTATAATTGGTCGTGGCTTTTCCGTAAAAAGTATATTTTGCTTCGGCATTCACGGCCCAATTACGGGTAATGTTGAGCTCCAATCCCCCTAAACCTGTGATGCCCACCCCTCGCGCATCGTCTTCAAAATATAAAAATTCTTGTTTTGCGACTTGGGTGATGGTATCTTCGGGATCGGGAGTCGCCAATTCCAATTTACGACGAATCGAATAGATGTCAAATCCACCACCTAAAATCGGAGAAACCCACCCAGATTTGATAAGATTACTACGAAACGTCAATCCAACAATCGTAGCGTTGAGGATATACCGGAATTTATATTCATATAATGTATTTTGAATCCAATAACTGAATTCATCTTTACTATCTGTGGACATATAGCCGTAGGAGAGGGCAATCGACCACCCGGGATCGGTATAATAGCGGAAACCCGCATGAATGCCGTAATTACCCTCTAAATGTTTGAGTTCAAGAGGGTCTTCAATGGTGACGCCGGTGACTTGAGCCGGAAAGATGTTGGTGAATTCATTATTTGTATAATCGATGAACGCATTGAATGATTTCAAGGACGGTTCATAACGAAATCCGCTGACAAACAGGCCGGCACTGTTTTCGACATGAGTCGATTTTACTTTCTTGCGTTGGTAGGGCGTCCCTTCAATATCCACATAATCTTCATCGATTGGAAACTGGATTTCCGTACCATTTTTTAGTCGAACGCGATCAATTTCAGAGCTGGGTATTGTAAGAGATGTCCGCTCGTGCTCAACTTGAATCAATACTTCTTGAACCGTAATCTTCAACACCTTACCAACTAAAATTTGTCCATCCGTTTTATACACTTTATCCCCACGAAAGGTGGGTGCTTGGGCGTGAATCGGATGAATGCCAAAACAGACCATCAGCATCACCCAAAATCCAATGAATCGTCGCATGAGTTTATCCTATTTGGGAAAATTCGCGGAGAGACATGAACGGAATGATGGACATTCTAGGGGATCCCCCGAGGTTTGTCAATTAAAATTATCCCAATAGACCGAAACGGAAATGAGCAAGTGCCTTCATGCCAGATACATATGATCTTGTGATTATTGCCGGACCCACGGCGGTGGGAAAAACTGCCCTTGGTATTCGGGTGGCACACCATTTAAACGGCGAAATTATCTCAGCAGACTCCCGCCAAATATACCGCTATCTCGATATCGGCACGGCAAAACCGACCCCGCAAGAACAAGCCGCCGTGTTTCATCATCAAATTGATATTGTAAGCCCCGATCAATCGTACGATGCCGCCCAGTTTGCCACTGATAGCCACCGGATTATCGATCAGTTGCGGAAACGTTCTAAAACTCCGGTGATCGTGGGCGGTTCTGGGTTGTACATTCGCGCATTAATTGAGGGGTTTTTTTCAGGACCTCCGGCAGATCCTGAAATCCGTAACAAACTGAAAAATTTACCATTAGCGAGCTTGTATGACCAACTGCGTCAGGTCGATCCTCCGTCCGCCGCCCGGATTCACCCCCATGACCGCAAGCGGCTAGTACGGGCGCTGGAAGTGTATCACGGCACCGGTAAAACCCTCACCGCGTGGCATACCGAACATCAGGCGCAATCGAATCCACGCTATGACCCTCTATTTATTGGCTTGACCCGAGATCGGGCGGCACTATACCAACGGATTGAACTTCGTGTCGATCAGATGATTGAAATGGGTTTGTTTGATGAAGTCCAATCCATCTTAGACCACGGATTCTCACCCGATCTAAATGCCTTAAATACCATCGGTTACAAAGAATCGATTGCCTATTTGCAAGGGCGCATCTCCCAAACCGATGCGGTAAATCAGATCAAGCAAAACAGCCGCCGTTATGCCAAGCGTCAATTGACTTGGTTTCGGGCGAATCCGCGCATTCAATGGCTGGATGTGGGAGAGCAGTCCTCAGCAGACATTTGCGCTGAAATTTTGCATTTATGGGAACATCCGCGATGAGAGTTGTTTACCTCAATAAAGTCCGGATGGATACGAATATTCCGGCAGTCAATTTTTCCCTGTTAAACGGTTATGGTTTGGCATTGGGTGGGGCGGAGTGTATCCTTATTACTCAAAAAAAAGACCCCCATTTCACCACAACATCTCTTTTTGCCAATTTTGAGTTGGAGGAATTACCTCATTTTCAGGTGATCATGCTCCCGCGAACGGCTCGCTTCGGAATACGTACCAACCAATGGTTTTATCTGGAGGCGTTTCGCCAAATTCGGCAACTTCACCAACATCGACCGCTCGACGCGGTCATCTCCCGGGATCCGGGCGCACTACCATACTTGGCTTGGTTAAAATTCCACACCCAAATTCCGGTGTTTTACCAGCCGCATAATTTTTACCTCGATCTTTCTATCCGCCCGGACCTGAAGCCAGCAAATGCGAAAAAATATCGCTGGCTGGAGCGGACGTTTATTCCCCGAATGACCGGTGTGCTATGTCTTCAAGAAGCTCAAGCCCAATGGTATCAAAAATATTTCCCCAACCACGCGATCACCGTGGCAAAGCCGGGATTGCTACGCATTAAACCCCCTCAATTTGACCGGTTTCGGCATAAACTGATCGGCTATGTTGGTAGTTTGGAGTGGAAAAAAGGGGTTGAATTTCTGTTTGAAGCATTCCGCTTGTTAGAAGACCCAGATTTAAAACTGGTTCTCATCGGGGGACGAGATGACCGGGAAATTGCGCCCATTCAGCACCACATTACCGTAGCAGGTTGGCAAGACCGCATTCACATTACCGGCTGGATTCCACCGGTCGAAGTCGATCACTGGTTAGAAAAGGTTGCCATCGGCGTCATTCCGTTAAAAAATGTGTTCTACAACCGCTACCTAACCGCACCGAATAAATTGTTTGATTATCTCTCACACGGGATTCCCATTGTTACCGCGGATCTACCTGCCATTCGGAACTTTTTACCGGATGAGCGGGCGGCGCAATTTTTCACCCCGGAAAACCCCGCAGAAATGGCACAAGGAATCCGCCATATTCTAAAAACGAATGCCGTTTACCGCCAATTTACTCACGCGGCGCTACAGCAGGCAGATGCGTATCTCTGGCAAAAACGGGGGAAACTGATGCTGGCTGAAATCCACCGGCTTTGCCATCCGGCTAAAGGGTAATCCGTCACGATGACCGGCACTTCCACCGCGGACGCACGACAGATCACATCTGATGTTTTCCAACGTGTCGAGGGTTTATGACATGTTGGTGCTTCCAGATTAACTCATTAAAATGCGGTTGAGATGTTCGATCAATTTCGTGTGCGTAAAATGTGTTTTGACCCGTTCAATGCTGTTTTTCCGGTATGTTGCTAATCGATCCGGTTGGGATGCTAGATCAATCAATGCCTGTTTGAACCCGTTGTAATCATTGATCCCGACAATCATCCCGCATTCGCCGTTGTTCAATAATTCCCGTACACCGCCGCAATCGGTGGCAAGGGTGGGGCACCCCTGTGCCATGGCTTCCAGAATGGCAGTCGGCATTCCTTCTTGTTGCGAAGGCAAGACATTTAGGTCAAACAGATGGTACCACGGGTGTGGGTCAGAGGTATAACCGGGGAAATGTATGCGATTTGTAACATGTAATTGTTCGGCTAATTTTTGCAGGTCGGGAAGGGCGCTACCCTCGCCCACCAGTACCACCTGAGCGTGATTCAATTCTGGAGATGATTCTGCCACTGCCCGGATTACCCAATCAAATCGTTTACGAGTCGTAATATTGGCACAAGCGCCAATCACAAACGCATTTGAGGGTAACTCAAGCGGTTGTTCTCGCGGTGGTGAAACCTTGAGGCGGCTAACCCCGTTATAAACGACCTCAATGGGGATCGACTGCAACCACGCCGCGGATTGCCGGATACCCGTCTCCACTTCTCGGCTGTTTACAATCACGTGAGTGCTAAATCGCGTGTAAATCAGTTTATATTTGATATTGTTCTGAATGCGCCGTACCATTGAAAGGCGCAGAATCCGCTTTGGTACTCCTGCCAAATAGCTGGTTAAGCCGCAAACCCAATAATCCTTGGTGTTGGTCAAAATAATTGCGTCCGGTTGTTCGCGCCGGAATAACCGGTAAAACCGGAGAAGAGCCGGTAGCTCCGCGTCGCCCCCGAATCGCTCCAGCGCGATTACAGACAGACCGCGTGCGGTTGCCCGTTTTTGTACCGCTCCCCCGGCTTTGAGGATCAACTTGACCGTGTGACCTGCATTCTGCAATCCTTCAGCAGTGGTGACTGCCCAATTTTCGTTTCCGCCCCAAACGCGGGATGAGTTAGTGATGAATACCTTCACTGTTTCCCTTCCCTTTTTCGGCTAGAATGTCGTAAAACAATGCTTCCATGCCGTCAATCATCTGGCGGATGGTAAAATGATGCTCGACCCGCTGTCGTCCGGCGATTGCCAGTGATTTTCGCCGGGATTCATCCGATAATAACCCGATGATGTGTTGTGCTAATTGTGCTGGGTTTTGGGGTTCGACGGTAACTCCGGAAACCCCTTCCTCAATTAATTCCGGTACGCCGTTGACGTTCGTTGACAGCACCGGAACTTGGGCAGACATGGCTTCTAGTACCACGTTGGGCATTCCTTCGTAATGTGAGGAAAGTACAAACAAATCCGCCAGTTGTATTAATGTCGGTAAAGGTTGTTGGTGTCCTAAAAAGTGTACCTCGTTTGTCAAGGACAACGTTTTGGTTTGATCGACCAATTGGGGTTTCTCTTCACCGTCGCCAAACAATACCAGATGGACGTGAGGGAGGGTTTGACGAACGCGAAAAAACGCATTGATTAAATCGGTAAATCCCTTTTGGGGGGAAAATCGACCCGCTCCGGCGATGATCAACGCATTTACGGGTAACTTGAATTTTTCTCTTAATTGTTGCTTTTCGCTTTGACTCATCAACGGGGGTAATTCCACTCCGTTGTGAACAACACTCACTTTTTCCGGTGAGAGGAAATCAAATTGGCACATTTCCGTTTTTAACTGGTGCGAATTGGTGATTACGCGGTCCACGATGTAGCGGTATGCCAGACGGTAGAGCAGTTCATTTTTCATCAGCATCAGTCCTTTGCGAGAGACGATCGCCGGAACACCCGCCATTTTTGCCGCCACACCACACAACCGCACCGCTTTTTCCATCGAGAGGCAGACGCCGTCAATATGATGTGCTTTGACCAACTGATAGAAGAAACGCCACGCTGGCGGGTAGAAATCACCGCGTAAGGGAGTGGGATAGACTGGTAATCCTGCCGCGGCACATCGCTTGATCCACTCGCTATTGGGACGTCCGCTGATGAGGACCGTGTGACCCCGCTGATGCAATCCACTGGCGGTCAAAAGCATCCATTTCTCGCCGCCTCGAAAAATATGCTCGCGGATACCGTTCACAAAAAGAAGATTGAGCGGTTGGCGGGTTGGGGTTGTCATCAGTTTTAATTTTCCTGTTGAAGAAAGTTCAATATTTCCGTATTGACGATTTCGGGCTGATCTCCCGGCGCATGATGCCCGCAGTTGGGGATGATCTTCAACTGCGCATTGGGCAAAAGGTTACACAATTTTTCGCCATCCGAAGGGGGAAACCAGTGGTCATTCTCGCCCCACAAAATCAGTGTGGGCTGTTTGACCTGCGAAAGCCGGTTGTGAATTTCCCATAAAAGATTTGGCTGGTGTTTCCGGTATTTTTGAATTTCCCGCGCGGCAATTTGAGTGTCTTGTACCAGTTGCGTTACGGCGTACCGCTCTCGTATAAATGGATCGATAACGGTTTTTATCGCATCGTAACTGATTGACTGGTTGGTGTAAATTTCACCCTGTGCGACGTATGTTATCCACTGAATCAACGGGCTGAATAAACGTATCCACCCCCATTCGTCAAGGCGTTGCACCCCCATGAGCGGTAGATATGTTAGGAGTTGCATCCCCATATTGGGTAGTTTTTGGGGGAACACGGCACAATCGATCAGAATCAGATGGGAAATTCGCTCTGGATGGTGTTGAGCTATCGCGAGTGCAATCACGCTTCCCAGTGATTCCGCCACCATGATGACCGGTTCGGCGGTCAATGCCGCCAAAATGTGAAAGGTTTCCTCAATTTGGTGTCCGGCTTTTTCACGGGTGGGACGTTTTTCAGAATATCCATACCCTTTACCGTCAAAGCAAATTACCCGAAACTGTTCTGCCAGCGCATCGATGTTTTTTCGCCAAGCGTAACTCCAACTGCCCCACCCTTGCACCAACACCAGCGGTTTTCCCGTGCCTTTTTCCGCGTAGGCAATTTGGACGGGTTCATTGTTGGTATCTGGAATTGTCACGTATTGTAGTCCATTGGGAAATTGCAAGTCCCACCACGTTGGCTTCATAAAGGCACTTAATTTCGGGTAATGATAAGGGTAAATTCCTCCGGAATGACCAGATCGAGGGAAATATAGGGGGATTCTGGGTAGCGTACCTTCACCGGAAGGGTAAATTCGCCTTCACGCCGCCAACGGGCATCGATGGTGCACGCTAAATCGTTTAGAGTCAGAGAGTCCACAATAGAGGCGATTCCAGAAATAAGCACCGTTGCCGTTTCGGGGTCTGTTCGGGCGTTGTAGCCGTTACGAACGTTGATCAGTTTGACCGGAACTCCCATAAATCGTTGTCGGGAAAACGCTTCAACTCGTTGTTCAATGGTAACATGGGAGGGTTTACAACTCAGATGGCTATTCGGCGGAATTTGGAGGGGTACCTGTTGGGAGATGGTGCGGTCTGCTTCCCGGATTTGAATCTTTTCGGTTTTGATGCTGGTCATCTCACGGAGGGTGCTTTGGGGACCTCTGGCTGTCACTTGGGGGGGATCGATCTGCAGATTATCAACTAAAATATGTCCATTTTTTGGCTTGATTGCCACGGCGGGGATGACCGTCAATGTTTTTTCGATCAGCGGATCGATTTGGAGGGTTAATCGTTTGTGGGAGCGGATTTCAATGGATTGGATGCGCAATTCTTCCGGTAAATGAATGTTTTCTGTGTTGAGGTTGAAGGTCTCTTTACCGGGTTGGACGGCTTTAAGGTCGAGTTCGGCATACAATCCGTAAAAGTCTGTGGCGCGGAGTTGGAGCAGATCAAACCCCGGGGCATGAATCGTCACATTGATGGTTTCGGGGACGTCGCCCGCAAAAGAGAGATCGCTCGGTAGATTACGATAATGGATGGGAATCTCTGTTGTGAGTTCATGGATTGACTCTCCAGATGTATGTACCCATAGCACGATCGCAATCAACAGGGCGATGATGCGTAATCCCATATTCCGAATCCGTTTTGACTGCATAAGACCCCACATCCATTATATCGGGTGGGCTAAGGTAATAGCCGGGCAAATTTACGCTTCCCGACCTTCAAAATCAATTCCTGTTCGCCGGTAATTTCCAGATTTTCATCCTGAACCCGTTCCTCGTTTAAGTACACCCCACCCTGCCGGATGAGCCGGCGGGCTTCTCCGTTGGATTTGGCAAACTCCAGATCGACCATAATCGCAATCAAGCGAGCGGGTTTTTCCCTGAGCGGGTATTCTGGAATGTCTTCTGGAATGCTTTTTTTAATAAAAATACGGTCAAATTCGGCTTCCGCGGCGTAGGCGGCATCTTCACTGTGATATTGGGCGACAATGTTACGGGCAAGGCGACGTTTGAGGTCTCGTGGATTTGCCGTACCGGTTTCCAGTTGAACTTTGATTTCCGCCAGTTCTTCATCACTGACATCGCTGGCAAGTTCGTAATAGGTGTAAAGGGCACTATCTGGGATGGAAAGGGTTTTGCCATACATCTCTGCCGGGGGTTCATGAATGCCGATGTAATTGCCCAGACTTTTGCTCATCTTTTCCGTCCCATCTGTTCCGACAAGTAACGGCATGAACAGCCCAATTTGCGGGTCTTGTCCGAATTCTCGTTGCAGATCGCGCCCCAGCAAAATGTTGAACATCTGATCCGTTCCCCCCATTTCAATATCGGATTCCAACGCCACCGAATCATACGCCTGGCAAACGGGGTATAAAATTTCATGCAAGCGTAATTCGCGCCCTTCCTTCAATCGATTTTGAAAGTCGTCCCGTTCTAAAATTCGTGCGACGGTTAATTTGGATGCCAACCGGATAATATCGGCAAAATCAAGAGGTTGTAGCCACTCGCTATTAAAGCGTACCGTTGTTTTTTCCCGATCCAAAATTTTGGAGTATTGATCGGCGTAGGTCTTCGCATTTTCCGCAATTTCTTGTGGGGAAAGTTGGGGTCGGGTTTTGGATTTTCCGCTGGGGTCTCCAATGCTGGCGGTGAAATCTCCGATGATAATGATAACTTCATGACCTAAGTCCTGAAATAGACGCAATTTACGTAAAACAACGGCAAAACCAAGATGAATATCCGGCGCGGTGGGATCAAGCCCCAATTTTACTTTTAACGGTTTGCCGGTTTTTTGCGATTTTTCTAATTTTTGCCGGAGTTCTGCTTCCGGGATAATACTTTGCGTACCACGTTTGATCGCGGCAATTTGTTGATCAAGGGTCATTTGAGTGTCTCCTAGTGCAAAAAAACCGAAGATTCGGGCCCGAATCTTCGGTAAAATTTAATGTGAAAAAGGTCAAGTTGGGTCAATGTTGAATCTCTCGCACCTGCTTGGCAATATCCGGGTAGGATTCCGTTAATTGTGCCATAGAACGCCGGCGCACGTATTGGCTGGGATGTGTTTCCGCTAAGGTTTTCAACGTGGTAGAAAAATCGACATTCATAAATTCATGAAAATTGTACATGGCATCCCAGATGTCAAAATTCATGGGGCTTAACCGGAAATCCTGATACATGGATTCGTAAATCGAGAGCCATTCCGGATTTTTCAAACTTTCTTTCAGACCCGGGAGCAAGGCAATATCGGTGGCACTTCCCAAAATATCGATTACGATGGCTTTGATCCGGGGGTCTGGATCGCTAAGATAGCCTGCCAACTTTTCATTAACGGGTGTGTCTTGACATAACGTTTTGGGAAAAGACGAAACCGGATACGGCGGCGGTTCAATCAACCATGATAATATCCAATGGGCATTTTTAAACTGATTATAATAGTAGCGCCGTTTCTGAATTTGGGAGGCATAATCGCTGGTAGTACGGTGTGTCATCGGAATTTGATCAATTTGGCGGGCATAATCTCGTGATTGGTACTCCCAGTTATCGACGAGTACATCGACTAGCGTTTGAACGAAGTGTTGGCATCCATCAATTTGTGCCTGAGCCATGACGTCGTTAAAGCGGGTATTATCGTAGCACTGTCGCCATAAGGCGAGCAACTGTTCTAAGTTTATTTGGTTACAATCTACTATTTTGCTATCTTCCTTAAATAAGATAAAATTTAAGGTAGTTTCTTCATCTGGAGCCAGATCGACCCATTTAATTGCCGGTTCGTAAACCATATCTAGTGTGGAAGCTTGAACCAGATATGAGCCGCTTTCGATCTCAATCGTGTAGGTACCATCTTGGCCGGTGATGGCGTATTGCTGCGTGCCCGTGACTGAAATGCGTACACTTTCCAACGGATTGCCGTTTTCATCCAACACAAAACCATGAATGGTGCTGGATTCTGCGGCAAAGACTGTGGTTATTCCGCAAAGCACCAACCCCAAGAGCAGGACGACGGGTATTCGCATGACGCAAAATCCTTCCAAAAATGTAAAGTTAATGGGTTTAGTACCTCAATAAAATACAGTAGTTCGGCATAAATGTCAACCCGTTCCCCGGATTGGGTGGCGAGGGTTAAACCCAATTCGGGGAAAATTCTTGACAGGGTACCCGATTGGCTGTATATTCGGGCGTTCAATTTAGCACTTGCGCCAGTAGCTCAGCTGGATAGAGCACCAGACTTCGGATCTGGGTGTCAGGGGTTCGAATCCTCTCTGGCGCACCATATTACCCGCCTCGCTAGCTCAATTGGCAGAGCAGCTGACTCTTAATCAGTTGGTTCGGGGTTCGAGTCCCTGGCGGGGCACCATGAAAAGATTAACCCTAAGTAAATCATCTACTTAGGGTTTTTATTTTATGCCTGTAAGAGTGACCTTTACCGTAATGGGGTTTGATTTTCAATCACGCCTGCACCGGGGCTTAATCTTCAATCTTCAGGGTAAAACTATCACTGATGGATCGCACATCCGGGGCGTACATGGCAAGTCCCTTGGTGGGCAGTGCATGGAAATCGCCCGGAATTTCTGCCCGCAAGTTATATCGAATCGTTGTCTCTCCCTGCCGGAGTGAATGCCGGAAAAAAACCGCCTTTTCGTCGCGCAGTTCCATGTAACCCCCAGCCGATTTCAATTGGGTGAACTCGCACCCGGCCGGTTTCATGTCTTCAAACACCAAATAATCGTAGTCATTTTTGGCATGGATGGTCAATTCCACTTCAATTTCATCACCACTGTTTAGCCGGTCCCCATCCGCTAATGTTTGCTTTTCACCCCCCGCTTCTGCTTTCTTAAAATATGTCCGGGTGATGAAAATTTCATTACCGGTGCCCTCAATCTGTTCTTCCTGTGTGAAGTACTCCACAAAGGCAGAATAATAGAGGTTGCCCGTGCCATTTTTGCTGATTTCAATTTGATGCTCACCGCGGTTCAATTCAGGCGCTTCCACAAAAATTTTATTATCAAAGGTCAGCAAATTTTCCGGTGTGACGCGAATGACTTTCAGGGGTTCCCCGTCCATCTTAACGGTCAATTCGTAATCGGCGTCTAATTCCCCCTGTGACCGTGCGTATTCCAGCAGTACATGCACGCCAAGCGCGGTATCTTTGGTGGAGTACCAGCGATTGCCGCGTCGATTATTGACTAACCATTTGACCACTCGCGGCAGATTCTCATTGTGTGGATCCACCCGATTCAAAAATTGCAGAGTGGTGGCGGTAGTTTCTACCCGATTATTCCACCAATACCACCAATAACTGCCTTCAGGTTGCCAGAATGCCGTGCCATTTTGGTCATCTGTACGCATCCGGTCTAGTAAATTTTGCCGCAAAATATCCATCTTTTCAAACGCCGGACTGTCTAAATTTTGCTCCACTAATGGTTCATCCAATGATGCCACCATCAATTGCCCCCGCCGAAACGTGCCTAGTTCTTCCAATACTTTGTTGGCATAGGTCAACCCTAACAGCGCCCAAGAATAGTAGGAAAGTTCATCCCGCCGACCAAAAAGTGTGTCCAGCGCCTCCATGTCGATCTTTTTTGGATCATAATTGGAGAGGGCATAGTAAATATACGTTTGCAGATTCTCCGGCACATTATCCCGTGTTTTCACATAATTTTGCAGATAATTCACCGCCCGGCGCAGCATATTTTGGTTAACATTCAGATCGCACGATTGGGCGATTATCAGCGAATTTACACCTAACGCCGTCATGTAAGGGTCGGATTGCGAATCCTGTGTCCACCAGCCGAACCCGCCGTCACGGTTCTGGAATTTAGGAATGCGATTCAAACCGGTATCGATCATCTGTTGCAATTCTTGGCTGTCGTAAACCGGACTTTCCCGATGCCGGTAGCGCCCGGCGGCAAGCTCTTTTGCCATGATGTTTTTCCGCGCATGTTCCAAATCTTCCAGATTCATTCCCAAGTTCTGCAGTGTTTTCGCCACCAGCACTGCCGGTACAAAGCGGTTGATCGTTTGCTCGAAACAGCCGTAGGGGTAATCCGCCAGATAGGGCAGGGCATCGATGGTGATCGCCGCCAGTGAAGGCGAGAGGACGATTTGCAAGTTCTGCGACCCTTGCTTGATCTCATCCGGCACGGTCAGGGTAAATTCCGCCTGATCCGTTGTGCGCAGGTCGCCCAGATGGGCTACCATCTTTTCGATGCCGTATTCAAAAACCGGAAACGTCAATTCCATCGCATCGCCATCCTGCGGAGAGGCGGCAGAGACGCGGATTGTCACCTCGCCATTGCCGACCACTGCCACTCGCCAATCGACCCGCTCTTCGGAATTCGGTGCTAACGTGATTTGTACCGGATTTTCCGCCGAGATCAAGCGTAGCAATTTGCTAACTCCTGATCCCTGATCCCTAATCCCTAATTCCACCGTTAATTCCTGCACCGTTTCACTGTAATTGTGGACGTTTGCCGAGATCACTACTTCGTCCCGTTCCACAAAAAAGCGAGGTGCTTGCAGGCGCACTAGCACCTCTTTTTTGGTGCGGACTTCCGTCATCGCCTCGCCCACGTGCGTTTTACCGGAGACCGCTTTGGCGCTTGCCCGCCACGTGGTCAGTGCATCCGGGAAGTCACAATCAACTGTTGCCTCCCCATTTTCATCCGTGACGACAAACGGACGCCAGAGCGCGGTTTCGGCAAAGTTGGTGCGTACTTCTGGCTCGACATTCGCCCCTTCTTTTTTCTTCTCATTGGCGTCGCGGCGGGTTTCATCCGCATCGGTAAATTCGGCTTCCTCGGTAGGAGCAGACTTCATCATGGGGGCTTCTTCCGCCATTGGCGCGGGTGCTGCCATGTCCATTGCCATGACTTGGCGTCCCTCTCCGGCGGCGCCCATGCTCATGTGTTCGGTGCGTTGATCGATCTCCTCACCCAGTAGCTCATACCGTAGTCCATCACTCAAACCGTACCAGCCATCGGGGTAGCCGTGTCGCTCATAATCCTTGTAGGTGGTTTTATCTTCACTGACCGGCGCAAGGCGGTAATCGAATGAATTTTGCGTGCCGGTGGCGTCCCCGCGCAGACTGCCGTAGTAGTAGCGGCGGATGTCCGGGGAGGTTTCATTTTGGATGTAGAGCAAAGAGGCATCGAACACACTCAGCGCCACTTCGGCGACAATCGGTTTACCTTGGGAATCGGTGGTTTTCAGCGTAAACGTACCGGTTTCACCCGGTTTATAGGTGGTTTTATCTGCAGTCAAATCCACGTTAATGAAGTGCTTGGCAGGTGGCACAAACACCTGCCGGTTGTCTGTTTCGATCACGCCCTTCTGCACCTGATAACCGGTGATAAAAAAGTTAGGTACGTGTTGCTCGGTAATTTTCAGGGGGATTGTCTTCGCGCCACCTTTAATTGCGATGACTTGTGCCCCGTACAGGTCGCGGTTCGCTCCGCTCGTCAAAAAGACGTGGCTCTCATTCTGGGCAGTGGTGATCAGCAGATGCGCCGTTTCACCTTCGGCGTAAGTCGATTTGTTGGTGGTCACTTGCAGATTGGCAAAACGATAGGTTCGCCCGGAGAATTTCTCACCGGCGACCCACAATTCGGTCTGCCCGGTGACGAGCGCCTCGCGCTTATCCCGCGCCTCAAATCGGATGCGAAATCGCCCGTCATCTTTCGGTATCCAAATAAATTCGCCGCGCCCGTTTTTAGTGCTAAGCTCTTCAGAATAAATCTCTTTTTCGGTGTAGGGGTCTTCATTTTCTTGGGGATCATCTTTCGGGGTTAATTTGAGTACCCGCACCGTCCCATCGGCATCTTTAGGAGCGTAGTTGGGCGTCAGGGTGAAAATGGTAAATTTGGCTTTCTCGTTAGGGAGCAGAAAGTTCCGTTCACTCTCCACATAGGCATAAAATTCACTCACCGGTAGGATGATCTCCTTGCGGGCATCAATCTGACGGCGGCTGGCATCGGTCACATTCGCCTCGATGGTGATGAGATAGGCATCTTCCCACTCGTCTGTCAGTAGATCGTCCGTTTTGATTTCAATCTCCACATTGCCCTCTGCGTCCGTTTTGGCACTACCGGAGGTCATCAGCGTTTCGTTGCGGTCGTAGTACCACCAGCGATACCACCACCAGCCGCGGTCCCGGTTCTCATCATCAAAACCGCGCCCGTACAGCCAGTCGTACTCATTGCCGGAATAAAAGGTGGGGCGATAATTCTGCCGCCGGATGGTGTAATTTACATCCGCATCCGCCACGCCACCGCCAAAGTAATACTCGGCATTTAAGGTGATTTTGATCGTTTCCCCAACGCGCAAATTGCTCTCATCCGCACTGACATTGAGTTTGACTTCCGGGCGTTTGTACTCCTCCACCCGAAATTGGGGTGCACTGGCGGCGTAGATCCGTTGATTTTTACGGCTAAGCTCAAATCGATATACCCCTAAGGGCGCTTCTTCTGGCAGAGTGTATGATCCGGCAATAGAACCGAACTCATTCGTTTGAAGGGTGGTATCCAACACCGTGCTCCAGCGCGGGTCTTTAATGATTACCCGTACATCTGTGTTGTTCAATGGGAAGTAAACCCCGTCCCGATTTTCACGGAAAATGTGTTTGAAGTAAACCATTTGTTCGGGACGGTACACCGGACGGTCGGTAATGGTGTAGCTCTGTATCTGACGGCGATCCTCGCGATAACTATAGCCGTATTGTTGCGGTGTGGCGGCAAACCGGTTGCCCACAACAGCGTAGGAGGCGATAAAACAGGAATACCCCGCACAGGAACTAAGCGCCGTGTGGGTTTCAAAAAGCCCGTTTTCGTCGGAAACACCTTGAAATTGATGTTGGTGCTTGAGGATCGTTACTTCCGCGTTGGGGACGGGAGCGCCGCTAAGGGCATCTGCTACAAAAGTGACGACTTTATCATCGGCGGTACGCTGGATGATGGTAAGATCAGAGACGACAATCAAGGCGGCAGTGGAATTTTGCCCGCGCTTGCCCACCAGCAGATATGTACCGATGACCGGTTCACCTTTTTTGATCTCATTTAAATCGAGTGTTAACTCGGTTGCCACCGGATTGTGATCGTCGCGATCCTCGACTGTTTCTGTCCACTTGTGGAGGGGTTTATCAGCGTATTTCACCGCCTGCTCAATATCCCCGAAAAGCTCGTTGAAATGGTTCAACGCCTCCGCTTTCAGCCCGGCTGCTGATTGTAAAAATTCGGCAAAATCAAAGGGATAGAGGGTGAACTCGACTGCTTTTAGGTTCCGGGTAGTCACGGTAATCGTAGGA
This sequence comes from Gemmatimonadota bacterium, assembly GCA_003697105.1. Lineage (GTDB taxonomy): Bacteria > 4572-55 > 4572-55 > J002 > J002 > J002. The sequence goes on along the minus strand of RFFQ01000181.1, from coordinate 11,702 downwards.
GTTTGGTCCGGCAAAAAGGCTGTTTGGACATCCATCCGAAGTTCTTTTTTGCGTATTTGCTGGAGTGCTCGCCGGGCATCAGAGACCCACCGTGAGGTGGGGAATTTGCGGATCAGGGCTTCCAATTCAGTTTCCGCTGTGAGCCAATTTTCCTGCTCCAAGTAGAAAAAGGCAATACTAAATTGGGCATCCTCGCGGAGCTTGGTATCGGGGGCTTCTGCGGTGACATCCCGAAACCGTTTGATGGCCTCCTGGGTGTAAATTTCCGTGCGGGCTTGCCGGCGAAGAAAGTGCGCCAAATTGTAGTGCACGGTAAATTGATCCGCCGGTTTTTTGCTCAAGCGCGACATTTCACGGAACAAATAGACAATTCGCTTGCGGATTTCCCATTCCTTGTGGTATTTCGCGTCTGTTTCTTTCAACGATTCCCGTTCCCATTCTTCGTAAAATGGATCGTCACCGGCGGGGGGATTATCCATCTCCTGCCGCTGATGCTCCATCCGGCGGTAACTGTAATTGTAAATTTGCGCTTCCAGTGCTTCTGCCAACCGGATGTCGGTTTCCAGCAGTTCTTGAGCGCGTAGTTTTTTGCTCTTCAGATAGTCATTGTAAATCAGCCGTGCCTGTTCAAATGGATGGATTTCCCCGTCCGGGTAATAATAGTAGTTCTGGAAAGCAAGCCCTTTTAGGTAATATGCCCGGGCTTCCCAGATCGTCCCTTTTGTGGTTTCCAGATAATCTGAAATGAACTCCTCAAATTTCTGCCGGTAGTCCCTCTCTCGGTTCAGCCGGACATAGCACAATCCAATTTGATATTGAATTTCCAGTGCCTTCTCGGAGTTTTTTTCGTGTTCTAATGCCTGCTGGTAATAGTCCAACGCTTTGACATAATTTTTCTTTTCAAACTCTTGGTTGCCGGCGTTAAAGGCATTTGCCGGATGTTTCCCCGGTGCGGAAAAGCTGACCATTGCGAAAAGTGATAACCCTCCGGCAATGAGTACGAATAGGATGATACGAATCATTATGACCTCCCTTGAAAAGCCAAGTATTCTGATTAATCAAGTCCAGCATACCACAGTTAGTTCTGGATTGTCAATGAGTTTTGCGATCAAGACGGCTGTTCGGGTAATGCTTGCGTAATTTCAAACTTGACTTTCCAAGGCGGGGGCAGTATTCAGTGTACAGCTATCGCTCGTATTTACGAATCCACAGTGAAAGTGAGGTGAAACGAAAATGACCCCTTTTCGTGTGGTCTATGTGACGATTGATACACCCGAAAACGCCGAAAAATTGGCACGGGCACTGGTTGAACGCCAACAGGCTGCCTGTGTTAATATTGTACCCCAAATTCGGTCGATTTACCGTTGGCAGGGCGATATTTGCGATGATCCCGAACTGTTGCTCATTATTAAAACGCACGCGTCCAAACTTGCTGGCATCCAACAGACGGTTGACGAACTCCACCCGTATGAGGTGGCAGAGATGATCGCTCTGCCCATTACCGCCGGATCAGACGCCTATTTGGCATGGCTGGATGATGTTGTGAACGTAGATCACTAATCACATTTGAGTAACCAAACGTTAATTTTCCAAATTTTATAGGAGGTTATAATGAAACACCGGTTTTTGATGTGGATTAGCATTTTGCTCTTCGCTGGGGGTAGTGATGTCGCTGCTGAAGTGATTACACCCCGTTTGGCTGCCCAGTTAGAAACCGCCAATGCCGATCAGGTGTTTACGGTGTGGGTCTTTTTTCAAGATAAGGGGGATTTAACCCGGTCGGAACTGGAAGATGCCCTCCAAACGGCGGTGAACCGGCTCTCGCCGCCGGCGATCACCCGGCGCCTGAAAGAAGGTAAATCCCAGATAGTGGATTACCGCGACATTGCCGTCTATCGCCCCTATGTGGAACAGGTGATCGCCCTCGCTGAAAAACATCGCGCAACGTCCAACTGGCTCAATGCAATTAGTATTGACATTAAAGCCGGGCAAATCGACCAACTGATCCCGTTTGATTTTATCCGGCGGGTGCAACTTGTGGCAAAAACACGCCGCACCGAGCCGGTTGACCTCTCGCCGGTTGAGGTGAATCCCACCCGATCTCGAGCCACGCAACGCCAATTTGATCCAGAAGATTACGGCGGGGCATACACCCAACTGAACCAGATCAATGTTCCACCCTTGCATGAAGAAGGGTACGCCGGAGAAGGGATCATTATTGCCATGCTGGATACCGGTTACAATCTGGCTCATGAGGCTTTTGAAGAATTAAATGTGATCGCCCAGTGGGATTTCGTCAATGATGATGGGAATGTGGGGTACGAAAGCGGCGATCATCCAAATCAGCACCGGCACGGCACCCTGACCTTGGGGGCAACCGTGGGATATTTTCCCGGTCGCTTAATCAGCCCCGCTTACGAGGCAAGTGTTATTTTGTGCAAAACAGAGGATGTTACCAGCGAAACCCCCGTAGAAGAAGATAACTGGGTAGAAGCCATCGAATGGGCAGAAAATCAAGGTGCGTCCGTGGTGAGCAGTTCGCTTGGTTACATCGATTGGTACGAGTACGAAGATATGGATGGCGAAACCGCCACCACAACGATTGCGGCGAATACGGCGGCGGAAAATGGCGTATTAATCTGCAATTCCAACGGTAATAACGGCGGTAGCGATTATCCTTACATGAATGCGCCGGCAGATGCCTTTGAGATTTTAGCCGTCGGTGCCGTGGATTCGCTGGGTGCATACGTCAGTTTTAGCTCCATCGGACCCACTTATGACGGGCGTATCAAGCCAGAAATTATGGCACAAGGACGCGCCACCTTCACCGTGGATGCCAACGATCCGCATGGCTATACTCGCGCTTCTGGAACCTCACTGTCGTGCCCCCTCATTGCGGGTGCCGCCGCGGCGGTCTGGAGCAAACACCCCGCCTGGACTATGTCCGAAGTAAGAGAGGCGTTTTTGAACACCGCCGTTGACGCTGGTGATGCCGGTCCTGATAATCTGTTTGGCTGGGGTATTGCCGATGCCAGTGCCGCCGCGGATTATTTTACCTCCGTTGATCCAGACCCGGCACAATATGATACCCCCGGGGCGCTGCTCTCGTTGAGCAACTTCCCCAACCCGTTTAATCCGCGTACCACGATTCGCTACCACCTGCCTCAAACCGGTCAGGTGACCCTGCGGATTTACGATCTGTCCGGACGGTTGATCCGCACGGTAGTGGATCAGCCTCAAGCGCCGGGTGAATATTCGGTGCTGTGGGATGGCACGGATGACCAACAGCAGGTGGTGGAAAGTGGTGTCTATTTTTATCGCTTACAAACGGATCACGAATCTATAACGGCGTCCATGGTGTTGTTGCGGTAAGGCGCTGGGTTTTCTCATTTTCAACCTGACAATAATGTGATGACTTCTCAAACGAAAGCCTACTTTTTTGTTGCTCTTGCCGTTTTATTTTGGTCAACGGTAGCGACGGCATTTAAAATTGCGTTGCGTAGCCTCGATTTTATCCAGATGCTTTTTTATGCTTCCGCATCGTCATTGCTGGTTTTGTTGGTTGTATTGGTGGTGCAAGGGAACATTCCGCACCTTTTCACCCAAAGCCGGCGGGATTGGTTCGGGTCCGCGCTGTTAGGACTGCTGAATCCATTTTTATATTATCTGATTTTGTTCAAGGCGTACGATTTACTGCCGGCGCAACAGGCGCAACCGCTCAATTACACCTGGCCCGTGGTGCTTTCGGTGCTTTCCGTGCCGCTGTTGGGGCAAAAATTGACTTTTCAAGCCTTGATGGCGCTCCTGATCAGTTTTAGTGGAGTGATTGTCATTTCCAGAGGCAGTGACCCCACCGGTGCGCTCCAATTCAGCGATCCGGTGGGGGTTTTTTTAGCGGTGTTTAGTTCGGTGGTGTGGGCACTGTTCTGGATTTTCAACGTCAAGGATGAACGCGATCCCGTGCTAAAACTCTGTTCCGGTTTCATCTTCGGAACGGTGTATGTGACCATCACCATGCTGGTCTTCTCGGAATTTACCGTCCCACCGCTGAAAGGATTGCTTGGCGGAATATACATCGGGTTGTTTGAGATGGGCTTGACCTTTGTGCTTTGGCTCCAAGCGCTCAACCATGCGCGGGATAGTGCCTCGATTAGCCATTTCGTTTATCTTTCACCGTTTTTATCTCTGGTGTTTATCTATTTTGTGTTAGGGGAAGCGATTGCCATCACTTCAATCATCGGGTTGGTTCTGATTATCAGTGGAATTTTAATTCAGACCCTCAAATGGGGTCAAAACCGGTAGTCAGGGATGGGGGGAGAGAAGGAAATTTCACAGGATTAAAGGGCAAACACACGGTCATCCGGTAGGTATTTGCGTACCTGCCGGTAAACCCAATCTTCCATTTCCGCCTTGACGGTTTGCGGGTAGGTTGCCACATTCTCGACGACATCCACCGGGTGATAAAGTACCGGCGAGTCTTCCCGCATTTTCCGAATACGGTGCAAATAGCCGGAGTTCATCCGAAAAACGCCGATGCTCACATCCTGAATTTTTTCTGGATTGAGTGCGGTGAAAACCTGCTCCACAAACTCGGTATAAATTTCTTGCCAATCGGGTACATGAAGCAACGGATCGAAGCAGAGTCTCACCGTCCAACCGGTGGTCATCGCCTTTTTAATGGCATTGAGGCGTGCTTTAAGGGATGGTGTTTTTTTCTCGTAAATTTTGGTAATGGATGCCGGAGAGAGCGTCCATGCTAAAATAACGTTGGTTACCGGCTTTAATGTTTTAATTGCGTTGAAATTCGCACTTTTCGTGCGGAGTTCGATCAGCAGATTGGGATGTTGGCGGGCAAATTGAATCCAGCGGTGGGCATAGGGGATGATATGCTCAAATGCCAGCAGATCGGTATCGTACGAGATGCACAGATACATTTCCTCCCCATTTTTTAACTTCTGCGCTGTTGCCGCCAAATAATCTTCCGAATTGACAAACATCACCGTGTTGCCAGACGGGTACATCCCTTGTAAGTAGCAATAATCACAATTATATAAGCAGTTTAGCATCAGGGCATTGTAGAAAAAGTTTGGATGCCCAAAGTCTGGAGCGGCAGGGCTTCCTGCATACAGAAAATGATCCCGTTTGACCGCCAAAATCAATTTCATGCTGGCTTTTTGCTGTTGAAAATGCTGGTTGGAGCGATTGAACACCGCTTTATAGTGGTCAATCACGATCCGGCGGGCATGTGGAAATTTGCGGAACACACGCTCCGTATCGGGATAAGCGAGGGCGTCCCGCTCAACATAAATATGGGAAAAATGATGACGGTAGCGGTTAGACCGCGCCGAGCCGTTCCCGGATCTCCTCAAGGATGGCGCGGCGTTCGCTTTTGTGGTGGATGGTACGAGTTGTAAACGGGTGGAGGACATCGAGCTCCTGCTGAAACCGAATTTTATACGCTTTTGCCTGTAGAACCACTTGGTGCAGTTGGGTCTCGGTTAACCGTAAATTTTGCCGAAGCCCATAAATAAGTCGATAATCCGCTTCCGTCAAGACTTCATCCGTTGGGTGAGGGAGCGCCGCCTTTTGAGCGAAAAGAATCGCTCGGATGGCGTCCAATTGATTCGCCACCAATCCGGTGACAAACTGTTTATCGAATTTCAGGCACTCCAGATGATCCGAGACGATTTTGAGGACGTAAATCTGGTTGGGTGCAAGGAATATGCTGGCGGCTTCAAAAAATCCGGCGGCTTCCATATCCACCAAATGTAAATCGGTTGTGGGTGCTTCACCGGTCACCGGTTGGTCGAATGTCTCCAATGGGGCTTCTTCCACCGGATGTTCTAAGAGCAGATCGGAAAAATAACTACGCTGTGTCGCGTGATCGGTGACTTTGTGGACCAAAAACAACTGCCCGATGGAATCTCCCGGATGGGCAGAACCGCAAACCCCAATGTTAAACAGTACGGTTCGCCGTGTCTCCGAAGTGCGCTGAATCAAGAATGTCGTGGCAATCGCCGACCGCAATTTACCCACGCCACTAATAATCAGTTGTACGTCGTTCGACTGAAATAGATCAAACTTGGCGGACGTGTGATCTTTTTTTAGCTCCAAAAGTTCGATAAGTGGTTTTGCCTCGCAATGCAACGCGCAAACAATCTGAATCATGGGGTTACTCCAAAATTGAATCTCCCTTGTTGATTTTGTTACACCTGCGTATTATATACAGTGCTTCGGAAAAATGCTACTAAAAACGCATCACTTTTTAACTATTTGATAATACAAGGAGTCTTCTGAATGGGTTCTGATTTTTTTGAGCAAAAACGCCCGCATAACGGATTGACACCGGCGCAGTATATGGCGCATTTTCGCGCCGAGATTGAAAAAGGCGAGTCCGATAAGTTGGATTACCTGAAATTGAATTGGCAACGCAGTCACCGGATTGAAAAGACATACACGGTGTCAGATGAGCTTCGTGCCACAATTGAAGCCATCACCGAACCCCAACTGTGGATGGTCCTCACGGAGCCTTGGTGTGGTGATTCTGCCCAAAATTTGGGATATATCATCAAAATGGCGGCGTGTAACCCTAAAATAGATTTACGGATTTTACTACGCGACCAAAATCTGGACATCATGGACCAATATTTGACCAACGGCAAGCGGGGCATCCCCAAATTGGTGGCATTCGCTGCCGATGGTAAAGAACTTTTCAGGTGGGGACCCCGTCCGGCAGCGGCACAAGCCATTTTTGATGAAGGCAAAGCCGCCGGTCAGGAAAAAGAGGAAATCATGAAAGCGATGCACCTTTGGTACGGGCGCAATCGGGGCAAAGCGTTGGAGCAGGAGTTTTTGGCACTGTTGAAGCGAGATTTTTGAGTAGCAGAGTGCTCTTCTGGTGCGGGGACTCACCGGTTAAAACACAAATTCCCGTTTTAGCACCACCCGGTATGCGGGTGAGTATGCCGCACGGTACACCTCCGAGTGGTGCACTGCTGGGAAGTCTTCTGCCCGGCGTGCCTCAAAAAAATGGCGCATAAGTGGGGGATCAACGTGATCTAAATCGAGTGCAAGTTGCCAATACTCCTGTAAATGAGAGACCGAAGGATGAAACGTTTGGGCGGTTCGCTGCATGGCTGTTAAAAGCCGTTGCGGATCGCCTTTTTTTGCTTTAAAGGGGCGTAAATGTACTCGCACCAAACCGGTGGGGGAAATGGGTTCTAGTAACGGTTGGGTTTCGTCAGGGGCAAGGCGGGAAAGCTCTTGATCGAGGTAGTCCAGCAGGTGGTCTGGATCCGCTAACAGATGCTCATTACCCAGTGCCGCCTGATGGCACAATTTGTAGAGGTCTTGCACGTGCATGGCGGGGTAGCGCCGGAGATGATCGATTAAAATCGATTTCATAAAGCGGTACGTAGCTCCTGCCACAATTGTTTTAGGGCGACATGTACTGTGCGGATTTTGTGATAGCGCCGGTCACCGGTGAAGATATATTTGTGGGCATAGGCATGTGTCCGGTTTGCAAAGCCGATGTACACTTGCCCGACCGGCTTTTCTGCCGTGCCGCCGGTGGGTCCGGCAATGCCGGTGGTGGAGAGGGCAACATCGCTGTCTGCCAACTGCCGCATACCTGCTGCCATTGCCGTTGCTACGGCTTCACTCACGGCACCGTGTTCGATGATGAGTTGCTCTGCCACACCTAATACCTTGATTTTACTATCATTACTATATGCTGTGACGCCCGTTAAAAAATAAGCGGATGCTCCCGGTACATCGGTTAAGGTATCTGCCAGCAAGCCACCCGTGCAGGATTCCGCCACCGCAATGGTTTTGCCGGAAGCAATCAGCATTTGCGGCACAAGGGTTTCCAATGAAAGACCCGGATCGGTAGAGACTGCGAAAATGTGGTCTCCCAGCCGGGCTTCCAGCTCTGGTTGAATAGCGTCAAGCCAAGCGTTGGCGATGTTTACGGGCTGATTTTTAACGGTCAAACAGATGTCCACATGGCGGGCGCGGTGCGGATAAAACGAAAATTCGATCTTTCCTGTGTTTGTTTCAATAATGTCTTTGATTTTTTCGTAAATATTGGATTCTCCTACGCCACTGGATTTGAGGAAACGCACCACCGGCGGTGGGTTTGTACTGATCTTCAATATATCTGGGATGATCTGTTGATCCACCAAGTTGCGCATCTCAAACGGGACGCCGGGCACGGTGTAAATTATGGTTTGTCCCACTTTTTGCCGGATACCACACGCCGAGCCGTGTTCGTTAATCATTGGCGTCGCTCCGGCGGGCAAATAGGCTTGAATCTGGTTTATTTCCGGCATTTTGCCCCATTTTCGCTCCTTGTAACGGCGGATCAAGGCGTCCAGAGCGGTTGGGTTGAGTTCCAACGGGACGCGGGCAAACTCTGCCAGTGCATGGCGCGTGCGGTCATCGTTGGTGGGACCCAAACCCCCGGTGACAACGATAATCTGCGCTTCCGTGGCGGCGGCGTTTAAGGCGGCAACAATCGATGCGGGTTCATCTCCGACCGTTACCATTTTGGTGACCTCAACCCCCGCGAGAGTTAATTGTTGGGCAATGTAGGCGCTGTTGGAATCCACAATCCGTCCGGCGAGAAGTTCATCCCCCACGCTGATGATGTGTCCGATCATCACTCCTCTTCCTCGTCCTGAATGGGGGTGTTCTGGCTGTGGATTAGCACCCACTGCTCCTTTTGCCGGAGAAACACCAACCCTAGATAAATGGTAGCGTGATATTCCTCACCCTCGGGGTCCATATCGGAATAATCCATTTGCACCAATGCTTGTGCCATGTCGTTACGCTCAATGGTGGAAAGTACTTCAAATTCAGCGTGCCATTCCGTGTCGGAGAACCATTCTTCGTGAAATTTGACAAAATCGGCTCGATTGTTGATCCAAGCACCGTTCGGTAGAATCAAATTGAGGGAATCATCCTCAATAACGGTTGCCAAAAATGCGGTAATGTTGCGGGTGCGGATGGCGTCTAAATGCTGGTTTAGGGTATCGGTAAAGGTCATGTTTCACCTCTTGGGGGTTGAACGTAAAATAGAACCGACGATGGTTTCACCGTGAAAACGTCCGTTTTCAATAAAGATTTTGTTGGTGTCTCGTCCGGCAACAATCGAGCCACAAACATACACGCCGGGAACGTTGGTTTCATGGGTAACTTCGTTGATGTGGGGGGCGTCATTTTCCGGTTTTAGGGTGACACCAAGCTGGGTCAGCAGGCTCATATCTGGGTGATAACCGGTCATGGCAAAGATAAAATCCGCTTTCAGAACAATCCGCCGGCTATTCTGCTTTAGATGGATATGATCGGGTTCGATTTTGATCACGCGGGTCTCAAAAAAGGCACGGATTTCACGATTTTTGACCCGATTTTCGATGTCCGGGCGGATCCAGTATTTGACGCCCCGGCTAAAATCTGCTCCGCGATGTACCAACGTGACGTTCGCATCATGGCGGTATAAATCCAATGCCACTTGTGTGGCGGAGTTGCCCGCACCGATGACGACCACTTCGCTACCAAAAAAGGGGTGGGGAGAGCGGTAGTAATGGAAAACGTGCGGTAAATCCTCACCCTCCACATTTAACCGGTTCGGGTGATCGTAGAATCCGGTAGCAAAAACCACATTCCGGGTCTGATCGTGATGTTCCCGCCCGAGCCGGTCACGCGAGACCACCTCAAACGTATTTTTTTTCCGGCGGACATCAATAACCGTGTGGTATTGCCGCAAATTCAGTTCATAGTGGCGCACGACACGGCGGTAGTACTCGATTGCCTCCTCCCGTTTCGGTTTACTGAGGGGGGAGGTGAAGGGAATATTGCCTATTTCGAGCAGTTCCGAAGTGGAAAAAAAGTCCATTCCTTCTGGATAATGATAAATCGAATTGACAATACACCCTTTATCTACAATCAGATAGCGCAAATGTGCCTTTTGAGCATCGATGGCACAGGCTAAGCCTGCCGGTCCCGCTCCAATGATGATCAGATCAAACATGAGCGTTTAATACTTGGGCTTAAAAAGGGCGGCGTCCAGTGTAGACCAGAGGTTGATAATCCAGCCGAACAACCCCAATGTTACAAACCAGACCACACCTGCCATGACGAAATGAATCAATGCGGTAATGGGGCGACCTTGTACCAGTTGCCCCAAACCGGGGATGAAAAAACTGCATAACGCGGCAATCACATTGCCGGCGGAGCCTTGTCCTGCCATGAAAACCTCAACTCTGTTAGAAGTTAAAAAGGGTTAAAAGGGATTAGGATTCAGGATTCAGGGATCAGGATTCAGGAATTAGGATTCAGGGATTAGGATTTCGGTGTCAAAGATCAGATGTTAGGGATCATACGAAAAAGCGGGGTGAATGTCAACGGATCTTGATGACCACCATCGTGATGTCATCCTTTTGATCTTGGTCACCTTTGAAATTCCAAACATCATTTAGTAAGGCATCCCGAATGTGGTGTGCGGATTTGCCCTGCGCGGCGACCTGTTGCAATTGCTGGTGCAGACGGTCTGCGCCATATTCTTCGTGGTGTTTATTGGTACTCTCGGTAAGACCATCGGAATACATCACGAAAACGTCCCCCGTGTGGTAGGGAACCAATTTTTCCTCAAAAGTGGTCTCGAACAGTGCCCCCAACGGTAATGCTTTGAGTTCGATCTCACGAACAGTGCTCGAGGTGGAATCATACCACACTAAAGGAGGTTGTCCGGCGCTGGAAAAGGTCAGTTGTTTCCGCTCGTGATCAAAAATGGCGTATAAGAAGGTCACAAACATGCGCCGGTCGGTTGTTTTTTTGACCATCCGGTTCAAGCGTTCGAGGATGTCTTTTGCTTGCCGGTCTGTGTCGTGGAGAACATATAAACCGCTCCGCACACCGGAAAGTACCAAGCCACTGGCAACGCCATGACCGGAAACATCGCCGATTGCCACCGCTAGGCGCGAATCCGAGAGCGGAAAGTAGTCATAATAATCGCCCCCCACCTCTGTAGCGGGTAGGGAGAGTGAGGCTAAATCAAATCCGGCAATATCCGGTTTGGTTTGGGGGAGCATACTCATCTGGATTTCATGGGCATGTTCTAATTCCTGCTTCATGCGGAGGCGGTCGTGGTTGCGTTCGTATTCCACGGTCCATTGGGCTAAAAATTGTTTGGTCTTTTTGCGGGTTACGTTTATTGCTACCCCATAAACGACCCCACTAAAGACGGTTAAGGCAATCAAGTTTGCCACATCTTCTCCAGAAGGGAGGTCTAACGCCGCCACTTGGATCAGATAGGTGATGACCGCAACAATCCAAGGGATACCAATTAACTGCTGGTATTCAACGGTCTTAAACCGCAACCAAAATAGGGGAATAATCGCCATGAATGCCGCCCCACTCACCGAACCGCCATCATAAGCGTAGAGTGAGATCAAAACGAACTGGAGGAGTAAAAAATAGATGGTCAACTGGCGGAAATGTTCCACCACATCGGGATGATTTCCATAGCGAAAGTAGAGGTAAATCAGGAGTCCATGCGCGGCGACCGGCAGAAACCGGATAAATTCGTGTTCGACCAGCGTGATGATGGCGATGATTAGCAGAATCACGCTCCAAAAGATCAGGAATGAGCGTAAGGCATGGTAATTTTTGGCATCAAAATACTTTTGGATGGCTTCATCCTG